>NZ_JBEZMM010000042.1:531-68506 GCF_040652715.1 Streptomyces sp. NPDC048196 | reverse complement strand
CGAACGGCGAGCACTCACACGACATGCAACGACCACCCTCACCAGCAGTCACAAGAACATCCCAAAACACCAACTACCGAGATCAGATGCCCTCTTAAGGGACAGTCGAACAGATCCCGTAGGGGACGCGAGGGCCCCCTGCGGGGCCACAACGCCGAGGTGCCGGGCGGGCATTCCGTATCCCGCCCGGCACCTCACAGTCTGGCGCGCGCCTGCTCGCGTACGGCGTGCCGCCCGCTCACGCGCGGGCTGCCGCCGAGCGCCTACCGCCCGTTGAACGCGTCCTTCAGGCGCGAGAACAGGCCCTGCTGGCCCGGCTGGAACTGGCCCGTGGGGCGTTCCTCGCCGCGCAGCTTGGCGAGCCGCCGCAGCAGCTCCTCCTGCTCCGGGTCGAGCTTGGTCGGCGTCTGGACCTCGACGTGGACGATCAGGTCGCCCCGGCCGCCGCCGCGCAGATGCGTCACACCGCGCTGGTGCAGCGGGATCGACTGGCCGGACTGCGTACCGGGCCGGACGTCGATCTCCTCCACCCCGTCCAGCGTCTCCAGCGGGCACTTCGTGCCCAGCGCCGCCGCTGTCATCGGGATGGTGACCGTGCAGTGCAGATCGTCGCCGCGCCGCTGGAACACCGGGTGCGGCAGCTCGTGGATCTCGACGTAGAGGTCGCCGGCCGGGCCGCCGCCGGGGCCGACCTCGCCCTCGCCGGCGAGCTGGATCCGGGTGCCGTTGTCGACACCGGCCGGGATCTTGACGGTCAGCGTACGGCGGGAGCGGATCCGGCCGTCGCCGGCGCACTCCGGACACGGCGTCGGCACGACCGTGCCGAAGCCCTGGCACTGCGGGCACGGGCGGGACGTCATGACCTGGCCCAGGAAGGACCGGGTGACCTGCGAGACCTCACCGCGGCCGCGGCACATGTCACAGGTCTGCGCCGAGGTGCCGGGGGCGGCGCCCTCGCCGCTGCAGGTCGTGCAGACCACGGCGGTGTCGACCTGGATGTCCTTGGTCGTGCCGAAGGCCGCTTCGTTCAGCTCGATGTCGAGCCGGATCATGGCGTCCTGGCCACGGCGGGTGCGCGAGCGCGGACCGCGCTGCGAAGCCGTGCCGAAGAACGCGTCCATGATGTCGGAGAAGTTGCCGAAGCCGGCCCCGAAGCCGCCCGCGCCACCGCCGCCGGCCTGCGAGAGCGGGTCGCCGCCCAGGTCGTAGACCTGCTTCTTCTGCGGATCCGACAGGACCTCGTAAGCGGCGTTGATCTCCTTGAACCGCTCCTGGGTCTTCGGGTCCGGGTTCACGTCCGGGTGCAGCTCGCGCGCCAGCCGACGGAAGGCCTTCTTGATCTGGTCCTGCGAGGCGTCACGGCTGATGCCGAGGACCGAGTAGTAATCCGTGGCCACTTACGACTCCGCGAGGATTTGTCCGACGTAACGTGCCACTGCGCGTACCGCTCCCATCGTTCCGGGGTAGTCCATGCGGGTCGGTCCGACCACGCCGAGTTTGGCGACTGCCTCGTCGCCCGAACCGTAGCCGACCGTGACGACCGATGTGGACGTCAGGCCTTCATGGGCATTCTCATGCCCGATACGTACGGTCATGCCCGAGTCCTTGGCTTCGCCGAGGAGCTTGAGCAGCACCACGTGCTCCTCCAGCGCCTCCAGCACGGGACGGATGGTCAGGGGGAAGTCGTGCCCGAAGCGCGTGAGATTGGCGGTGCCGCCGATCATCAGCCGCTCTTCGGTCTCTTCCACCAGAGTTTCCAGCAACACCGACAGCACTGTCGAGACCGTGCCGCGGTCGTCCTGCTCGAAGGACTCCGGGAGATCCTGCACCAACTGGGGCACATCCGTGAAACGACGTCCCACGACCCGGCTGTTCAGCCGCGCCCGCAGGTCCGCCAGCGAGGTCTCGGCGAACGGCGTCTGGCAGTCGATGAGCCGCTGCTCGACCCGTCCGGTGTCGGTGATCAGGACGAGCATCAGCCGGGCCGGGGCCAGCGCCAGCAGCTCGACGTGCCGGACCGTGGACCGCGTCAGGGACGGGTACTGCACGACCGCGACCTGCCGGGTCAGCTGCGCCAGCAGCCGGACCGTGCGCCCCACCACGTCGTCGAGGTCGACCGCGCCGTCGAGGAAGTTCTGGATCGCCCGCCGCTCCGGGCTGGACAGCGGCTTCACACCGGCCAGCTTGTCGACGAAGAGGCGGTAGCCCTTGTCCGTCGGGATCCGCCCGGCGCTGGTGTGCGGCTGGGCGATGAAGCCCTCTTCCTCCAGGGCCGCCATGTCGTTGCGGACGGTCGCCGGGGAGACCCCGAGCTGATGGCGCTCCGTGAGTGCCTTGGAGCCGACCGGCTCCTCCGTCCCGACGTAGTCCTGGACGATGGCGCGCAGCACTTCGAGCCTGCGTTCACTGAGCATCCCGCGCACCTCCAGCCGGCCGTCGCCGTCTCGTGTCTCTCCTGGCACTCACCCGGGCCGAGTGCCAGACCCTGAGCCAGTGTACGGCCGGGTAGCACGACCACGGCAAGGGCGGCCGCGCGGAGCACGCACCCGATGACCGTCTTCGGGCGGTCTGCCGGGCAACGCTATCGCGATGGAGCTAGCGTCTCGGTATGCGCACAGCTTGGGAAGAGGCCGGGTGGGAACGGCTCGGTGACGGTGTCGCCAGGCGCCGTATGCCGGGCTGGGACGAGACCGTGGGGGTGATCGCCGGGTCGGCCGGCGTCATGATCGTCGACACCGGCGCGACCCTGCGCGACGGCGCGGACCTGCGCCGGTCGATCCGCGGAGTGCTGGGCCGGGAAGTGACGCATGTCGCGCTCACCCACCCGCATTTCGATCATGTGCTGGGCACCGCCGCCTTCGCGGGCGTGGCGGTGTTCGGCGCGGCCGGTCTCGCCGAGTTGTTCCGCCGTGACAAGGACGCGCTGCGGCACGACGCCGTCCGGCACGGTGTCGACCGGGACGCGGCCGCGGAGGCCGCCGACCTGCTGGTCGTGCCGCACCACCACGTCCACGGCCAGCTGACCGTCGAGCTCGGCGACCGGCAGGTGCTGCTCGCCAACGTCGGGCCCGGCCACACCGCCCACGACCTGGCCGTCCTGGTGCCGGGCCGGCACGGCGAGGCGGAGATCGTCTTCTGCGGCGACCTGGTCGAGGAGTCCGGCGAGCCGAACGCCGGCCCCGACGCGCTGCCCCGGCAGTGGCCCGCCGCGCTGGACCGGCTGTTGGCGCTCGGCGGCGACGACGCGCGGTACGTGCCCGGCCACGGCGCCGTGGTGGACGCCGCCTTCGTCCGCGCCCAGCGGGACGCCCTGGCCGCCCGCTACGGCGTTCCGCCGTCGTCCTGACCGGCCGGGCACGGCACGGGCCGGGGCGCCGACCGGTAGAAAGAGCCCATGCAGAGCAAGCGCTACAGCCCCGATCTCACCCCGCCCTGGAAGAAGCAGCGGCCCGCGCCGGAGGTCCCGGCCGAGCCCGATCTCGTCGTCGAGGAGGTCGGCACGGGCTTCTGCGGTGCGGTGATCCGCTGTGAGAAGACCGCCGAGGGCCCGACGGTCACCCTGGAGGACCGCTTCGGCAAGCACCGGGTCTTCCCGATGGTCCCGCGCGGCTTCCTCCTGGAGGGCAAGGTCGTCACGCTCGTCCGCCCGCAGAACCGGCCGGCCCCGAGCGGCCCGGCCCGTACGGCATCGGGTTCACTCGCCGTCCCCGGCGCCCGCGCCCGGGTCGCGCGCGCCGGGCGCATTTACGTGGAGGGGCGGCACGACGCCGAACTCGTCGAGCGGGTCTGGGGCGACGATCTGCGCATCGAGGGCGTCGTCGTGGAGTACCTGGAGGGCGTCGACGACCTCCCGGCGATCGTCCGCGGCTTCGCGCCCGGGCCGGACGCCCGGCTGGGGGTGCTGGTGGACCACCTCGTACCGGGTTCGAAGGAGTCCCGGATCGCGGCGGAGGTGACGGGCGAGCATGTGCTCGTGGTCGGCCATCCGTACATCGACGTGTGGGAGGCGGTGAAGCCGGCGTCCGTGGGGATCGCGGGGTGGCCGTCCGTCCCTCGTGGCCAGGACTGGAAGACGGGCGTGTGCCGGGCGCTGGGCTGGCCGGAGAACACCGGCGCGGCGTGGCAGCGGATCCTGTCGTGCGTGCGGTCGTACAAGGACCTGGAGCCGCAACTCCTGGGGCGGGTGGAGGAGTTGATCGATTTCGTTACGGTCGGTGGTGCGGCCTGACGCCCTTGAAGGTCCCGAACTCGCTGGTGTCCAGCTCCAGGCCGAGCAGGGGCAGCGGAAGGGGCTCACCGAACTTCGTGATCTGCTGGGTCCGGTAGTCCGCCTCATCCCCCACGCCGACGGGCTGAGTGAGCAGGACGCAGTGGGCCACGATGGGATCGATGATCAGGTAGGCCGGGACCTTGCCCGCGGCGTAGATGGAGCGCTTGATTCCGTAGTCGTGATCGACACTGGTCTTGGAAACCACCTCGATGACTGTCGCGATCACTCCGGACGGAGGCGGCCCGGATTCCGGACGAGCATCGCGTGGCAGCACCACCAGATCCGGCACGGGTTCGCTGGCCTCGCCCGGAATCGTGATGTCCTGCGTCTGGAGACGCATCCACGCTGGCCTCGGAATCTGGTCCTGAACCGATTCGACGATCTCGTTGTGCACGAGATCGGGCGTCGCCATCATCACGATGTTCCCCCTGAGAAGCTCGACCTTGACGCCCTCGGGAACCTCCAGGTTCTGGAAGATCTGGGTCATCCGGTGATCATCCACAGCGGTCATCTCCGTGGCCCTCCACATCCCGCCGCGTCCATGGTGACGGCAGCTTAAGGACAGCGTAGGGGCGCTCACCGACACTACGCACGGCTTCACCCCGTCGAGTGATCAGTCCACCAGATCCCGCACCACCGCGTCGGCCAGCAGCCGCCCCCGGAGTGTCAGAACGGCCCGGCCCTCCTCGTACGGAACGGACTCCAGCAGGCCGTCGGCCAGTGCCCGCTCGGCCGCCCGGGCGCCCGCCGGGGCGAGGAGGTCCAGGGGGCAGCCGTCCGCGAGGCGGAGTTCCAGCAGGATGCGTTCCACCCGGCGGTCCTCGGCGGCGAGGATCTCGCGGCCCGCGCCCGGGGAGCGGCCCTCGCCGAGGGCCTGGGCGTACGCGCCGGGGTGCTTCACGTTCCACCAGCGGACGCCGCCGACGTGGCTGTGCGCCCCGGGGCCGGCGCCCCACCAGTCGGCGCCGGTCCAGTACAGCTCGTTGTGGCGGCAGCGGGCGGCTTCGGTGGTGGCCCAGTTGGAGACCTCGTACCAGGAGAAGCCGGCCGCGGTGAGCCGCTCCTCGGCGATGAGGTAGCGGTCGGCGTGCACGTCGTCGTCGGTCATCGGGACCTCGCCGCGGCGGATCCGGCGGGCCAGCTGGGTGCCCTCCTCGACGATCAGGGCGTAGGCGGAGATGTGGTCGGGGCCGGCGCCGAGCGCGGCGTCGAGCGAGGCCCGCCAGTCGTCGTCGGACTCGCCGGGGGTGCCGTAGATCAGGTCGAGGTTGACGTGCTCGAAACCGGCGGCGCGGGCCTCGCCGACGCAGGCCTCGGGGCGGCCGGGGGTGTGCGTACGGTCGAGGATCTTCAGGACGTGCTGCCGGGCGCTCTGCATGCCGAAGGAGACCCGGTTGTAGCCGGCCGCGCGCAGCTCGGAGAGGTAGCGCGGGTCGACGGAGTCGGGGTTGGCCTCGGTGGTGATCTCGGCGCCGGGTGCCAGGCCGAATTCCTCCCGGACGGCGGCGAGCATCCGGCCGAGGTCGGCGGCCGGGAGGAGGGTCGGGGTGCCGCCGCCGACGAAGATCGTCTCGACCGGGCGGGGGTCGTCGCCCAGCACCTTGCGGGCCAGCCGGATCTCCTCCACGACGGTGTCGGCGTAGTTGTCGCGGGAGGCCAGTGCCCCGCCGGAGCCGCGCAGCTCGCTCGCGGTGTAGGTGTTGAAGTCGCAGTAGCCGCAGCGGGTGGCGCAGTACGGCACGTGCAGATAGAAGCCGAGGGGCCGGCCGGCCGCCGCCGGCGCATGACCGGGCAGCGCCCCGTCGTCGGGCATCGGCTCACCATCAGGCAGTGCGGAAGGCATGGGAACCATTGTCCGTCATCGCACCGACAACGCGGTTCGCGCGGGCGGCGGGGGCCCGTGCGGCCCGGTGGTGCCTACGCCGGGCCGCCCGCCGCCTGGAGGACGAGCAGGGCCAGGTCGTCGTCGGGCGGGTTCGGGGCGAAGGCGTGCACGGTGGTGCGGATGTGCTCGGCGAGGGCGGTGGCGCCCAGCCCGGCACCGGCGGCGAGCGCGGTGGCCAGGCCGTCCTCGTCGTCGAACAGCCGGCGGCCCGAGCGCCGCTCGGTGACCCCGTCGGTGACGCACAGCAGCGTCTCCCCCGGGCGCAGGTCGAACGATTCGCTCACGTACGCCGCGTCCTCGACGACCCCCAGCAGCATCTGCGGTGCCGCGACCGTGCGGACCGTGCCGTCCGTGCCCAGCACCAGCGGCAGCGGGTGGCCGGCGCTGGCGAGGGTGCACCGGGCGCCGCCGGCCCCGCCCGGGTACGGGACGATCTCGCCGTAGAGCAGGGACAGGAAGCGGGCCTGTTCGCCCTCCTCGCGGATCTCCACGGGTGCCTCGGCCCCGGCGCCGGCCGCCGCGACCGCCGCGGCGACCGCCGCGACCGAGTCCGCGGCCTCCCGGGCCATGGTCTTGTTGAGCCGGTCGAGCACCTCGGCGACGCCGAAGCCGTCCCGGGCCAGCAGCCGCAGCACCGGCCGGGCCAGCCCGGTCACCGCGGCCGCCTCCGGGCCGCTGCCGCAGACGTCGCCGAGCGCGAAGCACCAGCGGCCGGCGCCGGCGTCGAAGAGGTCCCAGAAGTCGCCGCCCGCCCAGGCGCCCTCGCGCGGCTCGTAGACCACCGCGGACGCCACGCCGGGCATCTGCGCCCGGCCCCGGGGCAGCAGCCGGCGCTGCAGGACCTGGCTGATGCGCTCCTGGCGGCTGTAGGCGCGGGCGGTGGCCACCGCCCGGGCGACCCGGCGGCCCAGGTCCTCGATCAGCCCGACAACCTCGTCGGGAAAGCGCGGCAGGCCGCCGCGGCCGAGCAGCAGCGTGCCCAGCCGGCGGCCGCCGGCGACCAGCGGGCAGGCGAGCGCGGCACCGCCCGGCTCGTCACCGTCGGGGCGGTCACCGCCGGGGAGGGCGTAGGCCGGCAGGACGTGACCCGGCACGTCCGGAGGAGCCTGACCCGACAGCTCCGGCAGACCGGGCCCGCCCAGGGGAGCGCCGCCCGGGCGGCCGGGGTGCTGATGGCCGTGATCCTGATGGCCGTGATCCTGGTCCTCGCCGTCCGGGTCGTGCGGCCAGGGCCAGGGGACGGCGGCGGGGGCGGCGCCCGGCGGGACGTCGCCCCAGAAGTCCGGCGCCTGTTTCTCCAGAGCGGCGCGCAGGGTGTCGATGCGGCTCTCGGAGCTGTGCCAGACGCGGGCCAGCCGCTGTTCCTCGCCGCCGGTCGCGATGCCCCGGCCGGGGGCGCCGCCGTCGCCGTCGTGGAGCCACACCGCGCACCAGTCGGCGAGCCGCGGCACGATCAGCTGGGCGGCGAGGGCTGCGACCTGATCGGCGTCGAGCTGGCCGGAGAGCAGGTCGGAGGCCTCGGCGAGGAAGGACAGCGCACCGTTGTCGACCCGGTCGGCGTCGAGTTCCTGGCGGTCGGCGCGGCGGGGTGCCGGGGCGAGGAGTTCGGCGGCCCGCAGCCCGCGCTGGAGCACCTCGTCGGCGTACGCGGCCGCGGCCTCGTCGTACCCGGCCGGGCCGGTGACGTCGTACGGGCCTGCGGGATCGTCGGACGCGTGCGGGTGCGGGGTCCCGTACGGCGCCCCCTCATGCCGTGCCTCCCCATGGCGCGCCCCTTGGTACCGCGCCCCTGCGTACCGCGTCTCGTCGTACGCGGGCTCCGGCAGCGGGCGGGCGGCGGCCTCCGGGGCCGGCAGCGGGAGCCGGAACCACACGGTCTTCAGGTCGCGGCGGTAGGTGATGCCCCAGGATTCGGCGACCGCGCTGATCAGCTGGAGGCCGTGGCCGCCGCTGTCGTTCCGGGGGTTCTCGTCACGGGCGCGGATCGGCTGGGTGGGGTGGCGGTCGGAGACCTCGACGACGACGGCGGGCGCGGGGGCGTCGTCCGGGTCCGGCCCGGAGCCCGGTTCCGGTTCCGCGGCCGGGTCCAGCCGGCAGCTCAGCTCGATGGTGGTGCCGGCGTGCACCACCGCGTTCGTCACCAACTCGCTGACCAGCAGGACCGCCTCGTCCGTGAGCCGGTCGGTGAACCGCTCGGTGCCGGGCAGCCGCCGGTCCGCCCACTCGGCGAAGGCGGACCGGACGAACCGCCGCGCGGCGGCCGCGGCCTGCGGGTCCCCGGGCAGACCGGCCCGCCGGGTGCGGGCGGCGGGGAGCCCGGGGCCGGCCGTCGTCGCGCGGGTCGCCGTGACGTCGTCCCGTGGAGACGAAGTTGTCGTCCTCATTGAGCAACTCCCGAACAGCTCCGCTGCGGCGCCGGATGCGCCACCGACAGAGTGACAGAAAGAGCGCAGCCATAAGCAGTGAGTCACGGAAGTCGGTGGCCTGAGCGGCCAATTCGGCTGACGCGCCGGAGGAGTTGGCCGAACGCGGCGGCGGGGCGGCCGCGGCGCCGGGTGTCGCCGCCGGGGTGCCGGGGTGCCGGGGCGCGCGACAGCGGCGTGCGGGGCAGGCCCGGTGGCCCACCCCGCACGCTCACCGGAGGACGGTGCGGCGGGCGGTCACGACTCCCGGGTGCCCGCGTACATGTCGTCCAGCAGGTCCTTGAACGCCCGCTCCACCACCGGCCGCTTGATCTTGAGGCTCGGGGTCACCTCACCGTGCTCGATGTCCAGGTCGCGCGGCAGCAGCCGGAACTTGCGGATCTGCTGCCAGCGCTGCAGCCCCTCGTTGACCCGCTCGACATAGCCGTCGATCAGCTCGCGGGCCTGGTCGGTCGCGACGACCTCGGCGTACGTCTTGCCGGCCAGGCCGTGTTCCGCGGCCCAGCCCATGATCGTCGGCTCGTCGAGGGCGATCAGTGCGGTGCAGAAGTTCCGGTTGGCGCCGTGCACCAGGACGTTGGAGACGAACGGACAGACCGCCTTGAACTGGCCCTCCACCTCGGCCGGTGCGATGTACTTGCCGCCCGAGGTCTTGATCAGGTCCTTCTTGCGGTCGGTGATCCGCAGATAGCCGTCCGGGGAGAGCTCGCCGATGTCGCCGGTGTGGAACCAGCCGTCCTCCTCCAGGACCTCGGCGGTCTTCTCCGGCAGGCCGTGGTAGCCCTGCATGATGCCGGGGCCGCGCAGCAGGATCTCGCCGTCCTCGGCGATCCGGACCTCGGTGCCGGGCAGCGGCTTGCCGACCGTGCCGGTGCGGTACGCCTCGCCGGGATTGACGAAGCTGGCCGCGCTGGACTCCGTCAGGCCGTAGCCCTCCAGGATGTGGATGCCGGCGCCGGAGAAGAAGTAGCCGATCTCCGGAGAGAGCGCGGCCGAGCCGGAGACCGCGGCCCGCAGCCGGCCGCCGAACGCGTCGCGCAGCTTGGCGTAGACGAGGGCGTCGGCGATCTTGTGCTTGGCGCCGAGCGCGAACGGCACGGAGGCGTTGCCGGTCCGCCGGAAGTTGTCCTGCGAGGTCTTGGCGTACTCGCGGGCCACCCCGGCAGCCCACTGGAAGATCTTGTACTTGGCGCCGCCGCCCTCGCGCGCCTTGGCCGCGACGCCGTTGTAGACCTTCTCGAAGATCCGCGGGACGGCGGCCATGTAGGTGGGCCGGACGACCGGCAGATTCTCGATGATCTTGTCGACCCGGCCGTCCACCGCGATCACGTGCCCGACCGAGATCTGTCCGGCGGTCAGCACCTTGCCGAAGACGTGCGCCAGCGGCAGCCAGAGGTACTGCACGTCCTCCTCGGCGACCATTCCGGTGGCCTGGATCGCGCGGGCCATGTACGCCCAGCAGTCGTGCGGCAGCCGTACGCCCTTGGGCCGGCCGGTGGTGCCGGAGGTGTAGATCAGCGTCGCGAGCTGGTCGGCGCGCAGCCCGGCGACCCGCTCCTTGACGCACTCCGGGTGCTTCTCCAGATAGGCGTGACCGCGCTTCTCCAGGTCGGCGAGGCTGAGCACCCAGCCCTCGGGGTCATCGGGGGACGCCTCGGCGGCGGCCGCGTCGATGACGACCACATGCGCCAGGTCGGGCAGTTCGGCGCGGCGCTCCCGGACCTTGGCGAGCTGGCCGGCGTCCTCGGCGATCAGCACCCGGCTGTCGGAGTCGGCCAGGATGTAGGCGGTCTCCTCGGCGTTGGTGCTGGGGTAGACCGTGGTGGTGGCGGCGCCGGAGCACAGCACACCGAGGTCGGCGAGGATCCACTCCACGCGGGTGTTGGCGGCCAGCGCGACCCGCTCCTCGGGCCGTACGCCCAGGGCGATCAGGCCGGCGGCCACGGCGTAGACCCGGTCGGCGGCCTCGGCCCAGCTGATCGCCTTCCAGTCGTCCGGGCCCTGGCCCGAGGCAGGGGGGACGGGATGGCGATAGGCCTCGATGTCGGGAGTGGCCGCGACCCGCTCCAGGAAGAGGTGAGCCACCGAAGGCGGCCGGTTTTCGATCAGCGTGTGGGTGTCCGTCACGGCGTCCTCCGGGGCCCGCTTCATTGCTGGTGACTCGCGAGTAACCTTTGAGCAGAGATCAGACTAGAGCGCGTTGCGCCGACGCGTAAGGGGCTACGACCGACTGGTTCACGATGTGACCAGTGCGATAGGTGTACGTAGCACGCGCATCGCCCGATTGCGAGCCGCGCCGATCACCCCCCACCAGACCACACCCGGCACCCCCGGCCTCCGCCCTCGCGGAACGCCACGCTCCGCATTCATCCCGATGAGGGCTCCACGGCTGGTGAGGGGCCGGCGGCCGGAAAGCAGACGGAGAGGGGCGCCGGGTCCCGTACCGGACCCGGCGCCCCTCTCCGCTTCGTCTTCTTCGTCCTCCGCCGCTACGGCTACTGCCCGGCGGTCACTTCTTCGCCTTGGAGTCGCCGTCGGAGTCCGAGGACAGCACCGCGATGAAGGCCTCCTGCGGGACCTCCACGCTGCCGACCATCTTCATCCGCTTCTTGCCTTCCTTCTGCTTCTCCAGCAGCTTCCGCTTACGCGAGATGTCACCGCCGTAGCACTTGGCGAGGACGTCCTTGCGGATGGCGCGGACCGTCTCACGGGCGATGACCCGGCTGCCGATGGCGGCCTGGATCGGCACCTCGAAGCTCTGCCGCGGGATCAGCTCGCGCAGCTTGGCGACCAGCCGCACACCGTAGGCGTACGCCTTGTCCTTGTGCGTGATCGCGGAGAACGCGTCGACCTTGTCGCCGTGCAGCAGGATGTCGACCTTCACCAGGTCGGCGGCCTGCTCGCCGGTGGGCTCGTAGTCCAGCGAGGCGTAGCCACGGGTCTTGGACTTGAGCTGGTCGAAGAAGTCGAAGACGACCTCCGCGAGCGGGAGGGTGTAGCGGATCTCGACGCGGTCCTCGGAGAGGTAGTCCATGCCCAGCAGCGCACCGCGGCGGTTCTGGCACAGCTCCATGATCGCGCCGATGAACTCGCTGGGCGCCAGGATCGTGGCCCGGACGACCGGTTCGTGCACCTTGTCGATCTTGCCCGTCGGGAACTCGCTCGGGTTGGTGACCTCGTGCTCGGCGCCGTCCTCCATGTCCACGCGGTAGACCACGTTGGGCGCGGTGGCGATCAGGTCCAGCCCGAACTCGCGCTCCAGCCGCTCCCGGATCACCTCCAGGTGCAGCAGGCCGAGGAAGCCGACGCGGAAACCGAAGCCGAGCGCCGCGGAGGTCTCCGGCTCGTAGACCAGCGCCGCGTCGTTGAGCTGGAGCTTGTCGAGGGCGTCGCGCAGCTCGGGGTAGTCCGAACCGTCGAGCGGGTACAGCCCCGAGAACACCATCGGCTTGGGGTCCTTGTAGCCGCCGAGCGGCTCCTCCGCCCCCTTGGCGAGCTGGGTGATCGTGTCACCCACCTTGGACTGCCGGACGTCCTTCACACCGGTGATGAGGTAGCCCACCTCACCGACCGAAAGGCCGTCGGCCGGCTTCATCTCCGGGGAGTTCGTCCCGATCTCCAGCAGCTCGTGGGCGGCGCCGGTGGACATCATCTTGATGCGCTCGCGCTTGCCCAGCGTGCCGTCGACGACCTTCACGTACGTCACCACGCCCCGGTAGGCGTCATAGACGGAGTCGAAGATCATCGCGCGGGCGGGGGCGTCCTTGACGCCGACCGGGGCCGGCACCTCACGGACGACCTTGTCCAGCAGCTCGGGCACGCCGACGCCGGTCTTGGCGGAGACCTTCAGCACGTCCTCGGGCTCGCAGCCGACCAGATTGGCCAGCTCGGCGGCGAACTTCTCGGGCTGCGCGGCCGGCAGGTCGATCTTGTTGAGGACCGGGATGATCGTGAGGTCGTGCTCCATCGCCAGGTAGAGGTTGGCGAGGGTCTGCGCCTCGATGCCCTGGGCGGCGTCGACGAGGAGGATGCACCCCTCGCACGCGGCGAGGGAGCGCGACACCTCGTACGTGAAGTCGACGTGGCCCGGGGTGTCGATCATGTTGAGGATGTGGGTCGTGCCACTTCCCTCTTCGCCCTCGGAGGGGGCCCAGGGCAGCCGGACCGCCTGGGACTTGATCGTGATGCCGCGCTCGCGCTCGATGTCCATGCGGTCGAGGTACTGCGCGCGCATCTGCCGCTGGTCGACGACACCGGTGAGCTGGAGCATCCGGTCGGCGAGCGTCGACTTGCCGTGGTCGATGTGCGCGATGATGCAGAAGTTACGGAGGAGGGCCGGATCGGTACGGCTCGGCTCCGGCACGTTCGTAGGGGTCGCGGGCACGCAGGGTCCATTCAGTGAACGCGGGTAGGCGGGACTCGGGTATGTGACGTCTCCCCCCATCGTCCCATGAGCGACGGCCACGGTCCGGTTCGGGCGGGTGTGCCCCGTGGGAAGCTCGCGGGGAAGGCCGTGGGGAAGCTCGCGGAGAAGCTCGTGGGGAGGGGACCTCCCGGCGGGGCGTCGGGGTGAGGGCTCCGGTCCGGTTTGGGAGGCCGTAGACCCTGCTGGTAGCCTGGTCCACTGCGCTTCGTGCCCTCTCTCGTGCGCGGCGCAACTCGAAACTCCAACGAACCTGAAAAGGCTCTTTCGTGGCGAACATCAAGTCCCAGATGAAGCGGATCAAGACCAACGAGAAGGCTCGTCAGCGCAACAAGGCTGTCAAGTCGGCTCTGAAGACCTCGATCCGTCGCACCCGTGAGGCCATCGAGGCCGGCGACCTGCAGAAGGCCACCGTTGCCCAGGCCGAGGCGGCCAAGAAGCTCGACAAGGCCGTCAGCAAGGGTGTCATCCACAAGAACGCCGCCGCCAACAAGAAGTCGGCGCTGGCGAAGAAGGTCGCGACCCTCAAGGGCTGACCCGACCTTCGCGGGGATCTTCACCCGCACCCCGCAGTACGCAGCTCCGCTGCCTCTGCACTTGCACCACCATGGAACGACCCTGCCGACAGGGATCCAGCGGCCCCTCTCACCGCTCCCTGACCGGTGCACCACCGCGCCGCACGCGGCCTGCGTTCGCCACGCGGGTGCGGCGCACCCGGCTCACCGGCGGCCTCCGCCGCCGACCGAGCCCGACTTTCCAAGACGAGGCCCTTCGCCCCATTCGCTGGGGCGGGGGGCCTTTGTCGTGGGGGCCTCGGTCCGGGGGGCTTTGTCGGGGGGCGCTTTTGTCGGGGGGTGCCTCTGTCGTGGGGGCGCCTTTGTCGTGGGGGCGCCTTTGTCGTGGGGGCGCCTTTGTCGTGGGGGCGCCTTTGTCGTGGGGGCGACTTTGTCGTGGGGGGTGTGGAGGGGTGGGAGGGGTGGGTGTGGAGGGAGGCCTCGCGGGGTGGGGGCTGGTGCGGCGGGTGGGGGGGGAACCGGGGGTGGGACTCCGGGGTGGGACCCGGGGGTGGCCGGGCGTGGGAGCCGAGGGGCCAAGGTGGCCGGGCGTGGGTGCCCGGCGGGGATCCGCGGTGGGGCCACCCCGTCGTAGGGCCGGGAACGACCCGTCGAAGAGCCGGGAGTCCCGTCGAAGAGCGGAAGCCACCGTCGAAGAGCGGGAGCCCCAGGAGCGGGATTCTCGTCGAAGAGCGGAAGCCACCGTCGAAGATCGGAAGCCACGTAGAGGAGCGGGAGCCACCTCGTCGTAGCGACGTGTGCAGACGCACCTCCGCTGTCGTGGGGTTATTCGTCGTAGGGGCGACCGCCGGCCGGGGCCCGGGTGCGGCCGGCCCGCTACTCTGCGGCCATGTCCACCCCGGGGGAGCCCTCTCAGCCGTACGGCCTGCCGCAGCCCAACCCTTACGGCCAGGTCCCCGCACCACCGCAGAATCCGGTGCCCGCGCAGCAGAATCCTTACGCCCAGCAGAATGCCGTGCCCGGCCCACCGGGTCCGGCCCCCGGGCCGCAGGCACCGATGCAGCCGCCGTCGCAGCCACCCGTCGGCCACTACGGCTACCCGCCGGCGGGCCTGGGTGCGCCCGGTGCACCCGCCGGGACGGGCGGTGCTCCCGGCGGCAGCCCCAGCGGCAGTGGCGGCGGCGGTGGCCGCGGTGCCTCCGGCTGGCTGTGGGCGATCGGTGGCGCGGTCGCCGCCTCCGCGATCTGGGGTTCGCTGCTGTTCGCCACCGGTGGATTCTCCTCCGAGCCCAGCCCGGACCTGGCGGGCTACGCCTACACCGATGACCTGTGTGCGGCCACCTCGATGACGCCCTTCGAGAACGCCCACTACAAGACCAAGTCGAACACCGGCTCCTCCTCGAAGGACCCCAACCCCCAGCACAGCGGGGCCCGGCTGAAGTCGATGGACACCATGTGGTGCAACGTTTCACTGGAGCAGGAGAACGCGAGCTCCGCCACCTACTCCTCGACCTGGCTCTACAACAGCGCCACTTTGCACCGGAAGGCCGACCCGGCACCGGAATTCGCCGACAACTACCGCGCGTACGAGAAGCAGGAGACCTCCGTCGGCTACAAGGTCGAGTCCGTTCCGGGCATCGGCGACGAGGCCTACCTGGTGACGCGCAACGACATGGGCAGCGACAGCGGTTCCTACGTGATCCTCGGAGTGCGGGAGGGCTGGATGACCTTCCAGTCGACGTGGTCGAGCTACGCCTCCGGCAGCAGCTCCGGCAAGCAGCCCACCTCCGACGAGGTCGCCACGATGCTCAAAACCAGCGCGACGGAGACCCTCAAGCGCCTGCAGAACGCACGCTGAGCCGAGCTCGGCGTGGCCGAACCGGGCGGGGCGCGGCGGAGTTGGGCGCGGGCTGGGCGGAGCTGGGCTCGGCGTGGCCGAACCGGCCGGAGCTGGGCGGAGTTGGGCTCGGCGGGGCTGGGCTCGGCTCGGCGTGGCTGTGCCGGGCGGAGTTGGGCTCGGCGTGGCTGGGCTCGGCGGGGCTGTGCCGAGCTGGGCTGGGATCGTCCCGGCTCGGCTGACCGGAGACCCTCAAACGCCTGCAGAACGCGCGCTGAGCCGAACTCGGCGGGGCCAAACCGGGCGGGGCGGAGTGGGACTCGGCGTGGCGGAGTGGGGCTCGGCGGGGCGGGGCTGGGCCGGGCTGGGATCGGCGTGGCTGGCTGGGCCGGGCTGGGATCGGCTCGCCTCGGCTCGGCTCGGGCTGACGGGAGACAAACGGAATTCCCCGGGCGATCCCAAGCTCCGGGCTTCCGCGGGACCGCGCATCATTGGGCCCGCGCCTCATCGGGACCACGCCGCAGCGGGATCACCTCTCACCGGGATCACGCCTCAGCGAGATCACCTCTCAGCGGGAGCACGGCTGAGCAGGCCCTGCCGCAGCCGTACTCGCCTCAGCGGGACCGCGCCGCCCGGGCGATCGTCACGACCGCCTTCTCCAGGGCGTACTCGGGATCGTCCCCGCCGCCCTTGACCCCCGCATCGGCCGCCGCCACCGCGCGCAGCGCCGTCGCCACACCGTCCGCCGACCAGCCCCGCATCTGCTGCCGCACCCGGTCGATCTTCCACGGCGGCATGCCCAGTTCGCGGGCGAGGTCGCCGGGGCGGGCGCCGCGTGGCGCGGAGGCCAGCTTGCCGATGGCCCGGACGCCTTGGGCGAGCGCGCTGGTGATCATGACGGGCGCGACGCCGGTGGCGATCGCCCAGCGCAGCGCCTCCAGGGCCTCGGCGGCCCGGCCCTCGACGGCACGGTCCGCGACGGTGAAGCTCGACGCCTCGGCCCGACCCGTGTAGTACCGCCCGACGATCGCCTCGTCGATCGTGCCCTCGATGTCGGCGGCGAGCTGCGCACATGCCGAGGCCAACTCCCGCAGATCGCTGCCGATCGCATCGACCAGCGACTGGCACGCCTCCGGCGTCGCCGACCGCCCGACCGTACGGAACTCCCCCCGCACGAACGCCAGCCGGTCGGCCGGCTTGGTCATCTTGGGACAGGCCACTTCCCGCGCCCCGGCCTTACGGGCGGCGTCGAGCAGCCCCTTGCCCTTGGCGCCGCCGGCATGCAGCAGCACGAGCGTGATCTCCTCCGCGGGCGAACCGAGATACGCCTTGACGTCCTTGATCGTGTCCGCGGACAGGTCATGGGCCGAGCGCACCACCACGACCTTGCGCTCGGCGAACAGCGAGGGACTGGTCAGCTCCGCGAGGGTGCCGGGCTGGAGCTGGTCGGGGGTGAGGTCGCGCACATCGGTGTCCGCATCGGCCGCGCGGGCAGCCGCCACCACCTGCTGCATCGCACGCTCCAGCAGCAGGTCTTCCTGCCCCACCGCGATCGTCACGGGGGCAAGCGGATCGTCGTTAGCTGTCTTCCTGGCCATCGCGATCCAGCATCCCACGCCCCACCGACAACGCCGCCCGGCCCGCCCCCGACCCACTCCGCCACGGCCCCGACGTCGCTAACGCCTCGACGTCGCTACGACCCTGACGTCACCGCGGTCTCCACGTCGCTACGCCCCTGACGTCACGACGACCCAGGCGTCACTACGACCCAGACGTCACTACGGCCTGACGTCGGGGTCTCGGCGTGACGTACGGACCCGCGCACCGAGTGCCGGGCTCCCGAACGGGGACAATGGCCTGATGAACGACCACGCCGCCGCGCCCCGGCATCGCGCTCACCCCGAGCACCACTCTCACCACGAGCACCACGCCTCTCTCTCCGCCCCGGCACCCTCCCCCGGGCAGGTGCGCCACGTCCTGGTCCTGCCCGACCGCGACGCCGCGGAGGAGGTCGCCGAGGCCCTCGTCGAACGCTTCGGCGTCACCGAGGAGCCCCAGCTCGTACGAGACGCCCTGGCCGGCGAGGACGACGCCGAGGACGCCCAGTGGCTGGTGGTGGTCGAAGATCCGGACGCCCGCCACGACCCGGCACGGTTGGACGACCTCGCGGCGGAGTTCGAGGGCTGGCGCGAGGCCGAGTAAGACCGACCGGCGGCCACTGGCCTGCCCCGCGGCCGGCCAGACTGCCACCGGCCGGCCCGCTCGACACCGTGGTCTGCCACCTGCTCCCGCCGCCCCGCCTGACACCGGTTTGCTCACTGCTCCGGCCGACCCGCTCCTACGGGCCCGCTCCGCCTACCGCCAGACAGCCGAGGCGGCCGACGGGGGCCGAGGCGGCCGACGGGGCTCACCCGGCCGCCGCCCCCACCACCGGCTCCCGGTCCAGCACCATGCCGAAGTGCTCCCGATAGGCGGCCAGTACCTCTCCCGCCGCCAGCTCACGCTCCTCCCGCGCACCGCCCGTCCCGGTGATCACGAGCGTGCGGCCGGAGAGCGTGATCCGGCCGGTTTCGGTCAGCCGTGAGCACACCAGGGACCGGGTGAAGTGGGAGGTGGGCGACGTGCGGTTCCACCAGCAGCCGACCTCGAAGTCCGCCAGCGCACGCGGACGTTGTTCGAGCCGGTACTGCGGCGAGCCGTCCCTCAGTACGTCCACGTCCCCCTCCGCCGTCTCCTCCAGCCGGAACGTCCCACCGGGATCGGCCTGCTCCTCGCGGCTGTCCCAGCGCAGCGGAAGGTGGCTGTGCCGACCGAAGCCGACATCCGCCAGCCACGGCCCGCTCGGCGTGTGCACCCGCAGCGCAAGGTGGTCGTACGGGATGCCGAGGCGCCCCTCGACACCGAACACACGCGCCGACAACAACTCAACGTCGTACCCGAGAGCCCGCAGCAGCCCGGCGAAGGCGCCGTTGAGTTCGTAACAGAACCCACCGCGCCGGGCACCGACGATCTTGTCCAGCAACGGCTGCTCCGCCAGCACGATCTCCTCACCGAGGTGGATGGCGAGATTCTCGAACGGCACCGCCCGCAGATGCCTGAGGTGCAGCGCAGCCAACGCCCCCGCATCAGGGGCCCCGGGCCGCACCGCCCCGATGCGCTCCAGATAGGCATCGGCCGCCGCCTCGTCCATCTACCCCGCCTCCGCTCGTCCCGTATCTCTCCACCGACCGGCACGCAGCGCCGCCGTCCCCACCGCTGGAAGCCTCCTCCCGGAGCCTCGTTCCGGAGCCTACAGAGCCAGCACCGGCCGAACGGGAGGGCAAGGAGGCTGACGAGGTCGCGACGAGCGCAAACCGTGAAACCGTGGAACCGCCCGCGGGCAACTGAAGGGCCCGAGAGGAACCGGGGGATCGAGGGATCGAGGGATCGGCGGACAACGGTGGCGGACTGCGCCACGACGGCGGTCGGCTGCTCATCCCGATCATCCCTGTCATCCCGATAGTGCCGCTTAACAAACGGAATCACTTCAAGCTGCTGGTCCTCCTCTCCAGCACGGACACGGACGCAGGTACGGGTGCGGGTGCGGGCGCGGGCAGCGACGCGGGTACGGACGCCGGTTCCGGAAGCGGCACTCCTGGGGCCCCGGGCAACGCCGGCACCAGCGGCAACACCGGCAACAGCGGTCGCGACGGCAGCGCGGCCGGGGCCGTGACCGTCAGCGGCTTCATCAGCGGCGGACGGATCCGGCGCAACGCCCAGCGTTGGGGGCCGCGCAAGCTCAGTCTCGCGCTGGTTGGCACCTTCATCGTGCTGCTGGGACTGCTCGGCGGACTGCTCCTCAGCGCCCGGACGGCCCCGGCCGGTGAATGCGCCACCGAGTGGCTGACCATCGACGGGTCCACGGCGTTCGCCCCGCCGATGCGGGAGATCGCCCGGCAGTACCGGGCCCGGTGTGCGGGCGCCGAGATCACCGTTTCGGCGTCCGGCAGCCTCTCCGGCCTCGGCAACCTCAACCGGGAGGGCAAGCCAGCCCCGTCGAAGGGCCCGGCTTCCTCGCCGACGGCGAAGAACATCATGCGGAGGTACAAGCACGTGCCCTGCGCCGATCGCCAGAGCCTGCCGGACACCATCTGCCGGCCGTGACCCGCGGGCCGTGATCCGCAGGCCGTGATCCGCAGGCCGGCGGACCGGCCCCTGCCGGCCGGCCCGCGGCTGCGTATTCGCCGGCCGCGCCGTCTCCCCCGGCCGCGCCCACCGCCTCGGCCGCCCGGCAGCCCGGCCCCCGTCCGACGGCCGGTCACGGTGGCGGCGAGTCTGCCCGGAGTGCCGAGGATCGCGATCGCACCATCGGTGTCGGTACGCAGCACCCGGGCGCCCTGAGCCCGCAGCGCGGCGATCGTCCGCGGCGCCGGATGGCCGTACGGGTTTCCGGTGCCGCACGAGATCAGCGCAAGGCGCGGCGCCAACCGGTGCATCAGCGGGGGGTCCTGGTGTGCGGAACCGTGGTGCGCCACCTTCAGGACGTCGACCCCGGCCAGCTCCGGATGCGCCGCCAGCAGCGCCTGCTGCGCGGGCGGTTCGAGATCACCGAGGAGCAGGAACGTCAGTCCGCCGGTCCGTACGAGCAGGGTGACGCTGGCGTCGTTGGGCCCGTCGAGCAGCGGGGCGAACGGCACGGCCGGAGGCCAGAGCACTTCCCAGCTGAGCGGGCCGAGGCGCCGTCGCTCCCCCGGAACGGCGCGTACGAGCGGAATCCGGGCCCGGGCGGCCGTCTCCCGTACGAACTGGGCCTGGCCCGGCGGGTCTTGGAGGGTTGTGGTCTCGATCGCGCCGACCGACCGGTCACGGAGCACGCCGGGAAGTCCGTCCACGTGGTCGGCATGGAAGTGGGTGAGGACGAGCAGCGGGATCCGGCGGATACCCAGCTCCGTGAGGCAGCGGTCGATGGCGCGCGGCTCGGGGCCGGTGTCCACCACCAGAGCCGTGCCGTCGCCGGCGGCCAGCACCAGGCCGTCTCCCTGCCCCACGTCGCAGACCACGGCACGCCACCCGGGCGGCGGCCAGCCGGTGATGACCCGGGTGAACGGAGCGGGACGGCACACCGCCAGCAACACGGCGCCCGCACACAGGACGCAAAGCCAGGGACGGCGCATCACGCGTCGGCCGACCGGCACCAGCGCCACCATGACGACCGCCAGCACCAACGCGCCCACCCAGCCGCCGGGCCAGCCGATCTCGGCTCCGGGCAACGCCGCGCCCGTACGGGCGACGCCGGCGATCCACTCGGTGGGCCAGCCGCCACACCACGCCAGCGCCTTGGCGAGGGGCAGGACGAACGGGGCGGTGACGAGTGCGGCGAAGCCGAGGACCGTGGCCGGGCCCACCGCGAGCTCGGCCAGCAGATTGCACGGCACCGCCACCAGGCCCACGCGGGCGGCGAGCACCACGATGACGGGCGCACAGACCGCCTGTGCGGCGGCAGCGGCGGCGAGCACTTCGGCGAGCCGGGGCGGCACCCGGCGCCGCTGGAGAGCGGCGCTCCAGCGCGGTGCGAGCAACAACAGTGCGCCGGTGGCCAGTACGGAGAGCAGGAAGCCGTACCGTCGCGCGAGCCAAGGGTCGTAGAGCACCAGGAGCAGCACCGCGGCGGCCAGCGCGGGGAGCAGCGAACGGCGGCGGCCGGTGCCGATCGCCAACAGGGTGATCAAGCCGCAGGCGGCGGCCCGCAGCACGCTCGGGTCCGGGCGGCACACGACCACGAAGGCCAGCGCGAGCACGCCCCCGAGGACGGCGGTGCCGCGCAACGACAGCCTCAGGCGGGGCGCCAGCCCACGCCGCTCGGCACGCGTGGCGAGGTGCGGCGGGCCGATCAGCAGGGCGAGCACGATCGTGAGATTGCTGCCGGAGACGGCGAGCAGGTGCGTCAGATCGGTGGTCCGGAAGGCTTCGTCCAGATCCGGCGGCACGCGCGAGGTATCCCCTACGACCAGACCGGGCAGCAGCGCACGGGCGTCGGGCCGGAGCCCGTCCGTGGCCTCCCGCAGCCCGGCCCGCACGCGTCCGGCCACCCGCTGCAACACGGACGGGCCACCGACCTTGACCGGGGGCGCGTCGGCGTCGACCCGCAGCACCGCGGCGACCTGATCATCCGGCATGAGCGGCGGTACGGCCCGCGCCACGACCCGGATCCGCGTCGACGGCAACAGCCCGCGCCAAGCCTCCGACAACGACGAGGCCGCTGACGCCGAGCGCCCACCCCGTCGGCCCCGCTCACCCGCGGAGCCCTCGCCTGCGGAGCCCTTGCCGTCGGGCGCCTCACCTCCGGGTCCCTTGCCGTCGGGTGCCTCACCGCCAGGGCCCTCACGGTCAGGCCCCTCACGGTCAGAGCCCTCGCCGTCGGTACCGTCGGCCCCGGCACCGCTGCCCTTCCCCTCGCCTCCGCTGCCGCCGGACGGCGCGCCTTCGTCCCTTCCGCCCTGCCGTACGAGGACCAGAGTCGGGGTACGCACGGCGGTGACCGCACCGTCCTGAGCGGTCACCCGCACGGCATCGGCGTTGAACATCACGGCCGCAGGCGTCCGTTGGGAGCCGCGCACCCGGGGTCGGGTCAGCCGAGGATCATCCGTCACCTCCAGCTCCACCGTCACCCGGGCATAGCGGTCCGCCAGGTCAGGCAGCGGACCACGCCGGACGTCCGCCGCATGCAACGCCGCGGACGCCGCCCCTGCGACCGCACCCAGCAGCACGGCGGCCAGCGCCACCCACGCCCCGGAGGACCATCGACGGGCGAAGCCGGACCGGCGCCTGCGACCCGCGCCGCCGCCCCGAGCGCCCCCTGTCCCGCCCGCCGCCCCACCACCCGTACCTGCCCTGGTCTGCCCGCCTTCCTTGTCCTCCTCGTACTGCTCATCCTCCTCGTCCTCCTCGTGCTTCTCGTGCTTCTCGTGCTTCTCGTGCTCCTCCGTTCCCTCGTACTCCCCGCCTCCCGCACGTTCCGCCCGACGCCGTAGGACAGCCACCCGTAGCGCGAGTGCCGCGAGCACCACCCCCACGGCGCAGGCCACCGCCACGCCGCCGCCGGATGCGCCCAACCCGATCGCCGCGGCGGCCCAGGCCGCCAGTGCCGGTCCAGCCAGGCGCAAATCGGGCGGCCCTTCCTGCCGCGGGTCCGAAGCGCCGCGCGGCGAGGGGGCCGTGGCGTGCACCGAGGGCCGAGCGGTGGTCATGGCTCCACCAAGGGCCGCAGATCGGCGAAGCGCCGATCGCCGATACCGGTCACCTGACGAAGCTGCTCCACCGAGGTGAAGCCGCCGTGCTGGGTACGGAATTCGATGATGTGGCGCGCCAGTACGGGGCCGACCCCCGGCAAGGCGTCGAGCTGCTGCTCCGTCGCCGTGCTGAGGCTCACCGGCCCGCTCGGGCCGGGTCCGCCGCCGGCCGTCCCACTGCCCGTACCACCGGCCCCGGCACCACCGGTGCCGGCGCCGCTCCCGGCCGCGGCGCCCGGCACGCCGACCGCGATCTGTTCGCCGTCGGTCAGCAGCCGCGCCCGATTGAGCCCGCTGACATCCGCCCCGTGCAGCACACCGCCCGCGGCCCGCAGCGCGTCGATCACTCGTGAGCCCGGCGGCATCCGGTGAATGCCGGGATGCCGGACCTTGCCCGTGACATCGACGACCAACTGGCGCCCACCACCGCCCGAGGAGTCACCCGCCGAACCAGTCGCGCCCGTCGACGAGGCCGACGAGGATGCGGGTGACGGGTGGGCGGACGAGTGCCGGTCGGCGGCCGCGCCGGGCCCGTGGTGCTGGTCATCCGGACCCGTGGCGGACCGTTCGACGGCCGGGGCGCGTACCGGTTCCGGGCGCCCGGTCCAGAAGTGGTGCACCGCGAACGCCACCGCCACGATCAGCACCAAGGCCAGGGCGGCCAGTGCCCTGGGGTCGGTACCGCACCGTGACTGCAGCCACAGCGGGAGGCGTTCGCGCACCGCCAGCCACGCCCGCTCCGCACGGCGCGGCCGCGGGGGCGGGGGCTGGGCGTGAGGCTGGGGCCGAGGCGGGGGATCGTGTCCGGGCGGCGGGGGCCCGGTCGTCGCGGCCGCCGGCTCCGTATCGCCGAAGATCGCCGCCACCCGGGCCCGTACCCGCTCACGCTCCCGTTCCTCCCGCGCTCGCGCACGGGAAGGGGCCACGGGTTCGCGCACAGGTTCCGGCGAGGACGGCACGGCTTCGCCCAGCAGGTCTGGCGAGGGCGCCAGAGGTGCGCCCACCGATTCCGGGGAGAGTGATGAGCCAGAAAGAGATGACAGGCCAGAAGGAGAGGGAGTGTCAGGATGAGGTGACGTGTCAGGAGCAAATGAAGTATCAGGCGGTACGTTTTGCTCATACGGGTCTGTTGCGTCGGACGCCCATGGCCAGCCGGAGAGTTCGGCAGAGGCTTCCGGGGCCGAGGAGAGGCCGTCTGCCGGCGCGGCCCACGCGGAAACGGATACGGACGAGTCGAGTCGAGCAGTCTGCGAGGAGTTCATAACTCCTGACGCTAAGTGACCGATGCAGAACCTGCTGAGCGGCGTCAAATCCCGTGGACAACCCCGCAGTTGTGGATAACTCCGTCACCCACACGTGCCCTGTCGTGCCCCTCTCGCCTCGCTCAGCGCGGCGACACCACAACCCCCAGCAGTCCCGGCCCCGTGTGTGCGCCGATCACCGCGCCGACCTCGCTCACATGGAGCTCGTTCAGCCCCGTGATCCGCTCACGGAGCCGCTGGGCGAGCGCGTCCGCGCGTTCCGCGGCGGCGAGGTGGTGCACCGCGATGTCGATCTGGCCCTCGCCCGCCCGTTCCGCTGCGATCTCCTCAAGCCGTGCGATGGCCTTGGACGCCGTACGGACCTTCTCCAGCAGCTCGATCCGTCCGTCCGCCAGCTGGAGAAGCGGTTTGACGGCCAGCGCCGAGCCGAGCAGGGCCTGGGCCGCGCCGATCCGGCCGCCGCGGCGGAGATAGTCCAGGGTGTCGACGTAGAAGTAGGCGGAGGTCCCCGCGGCCCGCTTCTCCGCCGCGGCGACCGCTTCGTCCACGTCTCCGCCGGCTTCCGCGGTCTCCGCGGCGGCGAGAGCACAGAACCCGAGGGCCATGGCGACCATCCCGGTGTCCACGACGTGTACCGGAACCGGGGCGTCCTTGGCGGCCATCACCGCCGCATCGTAGGTGCCGGAGAATTCCGAGGAGAGGTGGAGGGAGACGATGCCGGTCGCGCCGGCCGCCGCCACCTTGCGGTAGGTGTCCGCGAACGTGGCCGGGCTGGGCCGGGACGTCGTCACGCTGCGCCGCTTCTGCAGGGCCTGGGCTACGGATCTCGCGGAGATCTCGGTGCCCTCTTCGAGGGCCTGGTCCCCCAGGACGACGGTCAGCGGAACGGCCGTGATGCGGTGGCGCTCGACGGCCGTCCGCGGCAAGTAGGCCGTGGAATCGGTGACGATCGCGACATGGCGGGACATGAATGGGAGATTATCCGGGGATCGGGACGTCGCACAGTGCGGGTCCGTCCCCAAGATCTTCCAGGTTTCCCCAAGGCTCTGCCAAGTGCCCAGCGGGCAACGGAAGCATCACCTCCGCGACGCCCTCGCGACGGCCCCCGTGAGGCCCCCACGACGGCCACGGTCGCCCGGGCACACCGGTGGGCGCGGCCGGGCGGCGGGCTCTTCCGGTTGGCGACCCCTGGTGACGGGCTCCCGTGGGCCTCCCCTATGGCCGTGGGCGGGATGAGCCTTCCCCGGGGCCCCGCCCCGCCCCGCCCCCCACCCGCCTCCTCCACCTCGCATCACTCAAGTCTTGGTCGTACCGGTACCAGTGCCCGCTCCCGGACCCCCGCTCCCGCCCCTGCCCTCCGGCCGTGGAGTCGCCATGCCTTCCGCCCGCGGGGTCTTCTCCCACGGGTACGTCGGCCGGCTGCGGCCGTCGCGCGCGGTGATCGCCCGCTGGTGCTCATCCTCATGCTCCGTCGCCCCCGGGCGGTGACCGTCGGACGACGCCCCCTGCCCCGCTCCCGGAACGCCCCCGGAGCGACCCCAGCCCCCACCCTGGCCGTCCCTGTCTCTCCCCGGCTCGTCAGGGGCCTGGGTCCAGTGGCGCAAGGCGCCGGCCTCGACGTCGATCTGGTCGGTCAGTGCCGCGAGGTCGTCGTCGGCGAACTTGCGTGCCCGGTCGCGGGCGGCCCAGCGGAGCGACTCGGCGGAGTGCGTGATCCGCTCCATGCGCTCCCTCAGCTCCGGGAGGCGGGCGGCGATGGTGGCCCGGTCGGGCTCGCGTTCCAGCCGTTTGAGGTCGGCGTCCAGCTCGTGGCCATGGGCGCTCAGCCGCTCGAACAGGCCGATCGCCTCACTCAGGGAGGCATCGTCCGGCGGGCCCCCGTACAGCACGTCCTGGGTGGCCCGCATCGACGTTCTGAGCGACAGCCGCAGCTGGGCCAGCTCGCCGACCACGCCGGGCTGGGCGAGCTGCCGGGCCCGGAGGGTGGTGTCCTCGACCGTCCGGCGCGCCTGGGCGACCGTACGGTCCACGCCGCGCTTGGTCGCCTTCACGGCCTTGACCGTCAGGAGCACGCCGGCCAGGACGAACAGCACGAAGAGCAGTCCGATGATGGCGGCGGCGGCTTCCATGGGATCTCCCCCAAGCGTGTCGGTGGCGCCGGACTGTCGCCCGCGCCCTGTCCTTCCACCGTAAACGGAAAGGGCAGGTTGCGGGGTCCGGAAGAACCCCCAACCTGCCCGTAGGGGAAACCCCCTATACCGCGTTCAGCCGGCCTGCTGCCCGCCCCGGCCGGCGCCCGCCACTCCGTCCCTTACGGACCGGCAGGCGCCGTCGATAGCTCACGTCCTCACGGACCGGCAGACGCCGTCGATGACTCCGGTCCGTCCACACGTACCGGCACGCACCGCGGATGACTCGCATCCCCGGACCGGCAGGCACGCACCGCCGACAGCTCACGCCCTCACGGACCGGCATCCACGCACCGCCGATGGCTCACGCCGGGACGATGTTCACCAGCTTCGGGGCGCGGACGATGACCTTGCGGATGTCCGCGCCGTTCAGCGCCGCGACCACCGCCGGCTCGGCCAGTGCGGTCGCCTCCAGGTCGGCGTCGGAGATCGACGGGGCGACCTCCAGGCGGGCCTTGACCTTGCCCTTGATCTGGACGACGCAGGTCACGGTCTCGTTCACGACGTACGCCGGGTCCGCGACCGGGAAGTCCGCGTGGACCACCGAGTCGGTGTGGCCCAGCTTGCGCCACAGCTCCTCGGCGATGTGCGGGGCCAGCGGGGCGATCAGCAGGACCAGCCGCTCCGCGACCGTGCGCGGGACCGGGCCGCCCGTCTTGGTCAGGTGGTTGTTCAGCTCGGTGACCTTGGCGATGGCGGTGTTGAAGCGCAGGTTCGCCAGGTCCTGGCCGACCCCGTCGATGGCCTTGTGCAGGGCGCGCAGGGTGTCCACGTCGATGTCCGACTCGGGCACGTCCGCGACGGTGACCTCACCGGTCGCCTCGTCGACGACGTTGCGCCACAGGCGCTGCAGCAGGCGGTACTGGCCGACGACCGCCCGGGTGTCCCACGGCCGCGACACGTCCAGCGGGCCCATCGCCATCTCGTACAGGCGCAGGGTGTCCGCACCGTATTCGGCGCAGATCTCGTCGGGGGTGACGGCGTTCTTCAGGGACTTGCCCATCTTGCCCAGCAGGCGGCTGACCTTGTCGCCCTGGTAGTAGTAGGCGCCGTCCCGCTCCTCGACCTCGGCGGCCGGGACGGCGATACCGCGGCTGTCCCGGTAGACGAAGGCCTGGATCATGCCCTGGTTGTACAGCTTGTGGAACGGCTCGGAGGACGAGACGTGCCCCAGGTCGTGCAGGACCTTGGACCAGAAACGGGCGTACAGCAGGTGCAGCACGGCGTGTTCGGCGCCGCCCACGTACAGGTCGACACCGCCGGCCGGCTGTCCGTCGCGCGGTCCCATCCAGTACTGCTCGACGGCCGGGTCGACCAGCGCGTCGTCGTTGCGGGGGTCCAGGTAGCGCAGCTCGTACCAGCAGGAACCGGCCCAGTTGGGCATGGTGTTGGTCTCGCGGCGGTAGCGCCGCACGCCCCGGCCGTCGCCCAGGTCCAGCTCGACGTTGACCCAGTCCTCGTTGCGGGACAGCGGGGTCTCGGGCTGGGTGTCGGCGTCGTCCGGGTCGAAGGTGCGCGGGGAGTAGTCCTCGACCTCGGGCAGTTCCAGCGGCAGCATCGACTCGGGCAGCGCGTGCGCCACGCCGTCCTCGTCGTAGACGATCGGGAACGGCTCGCCCCAGTAGCGCTGGCGGCTGAACAGCCAGTCGCGCAGCCGGAAGTTGACGGTGCCCTCGCCGATGCCGCGCTCGGCCAGCCAGTCGGTGATCTTCGCCTTGGCCTCGGTGACGCCCAGGCCGTCCAGGGAGATGCTGTCGCCGGACGAGTTGACGATCTTGGCGTCGTACGAGGCGAAGGCGTCGTCCCAGGTGGCGGGGTCGGTGCCGCGGCCGTCCGTCGGCTCGACGACGCAGCGCATGGGCAGCTCGAAGGCGCGGGCGAAGGCGAAGTCACGGGTGTCGTGCGCGGGCACGGCCATGATCGCGCCGGTGCCGTAGCCCATCAGGACGTAGTCGGCGATGAAGACCGGGACCTGCTCGCCGCTGACCGGGTTGGCGGCGAAGGCACCGGTGAAGACGCCGGTCTTGTCCTTGGCCTCGGCCTGCCGCTCCAGGTCGGACTTGGCGGCGGCCTGCTTGCGGTAGGCGGCGACGGCCTCGCGCGGGGTGGCGTGGCCGCCGGTCCACACGTCGTGGGTGCCCTCGGGCCAGGCGCCGGGGACGATGGTGCCGGTGTTGTCGCCGTTCTCGGAGCCGGCGATCAGCGGGTGCTCGGGGGCCAGCACCATGTACGTGGCGCCGAACAGGGTGTCCTGACGGGTGGTGAAGACGGTGATCTTGTCGTCGCCCACCGGGAAGTCGACCCGGGCGCCCTCGGAGCGGCCGATCCAGTTGCGCTGCTGCAGCTTGATGGCCTCCGGCCAGTCCAGCGCGTCCAGGTCGCGCAGCAGCCGGTCGGCGTACGCGGTGATGCGCATGTTCCACTGGCGCAGCTTGGCCTTGAAGACCGGGTAGTTGCCGCGCTCGGAACGGCCCTCGGCGGTGACCTCCTCGTTGGCCAGTACGGTGCCCAGGCCGGGGCACCAGTTGACCGGCGCGTCCGAGGCGTACGCCAGGCGGTACTCGCCCAGGATGTCGGCGCGCTCGGTGACGCCCAGTTCGGCCCAGGGGCGGCCGTCGGGGGTCGGGCGGGTGCCGGCCTCGAACTGGGCGACCAGGGTGTCGATCGGGCGGGCGGCGTCCGCCTCCGGGTCGTACCAGGAGTTGAAGATCTGCAGGAAGATCCACTGGGTCCACTTGTAGTACGCCGGGTCGATCGTCTCGACCGAGCGGCGCGGGTCGTGGCCCAGGCCCAGCCGGCGCAGCTGGCGGCGCATGTTGACGATGTTGGCCTCGGTGGAGACCCGCGGGTGGGTGCCGGTCTGGACGGCGTACTGCTCGGCGGGCAGGCCGAAGGCGTCGAAGCCCAGGGTGTGCAGGACGTTGTGGCCCGTCATGCGCTGGTGGCGGGCGTAGACGTCGGTGGCGATGAACCCCAGGGGGTGGCCGACGTGCAGGCCGGCGCCCGACGGGTAGGGGAACATGTCCATGATGAACTTCTTGGGGCGGGCCACCAGCTCCGGGGCGCCGGCCAGCTCCCCGCTCGCGTTCGGGGCCTCGTAGGTCCCGTCCTTCTCCCAGAAGTCCTGCCAGCGTGCCTCGATGTCGGCGGCCAGCGCGGCCGTATAGCGGTGCGGCGCTGCCACCTCGGCAGCGGTGGTCGTCTCGCTCATCGTCCTCAAAGCTCCATCGATCGTCTCTGCCTGCGGAAACGCGCCTTGTTCCGGAACGTGTCCCGGAACCTGTCCCCGGAACTCCGGAAACAAAAAGACCCCTCGCACAGGAGGGGACGCCGCGCCGATTCCGACGGGTCTGTCATCCGTCGGCACTGATCAGCGCGGCCCGCTAAGCAGAAGGCGTACGGCACGCATGGCGCCAGGGTACCGCAGGGCGTGCGGGGCCCGCGCCGAGGATTCCCCCGGCGCGGGCCGCGCGGTCCGTCAGGGACGGTAGGAGCTCACGTAGCCGGCGCTGGGGCTGCCCACGCCGGTGACGTCGTCGTAGCCGACGACGGCGTGCAGGGAGCTGTCCTTGCCGAGGCTGCGCAGCGAGGTCGTGGTGCCCGCGCTGTCGTCGGTGCCGTTGACGTAGTCCACGCGGACGACGGCGAGGTCACGTCCGGCGCCCAGCGGGTGGTCGGTGACGTCGTGGTAGGCGGACGTGCCGTAGCGCTGGTAGATGCCGGGGTTGGCGAAGCCGATGGCCACACCGTGCCGGGCCTGCTGGGCGAGCGCCTGGACGCCGGCGATGACCGGGGCGGCCAGGGAGGTGCCGCCGATGCGGTACTCGTCGTAGCCGAGCTTGCCGCCGGGCAGGGTCTGGGTCTGGCCCACCAGGAAGCCGGTGTTGGGGTCGGCGACCGCGGAGATGTCCGGAACGGTGCGCATCCGGCCCTTCAGGAGGGTGTTGGACAGCGAGTCCGGGACGACGCCGCGCTGGTAGAAGGGCTGCGCGACGGTCTTGCTGACGCCACCGCCGGCCCCGCCGTTGAAGGCGCCGGGGAAGCCGGCCCAGCTGTTGCCGTCCTTGGAGAGCAGCGCCTTCTGGGTGCCCCAGCCGGTCTCCCACTGGTACTTGTCGTGCTTGCCGACGGCCAGGGAGGTGCCGCCGACGGCGGTCACCCAGGCGGAGTTCGCCGGGGTGTCGACCTGCTTGGCGCCGGTGTTGGCGACCTCGTCACCGTTGTCGCCGGAGGAGAAGTAGAAGCCGATGCCCTGGACCGCGCCCTGCTGGAAGAGCTGGTCGTAGGCGGCGGCCACGTCCGGGGTCTCGTTCGCCTCGATGTCGCCCCAGGAGTTGGAGACGATGTCGGCGAGGTGCCCGTCGACGATCTTGCCGAGCGAGTCGATCAGGTCGTCGTCCATGCAGGAGGAGGCGCCGACGTAGACGACGTCGGAGGCCGGGGCGACCGCGTGGACGGCCTCGACGTCGAGGGTCTCCTCGCCGTACCAGCCGGCCGCGCCGCACTCCTTGATGTGCGTGTATTTGTCGGGCAGCACCTGGGAGAGCTGGCCGCGGCGGTACGCGGCGTCGCCGTTGCGGGCGGCGTACGTGGCGGCGTCCTTGGAGATCGTCGGCGAGGCGAAGGCGTCGGTGATCGCGACGGTGACGCCCTTGCCGGTCCACTTCTTCGCCCCGTAGGCGGCCCGCAGCTGCTTGCCGGTGTAGCCCTTGACCGCGTACGGCGCCTTGCTCCCGTAGGCGGACGGCAGGCTCTTGTTGGTGCGCGAGCCGTAGTACGAGGAGAACGGGCCGGAGTTCCGGAAGACGTCCTCCGGGGGCGGCAGTTCGCCGGAGTGGTGCTTGGCGAGCTTCGGCGCGTTGTCCAGGCCGGTGACCGTCAGCACCGCGTCGGCCAGCGTGGCGGGCGCGGAGGCGGTGGTCGACGGGGCGTGGTAAGTGTGCCCACCCTTGCGGTAGTTGTGCAGGTCGGTGGCGAAGGCCTGCTCGGCGGCGGCCGCGTCGCCCTGGACCGTGAGGTAGCGGTGGGTGGAGCCGGTGACCTTCAGGCCGGACTTCGTCAGCCAGTCGGTCACCTTGGCTATCTGGTCACGGGTGGCACCGAAGCGCGCCCGCGTCTGGGCGGGGCTCAGGTACTTCCCGTACGCGGCCGAGTGCGGGTCGGACACGGCCCGGGCGTAGGCGGCCAGGCCCTTGGCGTCGCGGCCGGCGAGATAGACCCGGGCGGTGACGGCCGCGGAGTCCGCGGTGGCGCCCTGGTCGGCCTTCTGGGTGGCCCAGAGGGGCTTCGTGCCCAGCAGTGCGTGCCGGCCACCGTCGTGGCCCGCGGCGTCGGCGGCGGGCGCGCCGAGTGCGAGCGCGCCGGCGACCAGGGGCAGCGCGGCTGCCCAGGCCAGACCGGCGCGGACGCGCGGTGATCCGGTGTGGCTTGATCTCATGTAACCCCCTGCTGTGGCGATGCGCTGCGCTGCGGGGTGACGCGGTGCGCCGGTGCGCCGATGCGCGGCACCTCACGAGCGGTGCATGCGGTGGATGTGACGCTCACGCGATTCGCCACTCTTTCGGTGAACTGTTCATGTCAGGGGAATGTGATCACCAAGAAGAGGCCAAGGAATGACAAGGACTGGTCAGGAATGACCATCCGGCGAACACTGAATCCGCCATAGCGGACAGGGACTTGACCGGCCGTCACTCCGCATGCCGAGCACTCGCCCCACCCGGGAGCCGGGCGCACACAGCAAAGCAGGCCGTCCGCAATGGACGGCCTGCTTTGTTCTTGTGGAGCTAAGGAGAATTGAACTCCTGACCTCCTGCATGCCATGCAGGCGCTCTACCAACTGAGCTATAGCCCCAGATTTTGTTTTCCGCCCGGTTCCCCGCTGCGGCATCGCCTACATTACACGGACCTCCCCGCCTTCTGCCAAATCGTTCTCCCGGGGGCCCGCGGACGGGGCGCGCGGTACTGTCGGCAGGCCGTGCCCGATTCGTCCTGGGGGAGCCGTACGCCGTGACCGCGCTGGAGCTGGAACAGTCCACCGACCCCGGCGGCCCGCGCCCCGGCACGGGCGTCCTGCGCCGCCACCCGACGGCCGCGGCGGCGCTGGCCTGCCTGGTCTCCTTCACCGCCTTCTGGATCGCCCAGCGGCTCGCGCACGTCACGATGATCGACCTCATGGTCTACCGGGCCGAAGGGCTGACCGTCCGCAACGGCGAGTCCCTGTACGACATGGTGGCCACCTCGGCCCACCTGCCCAACACCTACCCGCCCTTCGCGGCACTGCTCTTCACCCCGCTCACCCTGCTCGGCGTCCCGGCGATGCGCACCCTGGCCACCGCCGGGAACCTGCTGCTGCTCGTCGCGGTCGTCGGCCTCTCGCTGCGCCTGGCGGACCGGCCCCGCCGGCTGCCCCGGCCGGCCGCCACCCTGGCGGTCTCGGCGCTGCTCGTGTGGTGCGAGCCGGTGTGGACGACGCTGCGCTACGGCCAGATCAACCTGCTGCTCGCCGCGCTCGTGCTGTGGGACCTGACCCGCAAGGACACCCACCGGTTCGCGGGTATCGGCATCGGTATCGCGGCCGGCATCAAGCTCACACCGGCACTGTTCGCCGTCTTCCTGGCCGTGGCCGGCGCCGTACGGGCCGGGCAGCGCCTGCGCTCCGGCGCCGGTCCGCGCGCCGCCTGGAACCCCTGGCTGCGGCAGGCCGCCGTCGCGGTCGTGACCTTCCTCGCCACCGCCCTCCTCTCCGCCCTCGCGCTGCCCCGCGACTCGCACCGCTTCTGGACCCGGATCGTGTTCGCCGCCGACCGGGTCGGTGAGGTGGAGATCACCGCGAACCAGTCGCTGCGCGGCGCACTCGCCCGGCTGCTGCACACCCATGACCCCGGCGCCTCCTGGGCCGTACTGGCCGGGCTGACCGCGCTCGCGGGCCTGGCCCTGGCCGCCGGGGCACTGCTGCGCGGGTCACCGGCCTCCCCGGCCGACGGCGGGCGCGCCTGGGCGGCCGTCGCCTGCGCCGCGACCGCCCTCCTCATCAGCCCGGTCTCCTGGTCCCACCACTGGGTGTGGTGCGTGCCGATGCTGGTCCTGCTCGGATCCGAGGCGCTCGACCGGACCGGCACCGGCGCACGCCGCTGGCGGGTGACCACCGTCACGCTCGGCCTCCTCTTCTGCTCCTTCGCGCTGTGGTGGGTGCCGCACCGCTGGCACCAGCACCAGGAACTGCACCAGAACGGCCTCCAGATGCTGCTCTCCGACGTCTATCCGCTCGCCGGACTGGCCGTGCTGGCGCTGGCCGGGTCCCGGCTGTGGCGGGCCAACCACTCCCCCGCCACCCGCGATTGACGTGGCGGGCGGCCCGTCGGGGAGCTGCCGGGGCGCCGGTCGGTACGCCGTCGACCGGTCCAACGGCGGGCGGACCCACGGCAGTTCCGCCCGACCGGAACCGACCGGAACCGTACGGAAGTGCCCGGAAGGCTCCGGAGATGCCCGGGAGGGGGTCGGAACGGCGCGCTGATCCGTCCCAAGGTGTTCGGAACGCGCGCCAGTTGGCGGCCGACGCCGGTCAGGCCGTGGCGAACGAGTAGAAGCGCTTGAGCGTGCAGTGCTCGTCGAGCAGCCGCCCGTAGATCGGCTCCCCGTCGAGCTCCCGGTAGGTCTCGATCGGGTCGCCCTTTATGACCAGGGCGCGGGCGCATTCCTCGCACCAGTACTGGTAGTCGGTGTTGACCGGTTCCATGTCGCGCACGATCGGCGTTCCGCTGCCGCACCAGTCACATTTCCTGCTGTGGGCGCCCATCCATCAGCTCCAACTGTGGCCGCAGGCCGTACAAACGAAGGAGATGCCGCCGTTGTCACCCAGCACCTGTGCGACGTGCGACGACCCGCACGAGGGGCACTGCAGGGCAGAGCCGTGGCAGGCGCCCGCCGCAGCGACGCCGGGCAGGCCGTCGACCTCCCCGAGGATGCTCGTGGGCATCGCTGTTTCTCCTCCCCTGGCGGCGCCGTCCGATTCTGCCACGGACGGCCCACCAGGTCAGGTCCGTCTTCACAGCGGGCCGGGCCCTGCGCGGGTCCGCACATACGCAATGATCCCGCCTCCATCTGGAGGCGGGATCATCCGGGTTGTGGAGCTAAGGAGAATTGAACTCCTGACCTCCTGCATGCCATGCAGGCGCTCTACCAACTGAGCTATAGCCCCGGGTCTTGTTCCGCTCCTCCGGGTTTTCCCCGGCGGCGCCGCGAACAAGATGAACTTTAGCCTGCGACCTGCCCAGATGTGAAATCCGGGTCCGCCGGGGCCACCGGCGGGGGTCAGACGTCGTCGCCGAGCACCGGCTCCGGCAGGGTGCCGGCGTTGTGCTCCAACAGGCGCCAGCCGCGCGCGCCCTCGCCGAGCACGGACCAGCAGCAGTTCGACAGACCGCCCAGGCCCTCCCAGTGGTGGGCCTCCAGGCCGAGCAGCCGCCCGATGGTGGTGCGGATCGTGCCGCCGTGGCTGACGACGACCAGGGTGCCGTTCTCGGGCAGCTTGTCGGCGTGGTTGAGCACCACGGGGGCGGCCCGGTCGGCCACCTCGGTCTCCAGCTCGCCGCCGCCGCGCCGCACCGGCTCACCGCGCTTCCAGGCGGTGTACTCCTCGCCGTAGCGCGCGAGGATCTCCTCGTGGGTGAGCCCCTGCCAGGAACCCGCGTACGTCTCGCGCAGGGCCGCGTCCTGGGTCACGTCGAGGCGGGTGAGCGCGGCGAGCTCGTTCGCCGTGGCGGCCGCGCGGCTGAGGTCGGATGCGATGATCGCGTCCGGCCGCAGGGCGGCGAGCAGCCGGGCCGAGCGCCGGGCCTGGGCCAGCCCCGCGTCCGTCAGCTCGATGTCCGTGGAGCCCTGGAAGCGGCGCTCCAGATTCCAGGCCGTCTGGCCGTGCCGCCACAGGACGATGCGGCGGCCCGGCACCCGCTTCGTGCCGTTCAGAGCAGCTCTCCGTCCTGCCGGCCCGCGGCGGCCTCGGCGTGCGCGGCGGCCTTGCCACGGGTGGCCTTGGCGTCCTCGGGGAGACCGATCTCCGGGCAGTCCTTCCACAGCCGCTCGAGCGCGTAGAACACGCGCTCCTCGCTGTGCTGGATGTGCACGACGATGTCGACGTAGTCGAGCAGCACCCAGCGGGCCTCGCGGTCGCCCTCGCGGCGGACCGGCTTGGCGCCGAGGTCCTTGGAGAGGCGTTCCTCGATCTCGTCGACGATCGCCTTCACCTGGCGGTCGCTGGGGGCCGAGGCCAGCAGGAAGGCATCGGTGATCGAGAGGACGTCACTGACGTCGTACGCGATGATGTCGTGCGCGAGCTTGTCGGCCGCGGCCTGGGCTGCGGCGTTGATGAGCTCGATGGAGCGGTCCGTGGCGGTCACAAGCGGCTTTCCGGGTCGAGGGCTGCTTCTCCGGCCGGTCACGGGGCGGGGGGCTCGGCCCCGCCGCGGCGCGCGCCGCGGTCCCCGTGGGCAACCGGATCGGCGGTCAGGTACCCCTCAAGGGTCTCACGGACCACCGACACTCCCGGCAGGGTTTTCGAACCAGCGGGTCAGATCACGCATCCGGGCTGGTCAGAGCGGTGGCGGCGGCTCCGGCCCACCGGTGACGGGTCGGGGCGGGCCGGTCCTGCGGCGGACCGCCCGCCCCTCCCGTCAGCCCTTGTAGTCCTGGCCGAGGACCACCGTGATGTCGGCGTTCCCGGCGCCCTTGCCCTGCCGGACCGCGCCCGCCGGCAGGCCCAGCGTCTTGGCGACCTCGGCCGCCTTCGCCTTGTCGGCGGCATCCGCGTACGTGACCTGGGAGGCGGCCCGGGCCGCGCCCGCCGTGCCGTCGTCGACGAAGGTGTAGCCGCCGTTGAGCAGGGTGACCTGCGCCTTTCCGGTCGCCGCCTTGTTGCCGGTGGCGTTGCGGACGGCCACCCGGGCGGTGCTGTCCGGGGCGGTCTTCTTGACCGTGCCGCCGAGCACGTCCTTGACGACGCCGGCCGCGGTGGTCTGGCTGAGCGTGCCGTCGGCCTGTACGGGCAGCAGGGTCGTGCGGTAGGCCCCGGTCTTCGCCAGTTCTGCGCGCTGCGCCAGCGAGCTGCCCAGCTGGGCCTCGGTGAGCGGCGGGTCGAGGACCTGGAGGAGGGCCTTGACGGTGGCGGTGGCGCCGTCCGAATCGCTGGAGACCTTCTTCAGCGTCGCCTGCATGACCTGGCCGAAGCGTTGGAGCTGCCGGGTCTGCGGCTCGCCGGGCGCCTGGTAGGTGGCGTAGGCGACGGCCGCCTGGCCGCCCAGGTCCTGGGCGCGGCCCTGCTTGACCACCGGGGAGGCGCCCTTCTTGGCGCCGGGCACGGTGGCGTCGGTGTCGAGGGTGATCCCGCCGACCGTCTCGACGAGGTTCTCCAGGTAGGGGGTGTCCAGCCGCCAGGTGGCCTTCAGGTCGGCACCCAGGAGGCTGTTGAGGGCGTCCCGGGTGGGCTCGGCGCCGTCGGCCTTCACGGACCTGCCGAGCGTGGTGGCGCTGCCGTCGTCCTTGGGGACCACGAGGCTGTTGGGCAGCAGGACGGTGGTGCCCTTGTGGGTGGTCTCGTTGTCCACCAGGAGCGCGGTCGAGCTGTTGCCCGTCTTGGTGTCCCGCAGGTGCACGACGAGGACGTCGCGCTTCTGGCCGCCGGCCGCGGCGGCCTGGCCGCTGCCCGGCCCGGCCAGTCCGGGCAGCTTGCCCGCCCACCACAGGTAGCCGGCACCACCGGCCACCAGGAGGACCAGGACGACCGACAGCGCGATCATCCGGCTGCGGCCGCGCCGCTTGGCCTCCTCGCGCCGCTCGGTGCGGCTCTCGGTGAACTTCAGCCAGTCGATGACGTCTTCGGAGTCCTCGTCGGGCTCCTCGATGAAGGAGAACTGTTCGGTGCGGTACTCCGGGTCGCCGGAAGGGGCACCGCCGGCCCGGTCGGCCGGGCCGTTCGCCGTCTCCGCCGCCGGACCGTCCGAGGGGGCGCGGCGCCCGCCGCCGCCCGGCTGCCGGGTGTCGTCGCGGCCACCGGGTGCCGGTCCGCCGTGGCGCTGCTCCTCGTAGGAGAGCTGCTCGTACGGCGACTGCTGGGACTGCTGAGGGATCCACTCCTGCGGGGGGACCTGCTGCGGGGGTGCCTGCTGGGGGGCTGCCTGCTGCGGCCGGCCGTACGGGTCGTACTGCTGCGGGTGGCCGGGTTCGGCCTGGACCTGGCCGCGGCCGTACGGGTCGTAGCCGTAGTCGCCGCCGGTCTGGTGCCCCTGGTGACCTTGGTAGGCCTGCTGCGCCTGGTGGCCCTGCGCCGTGCCGTACGGGTCGTAGCCCTCGTAGGCGGGCGGGGCGGAGTGGCCGCCGTACGGGTCGTGTTGCTGTTCGTACGGCGGCCGGGCGGCGTCGTGGTAGACCGGCTGCCCGTAGGCGTCGTAGGTGTAGCCCGGCTGTCCCTGCTGCCCTTGTTGCTCCTGGGCGTAAGGGTCGCGGGCATACGGGTCCTGCGGCCCGTACGGATCGTGTCGGTCGCTCACCGGTGCCCCTTTCCGTCAGCCCCGTCAGCGGTCGTTGCGGTACAGCTGCTTTTTGTCGATGTAGCGCACCACACCGTCCGGCACCAGGTACCAGACCGGATCCCCCTGGGCGACGCGCGCCCGGCAGTCGGTCGAGGAGATGGCCAGCGCGGGCACCTCGACCAGGGACACCGCCCCCTCGGGCAGCCCGGGGTCCGCGAGGACGTGGCCGGGCCTGGTCACCCCGATGAAGTGGGCGAGCGACACCAGCTCCGCGGCATCGTGCCAGGTCAGGATCTGACTGAGCGCGTCGGCGCCGGTGATGAAGAACAGATCCGCGTCACGGTGCTCCGCGCGCAGATCACGCAGCGTGTCTATCGTGTACGTCTTGCCGCCGCGGTCGATGTCGATGCGGCTGACGGAGAACTGCGGGTTCGACGCGGTCGCGATGACCGTCATCAGATACCGGTCCTCGGCCGGGGACACCTTCTTGTGGCTCTTCTGCCACGGCTGTCCGGTCGGCACGAAAATGACCTCGTCGAGGTGGAACTGGCTGGCCACCTCGCTGGCGGCGACCAGGTGTCCGTGGTGGATCGGGTCGAACGTCCCGCCCATCACTCCGAGTCGCCGCTTCACGGGCCCTGTGTGCTCTCCCATGCGTGCAGACCCTACTGGGCGACGCGCGATGCCGGGGGCCGGGTGCCGGGGCTCAGCGGTCCCGGTTGAAGCGGGTCGTGACCCACAGCAGGAGGAGCAGGACAAACAGGGCACCGCCGCCGGTCAGGAAGGGGCTGAGGCTGGCGTGACCGCCCTCGTGGCCGGGTTCGGCGGCGAGGGAAACCAGGGACTGTGCGGTGGTGTGCAGGCTCATCGTCAGCAGGACCAATCCGGGCTCGGTGCGGGCAGAGACTTCCACCACATCGTATGCGTCGGCCCACTACGGGCTCACGGCGACTCCACCCGGATGCGCCCGGCGGCGTCCGCACGCCTGACGGGGCGCGCTCCCGGCCGGTCAGTCCTGGCCGTAGCCGCGCAGCAGGAACCACGCCAGAAGGGCGGCGCCGAGCACGCCCACGATGATCACGGTGCGCAGGATCCATCCGGGGCCGCCGTCCCTGGCGGTCTCCTCGGCTGCGGCGAGCAGCAGGCTCGGATGCGGCATGGCGGCGCTCCTCGGGTACCGGCCCGGCGGGTCTTTTGTACGGGCCTGTGCGGTCATTGGTGCGATCGCCAGCGTACGCCCGAGCATCCATTCGCCTGTCAGTGGCGTCCTCTAGTCTGAAACTCACGCAGTCGAAGAGGGGGAGGCCCCAATGACGGAGAGCCCAGACGGCAGCGCGCGTGTACCGAGCCGGGACCGGCGGCGATTCCCCGGAATCTCCTCGCGGTCGTACGAACACCCCGCGGACCGCTCGGCGCTGGTCGCCCTGCGCAAGCTCAGCGGGTTCGACACCGTCTTCAAAACGCTCAGCGGCCTGTTGCCGGAGCGCAGCCTCCGGCTGCTGTTCCTGTCGGACTCGGTGCGCGTCAGCGACCAGCAGTTCTCGCACCTGAACGACATGCTGCGCGACGCCTGCTACATCCTGGACCTGGAGAAGGTCCCGCCGATGTACGTCAATCAGGACCCGCAGCCCAACGCCATGTGCATCGGCCTGGACGAGCCGATCATCGTGGTGACGACCGGTCTCGTCGAGCTGCTCGACGAGGAGGAGATGCGGGCGGTCGTCGGCCACGAGGTCGGCCACGCCCTCTCCGGGCACGCTGTCTACCGCACGATCCTGCTGTTCCTGACGAACCTCGCCATGAAGGTCGCCTGGATCCCGCTGGGGAACGTCGCGATCATGGCGATCGTGACGGCGCTGCGCGAGTGGTTCCGCAAGTCCGAGCTGTCGGCGGACCGCGCCGGGCTGCTGGTCGGCCAGGACCTCAAGGCCTCGATGCGCGGCCTGATGAAGCTGGCCGGCGGCAATCATCTGCACGAGATGAACGTCGACGCCTTCCTCAAGCAGGCCGACGAGTACGAGTCGGGCGGCGATCTGCGCGACTCCGTGCTGAAGATCCTCAACCTCCTGCCGCGCAGCCACCCGTTCACCACCGTCCGGGCGGCCGAGCTGAAGAAGTGGGCGGCCAGCCGCGACTACCAGCGGATCATGGACGGCCACTACCCCCGCCGCGACGAGGACAAGGACGCCTCGGTGTCCGACTCGTTCCGGGACTCGGCGGCGCATTACGCCGAGTCGGTCCGCAACAGCAAGGACCCGCTGATGGGCCTGGTCCGCGATATCGCGGGCGGTGCGGGCGACTTGGGCGGCAAGCTGCGGGACACGGTCTTCGGCGGCGGCTCGCGCGGCGGCCAGGGCGGCGCCAACGGCACGGACCGGACCAACGGCTCGGAAGCCTGACGGAACGACGCGCACGACGCCCGGCGGAGCGGCTCGCACGCCCGGCGGGCCCTTCGACGCCTAGCGGATCGGGTGGACCGGCTTCGGCTCGGCGGACGGCGCCAGCTGACCGCACAGCGAGGGGTTGGCCCGGTCCCTGGCGTACGGGTCGGTGCCGGCCGGGCGGTCGCTGCCGGCGTGCTGTCCCGCGAAGAGCGGGTGCAGCGCGTCGGCCGACTGCGAGGAGCAGGCCAGCGGCCCGGCCTGCAGGCTGCTCTGCAGCACCTCCAGGCGGTGGTCGGTCAGGTCGTCGCGGCCCAGCCGGAAGTGCATCTCGCGCCGCACGGTGACCAGCGAGGCGGCGCCCGGGGTGGCCTTGCCGACGTCCTGGCCGGCCGCGGCCCGCTGCGCGCCGGGGGCGGGCCGGACGGCGTAGACGAAGGTGTAGTCCGCGGTGACCTCCAGCGCGTCCGGGCTCAACTCCGCGGCGGACAGCGTGCCGTTGACCCGTACGTTCCGGTCGGCGAGCCGGGTCTGCTTCGGGTCGAAGCGGACCAGCCAGCCGGTGGCGGCGTTCCGGCCGTTGTCGTCCGGGTGCGCCAAGCTGCGGTCGAACTGGTCGAGTTGGCCGGTGTCGAGCAGCAGCCGCAGCGGCCGTACGGAACCGCCGGTGAGGGCGTTCGGGTCCAGCGAGGAGCGGACGAGGTAGTCCTTGGCGATGGTCAGCGCGGAGACGATCTGGCCGTCGGAGAAGTGGTCGGTGCGGGAGACCGTGGGCAGGTTCACGCCCGCGGCGCCGATCCGGTAATCCGCCGCGGGGCTGTGCGCGAAGAGGTCCTCGGGCGTCCCCCCGGGCACCTCCCCGCTCGGCGCGAGCGGCACGACGGCCGACCGCAACGGCTGCACCCGGGGCGGTTCCGGGGTCTTGTAGGGGTGCCGGATGCCCATGTAGACGGCGGTGCCGAAGGCCAGCACGATCAGCAGCACCAGGAGGATCGCCTGCCGGGAGCCCCCCAGCCGCATCCAGGCGCGGCGGGTCTTCACCGCGGGTGCATGGTGCTCGCCGAGCCGTTCGTCGGCGGAGAATTCCTGCAGCCGCGCAGCGCGCACGAACGATTCGTCGAAGACGACGGATCGGTACTCGTCCTCACCGCCTCCCGGGGCGCCGTTGGGCGTCCCTTCGGGAGGGTCACCAGGCCCGGTCATACAACAAGAGTAGGTCGGCCGGGGCGAACGTAAACGCCGGGGCGGCGGGCAACTTCAGCGCACCGTTCCGTTTCGGGCGCCCCGGATGCGGGCAGCGCGCGACGGCGTCATTGTGCCCGGGTGCCGGCGGAAAACGACGGGCGCGCGGTCTCGGCGGACGGCAGCGACGGCAGGCCGGGGCGGGCCGTACGGACGCTGTCCGCGCCGCCGGTGGCCGGGGCGTCGACACCGCTGGACGTCGGGGCCGGCGCCGGGCTCTGGTTGCGCCCGGACGCACCGCGGAAGACGGCGCTGAAGGCCAGCGCGACCAGCCCGATACCCATGACCACGGCCAGCACCCAGGCCACCGGCCGGTGCCAGCGGATGCTGCCGCGGTAGGGCCGCAGCGAGCCGCCGTAGGGGCCGTACGGGCCGTGCGGCCGGTCGTCGTACTCGTCGTCCGCGTACCCGCCGTACGCACCGTGGTGCCGCGGGTCGCCGTACGCGTCGGGGTCGTCCGGGCCGTCGCCGTCGGGACCGAAACCGGCGGTCGAGCGGGCCGCTTCGGCCTCGGCGCGCGCCTCGGCGGCGGCCAGCATCCGCTCGACCGCCGAGGGCTCGTGGATCCGCGCGGACCGGACGAATTCCTCGTCGAAGACCACGGAAGCGAATTCCTCATCCGCTTTTCCGTGGCTCCCGTGGTGGTGCTCGTCGGGCTCTTCGCCGTCCGGGAACGGCGTGCCCCCCACGTCGTCCGGCACCCGTCCAGGTTAGCCCCGGGGGGCCATTTTGGGCAGGGAGAAAGCACAGGGAACGGGGCGGCGGGGACGGGAAATCCGGGGTCGGCGTCAGCGGGTGTGGCCGTCGCCGGTGACGATGTATTTGGTGGAGGTCAGTTCCGGCAGGCCCATGGGGCCGCGGGCGTGCAGCTTCTGGGTGGAGATGCCGATCTCGGCGCCGAAACCGAACTGGCCGCCGTCCGTGAAGCGGGTCGAGGCGTTGACCGCGACGGTGGTGGAATCCACCAACTGGGTGAACCGGCGGGCCGCGGCCTGCGAGGTGGTGACGATCGCCTCGGTGTGCCCGGAGGTCCAGCGCCGGATGTGCGCGACCGCCGCCTCCAGGTCGGGCACCACGGCGGCCGCGATGTCGTACGAGAGGTACTCCGTGGCCCAGTCCTCGTCGGTGGCGGGGGCGACCAGCCCGGGTCCGGCCTGCTGCCAGGCGGCGTCGCCGTGCACGACCACCCCGGCCTGGGTGAGCGCCTCCAGGGCGCGCGGCAGGAACTTCTCGGCGATCCCGGCGTGCACCAGCACGGTCTCGGCGGCGTTGCAGACGCTGGGCCGCTGGGCCTTGGAGTTGATCAGGATGTCGATCGCCATGTCGAGGTCGGCGGCCTCGTCGACGTAGACGTGGCAGTTGCCGGTGCCGGTCTCGATCACCGGGACGGTGGACTCCTCGACGACCGTACGGATCAGCGAGGCGCCGCCGCGCGGGATCAGCACGTCGACCAGGCCGCGGGCGCGCATCAGCTCGCGCACCGAGTCGCGGCTCTCGCCGGGCACCAGCTGGACGGCGTCGGCGGGCAGCCCGGCGCTCCGGACGGCGTCGCGCAGCACGTCCACCAGGGCGCTGTTGGAGGCGTAGGCGGAGGACGAGCCGCGCAGCAGCACGGCGTTGCCGGACTTCAGGCAGAGGGCGGCGGCGTCCACCGTCACATTGGGCCGGGCTTCGTAGATGATGCCGATCACGCCGAGCGGGACCCGGACCTGGCGCAGGTCGAGGCCGTTGGGCAGGGTCGAGCCGCGGACCACCTCGCCGACCGGGTCGGGCAGCGCCACGACCTGGCGGACGTCCGCGGCGATCGCCGCGATCCGCTCGGGGGTGAGGGTGAGCCGGTCCACGATCGACTCGGCGGTGCCGGCCTCCCGGGCCTTGGCGACGTCCTGGGCGTTGGCGGCGACGATCTCCTCGGTCCGCTCGACCAGGGCGTCGGCGATGGCGAGCAGCGCGGCGTCGCGGGCCGTCCGCGGCAGTGGCGCCAGGACGGCGGCCGCCTCCCGCGCACGGCGGGCGGTGTCGAGGACGGGCGAGGTCTGCGATGCGCTGCTGGTCATGGCCGCAGCCTATCGGGCGGGCAGGCCGCGGCCAGGGGGCATCTCACAGCGCGGAACGGATCGGGCCGCCAGTCAGAAGGGGTGCACGCCTACGGGTGCGGCCGGTGGCGGCCCGTAACCCTCGGCGATGCGCTGGTGGTACGTCTCACGGTCGATGACCTCCAGGCCGACGATCTCCCACGGGGGCAGCTTGGCCGTCGAGCGGTGCTCGCCCCAGAGCCGCAGGGCGACCGCCGCGGCGTCGTGCAGGTCGCGGGCCTCCTCCCAGTAGCGGATCTCGGCGTGGTCGTTGGCGTAGCGGCTGGTCAGCAGGAAGGGGTGGTCGTGCGCGAGCTGCTCCAGCGCCCGCCGGACCTCCCGCAGCGGGGCCTCGGCCCCGGAGACGCTGAGGGTGATGTGCCAGAGCCGGGACGCTTCTCCGCGGTCGCTCTCCGTGGTGGGCCGCGTGGTCCCGCTGCGCTCCCCCAGGTCCTCGTCCTCGGGCCGGCCGGCGGCCGGCCCGGGTCCGACGCTGGTCAGTGTGCGCTCCGCCGTCCCTCGGGGCGGTGCCCCTGGGCGCCCTCGTCTCACCGGCGGCCTCCTGTGGTGCGAATTGCTGGCCCCGGGCGGTTGCGGGGCCGACTGGGTGGTACGTCGACGGGTGCGCTTGCGCGCGGTGGGCGCCCCTCCCCTGTGGCGCCCCGCAACAAAGTTGACCAGCCCGCGGGCCGTCGCGGGGGCGTTTTTGCGAAGCTCTCGCGGGAAAAGACCGGCCGGTGCACCGCGGGCGGGGCGGGGTGCCGGTGCCGTGACGGGCGCCCGGGGGGGTCCGGCGGCGTCAGTGGTGCAGCAGCACCAGATCGTCGCGGTGCACGACCTCCCGCTCGTAGGCGGGGCCCAGCTCACGGGCGAGATCGCGGGTCGAACGGCCAATCAATCGGGGGATTTCCCGGGCGTCGAAATTGACCAGCCCGCGGGCGACCGCCCGGCCCCCGCCGTCCCGCAGCTCGACCGGGTCGCCGGCCGAGAACTCGCCCTCCACCGCCGCGATACCGGCGGGCAGCAGCGAGGAGTGCCGCTCCACGACGGCCTGGACCGCCCCGTCGTCCAGGACGAGCGCGCCGCGCGGGGTGGAGGCGTGCGCAAGCCACAGCAGCCGGTCGGCGGAGCGGCGCCCGGTCCGCAGGAAGTGCGTGCCCGTGGGCCCGCCGGCCAGCGCGTCCGCGGCGTGCACGGCGGAGGTCAGGATGACCGGGATGCCCGCCGCGGCGGCGATCCGGGCCGCCTCGACCTTGGTGACCATGCCGCCGGTGCCCACGCCGGCCTTGCCCGCGCTCCCGATGGAGACGCCTTCGAGGTCCTTGGGACCACGGACCTCGGCTATCCGCGAGGTCCCCGGGGTGGCCGGGTCGCCGTCGTAGAGGCCGTCCACGTCGGACAGCAGAATCAGCAGGTCGGCGCGGACGAGGTGGGCGACCAGCGCGGCCAGCCGGTCGTTGTCGCCGAAGCGGATCTCGTCGGTGGCGACCGTGTCGTTCTCGTTGACGATCGGCACGGCGCCCATGGCCAGCAGCTGGTCCAGGGTCCGGTAGGCGTTGCGGTAGTGGGCCCGGCGGCTGGTGTCGTCGGAGGTCAGCAGGACCTGGCCGACGCGCCGGCCGTAGCGGGCGAAGGAGGCGGTGTAGCGGGCGACCAGCAGGCCCTGGCCGACGCTGGCGGCGGCCTGCTGGCGGGCCAGGTCGCGCGGCCGCCGGTCCAGGCCGAGGGGGGCCAGACCGGCCGCGATGGCACCGGAGGAGACCAGCACGATCTCCTTGTCCTGGTGCTTGGCCAGCACGTCCACCAGCGCGTCGACCCGGTCCGCGTCCAGTCCGCCGGCGGCCGTGGTCAGTGAGGACGAGCCCACCTTCACCACGATCCGCCGGGCGTGAGCGACGTCCTGCCTTGCGCCTGCCACCTGCTGTACCCCTGTACTGCTCGCCTGTTTCCCGGCCGCCGTACGGGTGGTCCCCCGACCGTCCCGTACACGTCCCTACGGGCGCAATCTACGGCAGTGCGGCCCGCCGGCGCGTGCCGATATCGCCTGGCGGACGCCCGGTGGGACGGCGACCGGCCGGCCGGAGTGGCGAACGCCACCGGGAAGTGGCGGGGACGACCCGGCTGGTGAAACCCCCGTCAAATGGCTGGAACAATACGGAGGAACGCCCTCCGGTCCGCCCGCCGTATACGGCCGAAGGCTTCTTCCCGCGGCCGTATGTACTGCATTTACCGCCACCCACCCGGAATTCCTTAAGACGGGCGGAACGGCCAAGAGGTTGCGTTCGATTGGTCCGCTTTCGCGGTGATGAGAGCCACAGCAGATTGTCACCAAGGCCAACAAGGTCATACGGTCGGGTGTCCATCGGTCCCGTTTCGCCGCTCCGGCGGCGTCGCAGCGCGGGACCCGGCCGCCCCACTTCGGCCTCCCCCCTGACCTTCTTTGCTGCCAGGAGCCCTCCCCCGTGCCTTCCGCCGGAATCGTTCCCCGCCGAGCCGTACAGCTCACGGCACTCGTCGCGATGATGCTCGCGTTCACCGCCCAGCTCGTCGGTGCGCTGCTGCCCGTCATCCCGCTGTTCATCGCCGCCTCCGTGGTCAACCTGGGTCTCGACCTGGTCCTGCAGCACAAGCAGCCCGGCCTGCTCGCCGTGCTGGGCCGGATCCGGTTCGACGTCACGGTGCGCCAGCTGCTGCGCGACATGCTGATACTGGTCGGCCTGCTGCACATCGACGGCATCAACCCGCTGGAGGAGCAGGCGCCGCTCACCATCACGCTGCTCCTCTTCTACGGCACCCACTTCGTGTGCCAGGCGGTCGCGGTGCTGGTCCGCCGGACCCGCAGCCTGCCGTTCGTGACGCGCAACATCGACGCCGGCGAGCTGCGGCTGTGCGACGCGCCGCCGCGGATCCTGTCCCGCCAGACCGGCCGGCGGCTGCTGCGCTTCTCGGTGCCGACCACGATCGGCATGATGGTGACCGCGATCACGACCGACGCCTACTGGGGCGGCATCGGACTGACCGTCTCCCTGGCCCTGTCGGCCGGCGGCACCCTCTACCTGGGCACCTGGCTGCTGCCCAAGAAGCGTGTGGTCGCCGAACAGCAGGCGCTGGAGTGGCTGGACAACTGGCTGGCCGCGTACCGGCCGACGGTCGGCATGTACTTCTCCGGCGGCGCCTCCTCGGCCTACCAGGCCAACATGTGGCTCAGCACGCTCGCCTCCCTGGACGGCAACCCGATCATCGTGCTCCGTGAGCGCTTCATGGTGCAGAAGATCGAGGCCACGGACATCCCGATCGTCTGCATCCCCAAGGTCGCCAACCTGATGCGCCTGGAGCACTCCACGCTGAAGGTCCTGCTGCACCCGGCGAACTCCGGCAAGACCTCGCAGATCCTGCGGATCCCGTCGATCAAGCACGCGTTCATCAACCACGGCGAGAGCGACAAGCTCTCCTCCTGCAACCCGTACGCCAAGGCGTACGACGAGGTCTGGGTGGCGGGTCCGGCGGCCCGCGACCGCTACCAGCTCGCCGACATCGGCGTGGAGGACAAGGACGTCGTCGAGGTCGGCCGTCCGCAGCTGTCCCCGATCCGCCCGATCCAGCCCCTCGGCAGCGCCCCGGCCGGCCGGCCGACCACCGTGCTGTACGCCCCGACCTGGGAGGGCTGGGACGGCAACCCGGGCAACACCTCGGTGATCCTGGCCGGCGAGAACATCGTCCGCGAGCTGCTCGCCGACGAGAACGTGCGGCTGCTGTACAAGCCGCACCCGATGACCGGTTCCGTCGACCCGCGGGCGGGCGCCGCCAACACCCGTATCCAGGCGATGATCGCGGAGGCCAACGGCCGGCGCAGCGGTACCCGCCCCGGCCCGGAGGCCGCCGCCGAGCTGGTCCGCCGCGCCCAGGAGCTGGACGCCCTGACCACCTCCGCGTTCCGCAAGAGCGCGGACGAGCTGGAGCGGATGCGGCTGCAGGGAACCCCCGACGAGGGCCGCGCGGCCGCCGTCGCGGACGCGGTCACCGCCTGGGAGGAGGCGTACTGGAACTCCTTCCCCGACTGGGAGCACCAGATCATCACCACCGCCCGCCCCGGCATCTTCAGCTGCTTCAACCAGGCCGACGTACTGATCAGCGACGTCTCCAGCGTGGTTTCCGACTACCTGACCAGCGAGAAGCCGTACGCGGTCGCCAACACGTCGGGCATGACCGAGGAGGACTTCCGGGCGAACTTCCCGACCGTCCGGGCCGCGACGATCCTCACGCCGGACGCGGCCGGGGTGGCCGGTCTGCTCGACGCGGTCCGCGACCCGGAGAAGGACACCCTCGTCGCGGCGCGGGCCGAGCTCAAGGAGCACCTGCTGGGCCCGTCCGACCCGCCGTCGTCGGTCCGCTTCAACCGGGCGGCGATGGATCTGTGCACCAAGGCCGACGAGCGCCGCATCCGGATGGAGAACCGGCTCTCCGGCATCCCAGGCCAGCGCTCGCAGGAGGGCGTGGACGGCCCGGAGACGGCCGAACACGAGGCCACCGGCACCTCGGACGCAACGGCCGGCGTCTAGCCCGCAGAACGCCGTCTGCGGCCTCCGCGGACGGCCCTGAGCACCAGCGCAGGCCCCGGGAAGAGATCTTCCCGGGGCCTGCGCTTTGGGTTTGTGGGGGTGGGGGCTGCCGTGGTGAGGGGCTGCCCTGGTGGGGGGCTGCCCTGGTCGGGCGGCTGCCCTGGTCGGGGGCTGCCGCGGGCTGCCCTGGTCGGCGGCTGCCGCTTGGTTTTTTCCCCGCCGCCCACCCCCCTTCGGGGGGTGGGCGGGTACATGTGCGCGGGTTTCCCGCTTCGGGAACCCCTGGAAAGGCTCTTGGGGAACCCCCTGGAACGGCGCTTGGGGAACCCCTAGAACGGCCGGAAGCCGTCGTACTCCTGGGCGGCCTCGTCGCGTTCCGCGTCGCGGTCGCGGCGGCGCTGGGCGGCCGGGCGGGGCGCCTCGAAGCGGTGGTCCTCGCCGCGCCGGCCCAGCATCTCCGCGCCGGCCGTCACCGTCGGCTCCCAGTCGAAGACCACCGCGTTGTCCTCGGAGCCGATCGCCACGCCGTCCATGGCACGGGCGCCCGCCTTGAGGAGCGCGTCCTCGACGCCGAGGCGGTTGAGCCGGTCCGCCAGATAGCCGACCGCCTCGTCGTTGTTGAAGTCGGTCTGCCGCACCCAGCGCTCGGGCTTCTCGCCCCGTACGCGGAAGAAGCCCTCGCCCTCCTGCGTGACCGTGAAGCCCGCGTCGTCCACCGCCTTGGGACGGATGACGATCCGCGTGGCCTCCTGGACGGGCTTCGCGGCGCGCGCCTTGGCGACGATGTCGGCCAGCGCGTACGACAGCTCCTTCAGGCCCTGGTGGGCGACGGCGGAGACCTCGAAGACGCGGTAGCCGCGCTCCTCCAGGTCCGGCCGGATCATGTCGGCCAGGTCCTTGCCGTCCGGGATGTCGACCTTGTTGAGCACGACCACCCGCGGCCGGTTCTCCAGGCCGCCGTACTGGGCCAGCTCCTCCTCGATGACGTCGAGGTCGGAGACCGGGTCCCGGTCGGACTCCAGGGTCGCGGTGTCCAGGACGTGCACCAGCACCTCGCAGCGCTCGACGTGCCGCAGGAACTCCAGGCCCAGGCCCTTGCCCTGGCTTGCGCCCGGGATCAGCCCGGGGACGTCCGCGATGGTGTAGACCGTGGCGCCGGCGGTGACCACGCCGAGGTTGGGCACCAGCGTCGTGAACGGGTAGTCCGCGATCTTCGGCCGGGCCGCGGAGAGCACCGAGATCAGCGACGACTTGCCCGCGCTCGGGTAGCCGACCAGCGCGACGTCCGCGACGGTCTTGAGCTCCAGGACGATGTCCCGGGCCTCCCCCGGCTCGCCGAGCAGCGCGAAACCGGGCGCCTTGCGGCGGGCGGAGGCCAGCGCCGCGTTGCCGAGGCCGCCGCGGCCGCCCTGGCCGGCGACGAAGGTGGTGCCCTGGCCCACCAGGTCGGCGAGCACCTCACCGTTCTTGTCGAGCACGACCGTGCCGTCCGGGACCGGCAGGACCAGGTCCTTGCCGTTCTTGCCCTCGCGGTTGTCGCCCGCACCCGGCTGGCCGTTGGTGGCCTTGCGGTGCGGGTGGTGGTGGTAGTCGAGGAGGGTGGTGACGTCCTGGTCGACGACCAGGACCACATCGCCGCCGCGGCCGCCGTTGCCGCCGTCGGGGCCGCCGAGCGGCTTGAACTTCTCCCGGTGTACGGAGGCACAGCCGTGGCCTCCGTTACCCGCGGCGACGTGCAGCTCGACGCGGTCCACGAAGGTGGTCATGGTGGGGTGCCTCCAGATGAGCGGGGTGGTCTGGTACTGCGTACTACGGGTTGCCGCCGGGGCGCCGCGGAACTGCGCGGAGCAGCACGGCGCGTACGGCAGCGGGGGCGCGTACGTCAGGGGTGTCTCTGTCGTAACACGCGAAGGGCGGACCGGCCTTCCCGCTCACGCGGGAAAAGGCGGTCCGCCCCTGGTGGTGCTGTGTGACGTCCGGGCCCGTATTACTGGGCGACCGGGACGATGTTCACGACCTTGCGGCCACGGTGGGTGCCGAACTGCACCGCACCGGCCTGCAGGGCGAACAGGGTGTCGTCGCCGCCGCGGCCGACGCCCGTGCCGGGGTGGAAGTGGGTGCCACGCTGGCGGACCAGGATCTCACCGGCGAGGACGGCCTGACCGCCGAAGCGCTTCACGCCGAGCCGCTGAGCATTGGAGTCGCGACCGTTCCGGGTGGACGATGCGCCCTTCTTGTGTGCCATGTCTCCTCAGTCCCTTACTTCGCCGGGGCGTCGATGCCGGTGATCTTCAGCGCCGTGTGGAGCTGGCGGTGGCCGATCCGCTTCTTGTAACCGGTCTTGTTCTTGTACTTCTGGATCCGGATCTTGTTGCCCTTGTGGTGGTCCACGACCTCACCCTGGACCTTCACGCCGGCCAGGACCCACGGGTCGCTGGTGACCGCGTCACCGTCGACGACCAGCAGCGTGGAGAGCTCGACGGTGTCGCCGACCTTGCTGGTGGAAATGCGGTCAATCTCGATGACGTCGCCGACAGAAACCTTCTGCTGGCGTCCGCCGGTGCGCACGATCGCGTACACGCGGAACTCTCTTTCGCTAGAAACGGATCCTCTGATGCCAGCCGCTCTCACGGGCTCGGGACGTCCCGTGGAATCCGATCGGACGAGCGGCCTCCCTCGGCGGACCGAGAGGTAGTTGCTCAGAAGTTGGTGGTGTTCTGAAGTCTCAGACACCGACGGTCAAGGTTACGGGGCCTTGACCAGGGGGTCAAACCGGCCCCGGGCCGCCATGACGGCCCGGGGCGGATTCGTGACGCTCAGTCCTCCGTAGAGGCCCCGGTGCAAGCACCGGCTCCACCGGAGCGGCTTACGCCGCGCCCTCTGCCTGCGCGACCGAGGACTGCTCGGCGGCTGCGGTCTTCTTGGCCGCGGCCTTCTTCGTCGTCGCCTTCTTCGTGGTGGTCTTCTTCGCCGTGGCCTTCTTGGCGGTGGTGGTCTTCTTCGCCGCCGCCTTCTTGGCCGTGGTCTTCTTCGCCGCCGCCTTCTTGGCGGTGGCCTTCTTGGCCGTCGCCTTCTTCGCGGTCTTCTTCGCCGCGGGCGCCGCCTCCGGCTCGGCCGCCTCGGCACCCTCGACGGGCTCCGCGGCCGGTGCCTCGGCCTGCTCGGCGGCCGGCGTGGCGATCACCACGGTCGCCGCGGAATCGTCGGACACCTCGGGCGAGCCCGCCGGAGCGGTCACCTTACGGGTCGCCCGACGACGCGGACGGGCCGGCGCGGGCTCCGGGGCAGCGGCCTCGGCGGCCGGCTCCGGCGCCGCGGCGGGCTCCGGCTCGGCGGCCTGCGCGGGCGCCGGCTCGGCCGGCAGCACGATCGCGGCGGCCTCCTCGGCGGCGGCCTTGGGGGCGCCCGCCGGAGCGGACACCTTCCGGCTCACCCGGCGACGGCCCCGGCCACGTCCGGCCGCGGCCTCGGCCTCCGCCGGACTGCTGAACCACTCGTCGGCACCGGCCACCGCGGGCTGCAGCTCGGCCTCCGTCACGGCCACCGGCTCCAACTCGGGCGCGCCACCGTCCGGGGTGGGCTCGGCGGCCTCGACCTCGTGGACGTGCGGCTCGGCGGCCTCGACCGGCGCCGCCTTGCCCTTCTTCTTGCGCTTGCCGCCACCGCCGACCGTCGTCGGCTGATCCATGTGGACGATGACGCCCCGGCCGTTGCAGTGCACGCACGACTCGGAGAACGACTCCAGCAGGCCCTGGCCGACCCGCTTGCGGGTCATCTGGACCAGGCCGAGCGAGGTGACCTCGGCCACCTGGTGCTTCGTACGGTCCCGGCCCAGGCACTCCAGCAGGCGCCGCAGCACCAGGTCACGGTTGGACTCCAGCACCATGTCGATGAAGTCGATCACGATGATGCCGCCGAGGTCGCGCAGCCGCAGCTGGCGCACGATCTCCTCGGCCGCCTCCAGGTTGTTCCTGGTGACCGTCTCCTCCAGGTTGCCGCCCTGGCCGGTGAACTTGCCGGTGTTGACGTCGACCACGACCATCGCCTCGGTCCGGTCGATCACCAGCGAACCGCCGCTGGGCAGCCAGACCTTGCGGTCCAGCGCCTTCATCAGCTGCTCGTCGATCCGGTACGTCGCGAAGACGTCGACGTCCGAGGTCCACTTCTGCAGCCGGTCGGTGAGGTCCGGCGCCACGTGGGCGACATAGCCGTGGATCGTCTCCCAGGCGTCGTCACCGCTGACGATGACCTTGGAGAAGTCCTCGTTGAAGATGTCCCGCACGACCCGGACGGTCATGTCCGGCTCGCCGTACAGCAGCGTCGGCGCACTGGAGCTGCTGCTCTTGGCCTTCTTCTGGATCTCTTCCCACTGGGCCTGCAGGCGCTGGACGTCGCGCGCCAGCTCCTCCTCGCTCGCGCCCTCCGCGGCGGTACGGACGATCACGCCCGCGTCCTCGGGGACGATCTTCTTGAGGATCTGCTTCAGCCGGGCCCGCTCGGTGTCCGGAAGCTTGCGGCTGATACCGGTCATCGAGCCCTCGGGCACGTAGACCAGGTAGCGGCCGGGCAGCGAGACCTGGCTGGTCAGGCGGGCGCCCTTGTGGCCGATCGGGTCCTTGGTGACCTGCACCAGCACCGACTGGCCGGACTTCAGCGCGCTCTCGATCCGGCGCGGGCCGTTCGCCATGCCCAGCGCCTCGAAGTTGACCTCACCGGCGTACAGCACGGCGTTGCGGCCCTTGCCGATGTCGACGAAGGCGGCCTCCATCGACGGCAGGACGTTCTGCACCTTGCCGAGGTACACATTGCCGACGTACGAGGTGGCCTGCTCCTTGTTGACGAAGTGCTCCACGAGCACGTTGTCCTCAAGGACGGCGATCTGGGTGCGCTCGCCGCTCTGGCGGACGACCATCACCCGCTCGACGGCCTCACGGCGGGCGAGGAACTCCGCCTCGGTGATGATCGGCACCCGGCGGCGGCCCTGCTCACGCCCCTCGCGGCGGCGCTGCTTCTTGGCCTCCAGGCGCGTCGACCCCTTGATCGACTGCACCTCGTCGGCGCCGGTGCCCTCGTCCTTCTTGCGGGGCTCACGGACCTTGACGACCGTGCGCTCGGGATCGTCGGCGTGCGCGGCCTCGACCTCGGCGGCGTCCCCGCTGCGACGGCGGCGGCGACGGCGCCGGCGGCTGCTGCTGGAGCCGGCGCCCGACTGCTCGTCCTCGTGCTCCTCCGCCTCCTCGGCGGACTCCGCCTCCCGGTGGCCGGCCTCCTCGGCCTCGGCCTCCTGGGCACCCTCCTCGGCAGCGGCCTCGGCCTGCTGCTCCTCGGTGCCCTCGGCGCTCTCCCCGCGGCGGCGGCGACGGCCACCACGGCGACGGCGGCGCGACGGACGCTCGGCGAACTCGTCCTCGGCGTGGCCGGCCTCCTCGGCCTCGGCCTCCTCGGCGGCCTCCGGCTCCTCCGCGGGAGCGGTGACGACCTGCTCGGCCTCGACCGGGGCGCCCCGGCGGCGACGGCGCCGCGCAGCGGCCGGCGGCTGCTCCTCGGTGACCGGCTCGGCCTCGACGGCCTCCTGGCGCGCCGCGGCATGGGCGGCAGCGGCGGTCTCGGGGGTCTGGAACATCGGCTCGGTGAAGACCGGCGCCTGGAAGACCGCGGTCGGCGGCCGCTGGGCACGACGGCGGCCGCGCACCGGCGCCTCCTTCGCGGGCTCCTCCTCGGCCCGCGGCGCCTCGGCGACCGGCTCCGCGGCGCGCTCGGTACGGCGGCGGGACCGGCGGCGCGGGCCCTCGGTCTCCTCGGCGGCGGGCGCCTCGGCCTCCGCCGCGGCTTCCGCGGCCGGGAGGGGCGCCTCGACGGGCTCCTCGGCGGCCTGCGGCGCACCCGCGGGAGCGGTGGCCTTACGGGTCGCGCGGCGACGCGTACGGGCCGGCTTGGCCTCCTCGACGGCCTCCGCGGCGGCGGGCGCCTCCTCGGCGGCGGCCGGTGCGGCCGGGGCCTCGACGGGCTCCTCGGCGCTCGCCTGCGGGGCACCGGCCGGAGCGGTCGCCTTACGGGTCGCGCGGCGACGCGTACGGGCCGGCTTCGCGGGCTCCTCGGCGACGGGGGTGATCTCTTCTGCCTCCTCGGCATCCTCGGCCGGCTCGGCCGGCTCGTCGAGGGTCGCCTCCGCGACGACCGGCTCCGGGGCGGCCTCGGGCTGCGGGGCACCGGCGGGGGCGGTCGCCTTGCGGGTCGCCCGGCGGCGGGTACGGCGCGGGGCGGCCTCCTCGGTCTGCGGTGCCTCGGCGGCGGCTGCGGCACCGGCCTCGATCTCGGCCTCGGCAGGAGCCTCCACGGGCGCCTCCGCGGGCGCCTCGGCGGCCGGCTGCGGGGCCCCGGCGGGGGCGGTGGCCTTACGGGTCGCCCGGCGGCGGGTACGGGCCGGCTTGGCCTCGTCGCCGCTGCTCACCGCGGACGCGGTGGCCTCCTCGGCGGCGGCCCGGTCGGCCGTCGGCGCGGCGGGCTCGGTGCTCACCACGGTGGCCGCGGAGGCGTCACCGGCGACCGGCGGACCGGCCGGCCGGGACGCCGCCCGGCGCCGACGGCGCGGCGGCAGCGTGTCACTGGGTGAGTGGTTGTCGTCCGGACCGCGGTCCGGGGACGACGTGGCTTCAGTGGGCTCAATGGGCTCGAGCATGCGGGCGGTTCTCCCGTCACGCTCCCGGGCGCCGCGCCTGGTTCCGGTAGCGGTCCGCGTGATGAGCGCGGGCCCGCTGTCCGGGGCGTGGGCGCCGCACGGGAGCTGTCGTCTCGCTCGCCGGCCCCCTTTTTTGGGGTGGGGACCGGCGAAAGTCTCCTGGTCAGTGCGTCTGCCGGACCGGGGTGGCGCCCTGGTTGATCGGCGACGCGACGACGGCGGTCCTACGCAGTACCGTCCCCGGCTGCCGGGGAGGCCCCGCCCGGCGCCTTCGCGGCACTCTGCCCGGCGGCCGTGGGTGGGGCGGCCGTGGCAGCGTCGCGGTCGGGCGCAAGCGGGTCGGTCACCGCGCCGGTCTCCTCATCGAGCAGCCCCTGCGCCAGCCTGGTCACCGCAGCGGGGACCGGCGGCGCCAGGTCGGCCGTAGCTCGGAGGCCGGACAGGACGTCGTCGGGTCGAACGGCGGGTGTCACATGCCGAACAACCAGCCGCAGTATCGCACAGGCATTGCCGTCGGGCCTATCGCCCTGGCAACCGGCCGCTTCCAGATGCGCCACCGCGGCCCGGGCGTCGAAGGTCCGCATGCCGTTCTTCGTACGGCGTTCGACCAGCACCTCTTCGGCCGCGAGGAACGCCTCGACGGCGTGGGCGGCGACCTCGGGGGCGACCCCGTCGAGCCGGAGCTCCCACACCGACGCCTGCAACCGGTCGGCCAGGCCGCTGGTGCGGGCCTCGACCGATTCGATCACATCGAGCCCGGCCGGCAGCGACTCGTCGAGGAGTTCGCGAAGCTTGTCCGGGTCGCGGCGCGCGGCGAGCTGGATCTCCAGATACTCGGCCTCACTGCCCGTGCCGGTCGGGGCGGCGTTCGCGTACGACACCTTGGGGTGCGGGGTGAAACCCGCCGAATAGGCCATGGGGACCTCGGCGCGGCGCAGCGCCCGCTCGAAAGCGCGCTGGAAGTCGCGGTGGCTGGTGAACCGGAGGCGGCCGCGCTTGGTGTAGCGCAGTCGGATGCGCTGCACCGCCGGTGCGGGCGGCGGGCCTTCGGGCTGTCGCTTGCCCAGTGTCGTTCAGTCCTTCGTGAGTGCGGTCGTACTGCTACCTAGAGTACGTGTCTCACGGCCACCCGGTTCCCCAAGGGCGGTCCGGCTGCCCTCGGCGCTGCCCGCCGGACCCGCCGCCGACGCCGCCGGCGGGCACCGCCGCGGTGACCCAGTACCGCAGCTTCTCGTCCCGCCGGTCCTCGAAGATCCCGCCGCAGGCCTCGATGACCTTGCGTGATCCGAGGTTGTCCGCGTCGCAGGTGACCAGCACCGGATCGATGCCGAGCTCGTCGCGGGCGATCGGCAGGGCGGCGCGCAGCATCGCCGTGGCGTGCCCCTGCCGGCGGGCCCCGGGGCGTACCGCGTACCCGAGGTGACCGCCCCACGTGCGGAGGGAGGGGGTGAGCCGGTGGCGGAAGGTGACGCGGCCCAGATAGCTGCCGTCCACCACCCACCATCGGGTGGACACCGGCACCCGGCCGTCGGCGCGCTCGTCGTACGCGGTGCCGCCCACCGCGGCGACGTACGCGGCGAACCCCTCGGGGGTCGGCCAGCGGGTGCGCCAGGTGCGCAGTTCGCGCGCCAGGTTGGACCGCGGAGCGTGCTCGGCGCCGTCGGCGCGGAACTCGTCCATCGCGGCGAGGAACGAGTCGTGGAACGCGACGGAGGGGACGACCAGCCGCCCTGACGTCGGCGTGTGCGGTGCGGGCATCGGATCATTGTGCCGAGCACACCGCGGCCCGGCCACCGCGAGGGCGGAGGCCGGGCCGAACTGCTTTACGGGAGGCGCTACTTGACGACCGTCAGCGGCAGCAGCTTCTTGCCCGTGGGGCCGATCTGGATCTGGGTGTCCATCTGCGGACAGACCCCACAGTCGAAGCACGGGGTCCAGCGGCAGTCCTCGACCTCGGTCTCGTCGAGGGCGTCCTGCCAGTCCTCCCAGAGCCAGTCCTTGTCGAGGCCGGAGTCCAGGTGGTCCCAGGGCAGGACCTCCTCGTACTCCCGCTCGCGGGTGGTGTACCAGGCGACGTCCACGCCGAACTCCGGCAGCGTCTTCTCCGCGGCGCGCATCCAGCGGTCGTAGGAGAAGTGCTCGCGCCAGCCGTCGAAGCGGCCGCCGTCCTCGTAGACGGCGCGGATGACGGAGCCCACGCGGCGGTCACCGCGCGAGAGCAGGCCCTCGACGATGCCGGGCTTGCCGTCGTGGTAGCGGAAGCCGATGGAACGGCCGTACTTCTTGTCGCCGCGGATCTTGTCGCGGAGCTTTTCGAGGCGGGCGTCGGTCTCCTCGGCGGACAGCTGCGGGGCCCACTGGAAGGGGGTGTGCGGCTTGGGGACGAAGCCGCCGATGGAGACCGTGCAGCGGATGTCGTTCTGCCCGGAGACCTTGCGGCCCTCGGCGATGACCTTGACCGCCATGTCGCCGATCTGGAGGACATCCTCGTCGGTCTCGGTCGGCAGACCGCACATGAAGTACAGCTTCACCTGCCGCCAGCCGTTGCCGTAGGCCGTGGAGACGGTCCTGATCAGGTCCTCTTCGGAGACCATCTTGTTGATGACCTTGCGGATCCGCTCCGAGCCGCCCTCGGGCGCGAAGGTCAGACCCGAGCGGCGGCCGTTGCGGGTCAGCTCGTTGGCGAGGTCGATGTTGAAGGCGTCGACCCGGGTGGAGGGCAGCGACAGGCCGATCTTGTCTTCCTCGTACCGGTCGGCGAGGCCCTTGGCGATGTCACCGATCTCGGTGTGGTCCGCGGAGGAGAGGGAGAGGAGGCCGACCTCCTCGAATCCGGTGGCCTTCAGGCCCTTGTCCACCATCTCGCCGATGCCGGTGATGCTTCGCTCCCGCACGGGGCGCGTGATCATGCCGGCCTGGCAGAAACGGCAGCCGCGGGTGCAGCCGCGGAAGATCTCCACCGACATCCGCTCGTGGACGGTCTCGGCGAGCGGGACCAGCGGCTGCTTGGGGTACGGCCACTCGTCGAGGTCCATGACGGTGTGCTTGGAGACCCGCCACGGGACGCCGGAGCGGTTGGGCACGACGCGGGAGATCCGGCCGTCGGCCAGGTACTCGACGTCGTAGAACTTGGGGACGTAGACGCTGCCGGTCTTCGCGAGGCGGAACAGCAGCTCGTCGCGGCCGCCCGGGCGTCCCTCGTTCTTCCAGGCGCGGATGATCTCGGTGATCTCCAGCACGGCCTGCTCACCGTCGCCGACCACCGCGCAGTCGAGGAAGTCCGCGATCGGCTCGGGGTTGAAGGCGGCGTGGCCGCCCGCGAGGATCAGCGGGTGCTCGTCGGTGCGGTCCTTGGACTCGAACGGGATACCGGCCAGGTCCAGGGCGGTGAGCAGGTTGGTGTAGCCCAGCTCGGTGGAGAAGGAGACGCCGAGCACGTCGAAGGCGCCGACGGGGCGGTGCGCGTCGACCGTGAACTGCGGCACCTCGTGCTCACGCATCAGCGCTTCGAGGTCCGGCCAGACGCTGTAGGTGCGCTCGGCGAGCACGCCCTCCTGCTCGTTGAGGACCTCGTAGAGGATCATGACGCCCTGGTTGGGCAGCCCGACCTCGTACGCGTCGGGGTACATGAGGGCCCAGCGGACGTCGCAGCTCTCCCACGGCTTGACCGTGGAGTTGAGCTCACCGCCGACGTACTGGATCGGCTTCTGCACGTGTGGGAGCAGAGCTTCGAGTTGCGGGAAAACCGACTCGGACATCTCGAACCTTCGTGGGCTGACAAGGGGCGACTCTCAAGCGTAACCCGCTCGGCGGCACCCGAAATCGCACGGCGGGCGCGGTGCCCCCGTCTCACGCCCCCAGCCGCGCCAGCAGCCCCTTACGGGACGCCTTCGCCCAGGTGGCCGGCAGGTCGCGCTCCCGTTGGGCGGCCAGGGCCTCCTCGCGGCCGTGGAGGAGGCCGAAGGTGAAGCCGCCCTCGCCGGCGCGGTGGGCCTGGGTGGCCAGGTCACGGAGGGCGCCGCGGGCCACCACGCTGTCCTGGTGGTCGCCGAGCAGCTGCTGCACCTTCTTGATCCGCTTGGCGAACTTCTTCGCCGGCTTGCCGAGCGCCGGGCGGGCCGCCTCGGCCGCGTACCGGGCCCGCTTGGCGGCCTTGCGGGCGCTGTGCAGCGCCTCGTCCCGGGCCCGGCCGGCGGGGGCGTCCAGCGCGGCCGCCACGCGGCCGGCCAGCCGCCGGTAGTCCTTGAGGACGGCCCGGGCCGCCGCCTCGGAGGCGGGCCGCTTGGCGGCGGTGCGCAGCGGCGGGTCCTCCAGGAGGGCGTGCAGCCGGTCGAGGAGGGCCAGGTAGCGGGGGTCGTCCAGGGCGGCGAGCAGGCGGTCGCGGGCGCCGGCCCGGTTGCGCTCGGACCACAGCCGCAGCCGGGCGGCCACCGGGCCGAGCCGGAGCGTCCGGGGCACCTCCGCCAGCCCCGCGCGCAGCCGCTCGGCCAGCACCTCCTGGTCCCGGCCGGCCCCCAACTCCCCTGCCAGCCACTTGAGTTCGGCGCCTATCGGGTCGGTGACGGCGCGGTCGAGGACCTTGGCGTAGGAGCGGAAGGTGCTGCGCAGGCGGCGGGTGGCGACCCGCATCTGGTGCACGGAATCGGGCAGGTCGCGGCGGACCGCGGGATCGAGGGCGGTGATCGCCCGCACCTGTGTGGCGGCGTAGTCCAGGACGAGGTCCGCGGCGGTGCGCGGCTTCCCGCCGGAGCGGGCGGTCGACGTGCCCGCGGGGCGCCCGTCGGCGCCGTCGGGACCTTCGGTGCGCAGGCCCGTCTCGGTCAGTGCCCGGGCCAGCTTGGAGGGCGCCGAGGCGGGTCGCACCCCGGCGTCGGCCAGCGCCCGGCCGATCGCGTCCAGCAGCCCGGTACCCCCGTTGCCGCCCGTGCCGGTGCCGTCCTGGCCCGTACGGTCGCCGTCGCCGGCGCCGGCCAGCTCGACCTCGATCTCGTGCCAGCGCGCCTCCATCGGGCCGGTGCCGCCGGACGCCGCCGTGTGCGCAGCCGCGAACGTCACCCGCCGCGCAGTCACCGCGTCCATCGCCACCTCGGCCAGCGGTGCGCCCGCGGCGTCGCGCAGCACCCGGACGGTCCGGCGGGTCCGCAGCCGCACCAGGGGGATCAGGTCCTGGCCGCGGGTCCGGGAGCGGACCAGGGCGGCCAGTTCGGGGGGCGGGGCGTCCGAGAGCGGTGCCCGGATCTCCTCGCGCACACCGGGCTCGACCGGGAGTTTCAGGTGCCAGCCGGCGTCCGGTCCGCCGGTGCGCCGCCGGAGGGTGACGCCGTCCGCGGCGAGGCGCTGGTCGGCGGTGTCGTAGTAGAGGGCGTCCAGGCTTTCGGTGCCGCGCTCCTCCACCGTGGCGACCCGGTCGACGCCGGCCAGGTCGGGCAGGTGGGTGTCGTCGTCGGCCTCGTATTTCCGCTCGATCTCCCGCACGGTGTCCGCCATGCCTCGAATGTAGCCAGCAGCCATAACGGGGACCACCCACCCGGACAGGATCGCTCTCCGTGGTGTGTGCCGGCATCGGAAGAGCGGGTGGCACATGCCAGGGAAGGTGGCTTACGGTGTGTCACTAGCCGCCCACTCAGGGTGGCGATCGGCGCTCACTCGACCCCTCGGGGAGGGAGACACCCGTGCATCCCCACAGCGCAGCCGTCGCCCGGTCACCCATCCGCTTCTCGGCGGGGGCCCGCCCGTTTCTGCTGACGGCGCCGAGCGAACCCACCAGCCCGAAGCTCGCCCGCGATTTCGTCCGGGCCGTACTGCGCAGCACCCCGCTCACCCCGCTGCTGGACACCGCGGTGCTGCTCACCTCGGAGGCGGTCACCAACTCCCATCTGCGCACCCCGCGGTCGGCGGACATCCTGCTGCGGCTGCTGACGGCCGGGCACGGCCTGCGGATCAGCGTGCACGACGGGGCCGCGGTCCGCCGCCCCCCGCCGGCCGTCCCCTCGCCGGCCCGGCCGCCGTACGACCCGGTGGCCAAGGACGTTGATCACGGGCTGTGGCTGACCGGCGAGCTCGCCGACGACTGGGGCACCACGCCGTACGCCGGCGGGCCGCGGTCCGCGTCGCTGTGGTTCGAGCTGTACACCGTGCGGTGACCCGGCGCGGGCCGGGCCCCGCCGTCAGCGGGACGCGGACAGCGGGCGGCCGACCCGGATCGACTGGAGCAGCCCTATGGCGATCCAGACCGCGAACATCGACGTGCCGCCGTAGGAGACGAAGGGCAGCGGCAGGCCGGTCACCGGCATGATGCCGAGCGTCATGCCGATGTTCTCGAAGGCCTGGAAGGCGAACCACGCGATGATGCCGGCGGCCACGATCGTGCCGTAGAGCTCGGTCGACTCGCGGGCGATCCGGCAGGCGCGCCACAGGACGATGCCGAGCAGGACGATGATCAGGCCCGCGCCGAGGAAGCCCAGCTCCTCGCCGGCGACGGTGAAGATGAAGTCCGTCTGCTGCTCGGGGACGAACTGGCCGGTGGTCTGGCTGCCGTGGAAGAGCCCGGAGCCGGTCAGTCCGCCGCCGCCGATGGCGATCCGGGCCTGGTTGGTGTTGTAGCCGACACCGGCCGGGTCCAGGCTCGGGTTGGCGAACGCGGCGAAGCGGGCGATCTGGTACGCGTCGAGCAGCCCGAGCTGCCAGATGGCGACGCAGCCGACGACACCGGCGCTGACCAGTCCGAGGATCCAGCGGTTGGACGCGCCGGAGGCGAGCAGGACGCCGAGGATGACGGCGCCGAGCACCATGACCGAGCCGAGGTCGGGCATCAGCAGGATGATGGCGACGGGCACGGCGGCCAGCCCGAGGGCCTGGACGACGGTGCGGTGGCCGGGGTACGGGCGGTCGCCGGCGTCGACCCGGGAGGCCAGGATCATCGCCATGCCGAGCGAGATGGTGATCTTCGCGAACTCGGCGGGCTGGAGGGAGAACCCGCCGGGGATCGCCAGCCAGGAGCGCGAGCCGTTGATGGTGGCGCCGAGCGGCGTCAGCACCAGCAGGGCGAGCACCACCGACAGGGCGTACAGCACCGGGATCGCGCCGCGCAGGGTGCGGTGGCCGAGCCAGATCGTGCCGCCGGCCAGCGTCAGGCCGATGCCGAGGTTGAGCAGGTGGTGCAGGAAGAAGTAGTACTCGTCGCCCTTGTTGAGCTCGGTGCGGTTGCGGGTGGCGGAGAAGACGAGCAGCGAGCCGAGGAGCGACAGCAGCAGGCAGGACACCAGCAGTATCCAGTCCAGCTTGCGCAGCACGGAGTCACGTGCCGTCAGCTTTCCCCAGGTACCGAGTTCCGGGGTGTAGCGGCGGACGGAGAACGCCCGGGAGGTGTGGCTTGAGGTCACTGGGGGCTCCCCGAAGGTGAGGGCGACGGGGACGGCGGGGCGTAGGGCTTGATGGGCTGGGCCTCGATGGTGCCGTCGCTCTCGATCTTGGGCAGTTTGCCCTGCGGCCTGGGCAGCAGGGCCGCCTTCGGGTCGATGCCGCCCTTCTCGTCGACGCCGTACAGGGCGTTGTAGATGTTGCGCACGGCCGGGCCGGAGGCGCCGGATCCCGTACCACCCTGGGAGATCGTCATGACGATCGTGTAGTCCTTGGTGTACGTCGCGAACCACGAGGTGGTCTGCTTGCCGTAGACCTCGGCGGTACCGGTCTTGGCGTGCATCGGGATCTTGTCCTGCGGCCAGCCCTGGAAGCGCCAGGCGGCGGTGCCGCGGGTGGCGACGCCGGCCAGTGCGGAGTCGATCTGCTTGAGGGTGTGGGGGCTGTCCGGCAGCTTGCCGTGCGAGCGCGGCGCGATCTGCTGGATGTGCTTGCCGTCGGGGCTGACGATGGCCTTGCCGACGGTGGGGTTGTAGAGCGTGCCGCCGTTGCTGATCGCGGCGTAGATGGTGGCCATCTGGATGGGGGTGACGAGGGTGTCGCCCTGGCCGATGGCGTAGTTGATCGAGTCGTAGGCGTGCAGCTTCATGCCTTCGAGGCAGCCCTCACGGGCGAGCTTGGTGGTGTAGTCCTTCTTCTTGGGCCAGGCCTTGGCCTGCCGGCACCAGCCGTCCTTGTTGGCCTTCCAGAAGCTGTGCTTCCACCGGCGGTCGGGGACCCGGCCGTTGACCTCGTTGGGGAGGTCGATGCCGGTCTCCTTGCCGAGCCCGAACTGGTGGGCGGTCCGGTAGAACCAGTCGTTGGGGTCCTTCTTCGGCTTGTCGCCGCCGTCCTTCTTCCACTCCTCGTGCGAGAGCCGGTAGAAGACGGTGTCGCAGGAGACCTCCAGCGCCCGGCCCAGGCTGATGTCGCCGTGGCCCTCGCCCTCGAAGTTCCGGAAGACCTGGCCGCCGATGCTGTACGAGCTGGTGCAGGGGTAGTGGCCGTTGAAGTCGTAGCCCGCGTTGACCGCCGCGGTGGTCGAGATGACCTTGAAGATCGAGCCGGGGGCGGCCTGGCCCTGGATGGCGCGGTTCAGCAGCGGGTAGTTGGAGTCCTTGCCGGTGAGGCGGGCGTAGTCCTTGCCCGAGATGCCGCCGACCCAGGCGTTCGGGTCGTAGCTGGGGTTGGAGGCCATCGCCACCACCCGGCCGGTCTTCGCCTCCATGACGACCACGGCACCGGAGTCCGCCTTGTAGTTGGTGCCGGTGTTCTTGTCGTGCACCTTACGGGCGTCCTTCATGGCCTGGTCCAGCTGCTTCTCCGCCAGCGCCTGCACCCGGGCGTCGATGCTGGTGACTATCGACGAACCGGACTGGCCCTTCTCGCTCTTGGCCTGGCCGATGACCCGGCCGAGGTTGTCGACCTCGTAGCGGGTGACGGCGGCCTTGCCGCGCAGGTACGTGTCGTAGGTGCGCTCCAGGCCGGAGCGGCCGATCTGGTCCGAGCGGAGCAGCGGCGAGTGGGTGTTCTTGGCCTTGTTGATCTCCTCGTCGGTGACCGGGGAGAGGTAGCCGAGCACCTGCGCGGTGTTGGCGCCGACGGGGGCCGGGTAGCGGCGGACGGCGGTGGGCTCGGCGGTGATGCCGGGGAAGTCCTCGGACCGCTCGCGGATCTGCAGGGCCTGCTGGGTGGTGGCCTCGTCGGTGATCGGGATCGGCTGGTACGGCGAGCCGTTCCAGCACGGCTGCGGGGTCTTGGAGTCGCAGAGCCGGACCTTGTTGCGGATCTCCTTCTCGGACATGCCGAGCACCTTGGCGAGCCGGCCGAGCACGGCCTTGCCGTCGTCCTTCATCTTCAGCAGGTCGGTGCGGCTGGCGGAGACGACCAGCCGGGTCTGGTTGTCGGCCAGCGGCACGCCGCGCGCGTCGAGGATGGAGCCGCGGGTGGCGGGGTCGACGACCTGCTGGACGTGGTTGTTGCGCGCCTCGGTGGCGTACTCCTGGCCGTTGCGGATCTGCAGGTACCAGAGCCGGCCGCCGAGGGTGAGCAGCAGGGAGAAGACCAGGATCTGGATCGCGATGAGCCGGACGCTCACCCGCGAGGTCCGGGTTTCGGGGAGATGGGTCACAGCCGCTTGACCCCCTTGATCCGGCCGGCCTTGTCGCGGGCCGACTTGCCGAGCAGTCCGCCGCGCTGGCTGCCGATGTGGGCCTTGGCGCGGGCCGATTTCATGGCGCCGCGGCTGGCCTTGAGTCCGGTGCCGGTGGTGAGCCAGCCGTACGCGGAGTCACGGGTGGCGGTGCCGCTCGGGCTGGGGGAACCGTCGCCGACCACCGAGTCGTGCTCGGTACGGCGGGCCAGCGCCATCACCAGCGGGACCGTGAACGGCGCCAGCAGCAGGTCGTAGAGGGTGGCGCTGAGCAGCAGCCCGACCAGGCCGACGTGGCGGGCGGCGGTGTCGCCGACGAGCGAGCCGACGCCGGCGTACATCAGGGTCGAGCCGATGGCGGCGCCGATGACGACCATCAGCGGCAGGGTCGCCGAGCGGTGCTGGCCGGAGTCGGGCTTGGTCAGCCCGGCGATGTAGCCGATGACGCACAGGACCAGCGCGTAGCGGCCGATGGCGTGGTCGGACGGCGGGGCCAGGTCGGCCAGCAGCCCGGCGAAGAAGCCGACGAGCGCGCCGGCGACGTGGCCGTGGACCAGCGCCAGGCCGAGCACGACGAGCAGCAGCAGGTCCGGTACGGCGCCGGGCAGTTGGAGTCTGCCGAGGATGCTGACCTGGATGATGAGGGCGACGACCACCAGCGGGGCCGAGAGCAGGATCCGGTTGATGCGCATCGGTCAGCTCCTGGGGGAGGCGCTCGCGGAGGGCGTGGCCGTGACGGTGACCGTCGGCGTCGGCTTGGGCTTGGCCGGCGCGGGCGGCAGGACGGTGTCCCGCGGGTCCTGGCGGGGCGGCTGCACGACGACGCCGACGATGTCGAGCTGGGAGAACGAGACGAACGGACGGACCTGGAGGGTGCGGGTCAGATCGCCGTTGGAGGGCTCGACCTTGACGACCCGGCCGACCGGCACGCCGGGGACGAAGGGCTTGTCCTTGCTGGACCCGAAGGTGACCAGGCGGTCACCCTTCTTGACGGTGGCCCGGCCGTTGAGCAGCTGGACGCGCAGCGAGCGGACGCCCTGCCCGTTGGCGAAGCCGATCTCGTTGGTCTTCTCCATGCGGGTGCCGACCGTGAAGTCGGGGTCGGCGGCCAGCAGGACGGTGGAGGTGTCGGGGCCGACGGTGGTGACCCGGCCGACCAGACCGTCGCCGTTGAGGACGGTCATGTCGCGGGCGATGCCGTCCCGGCTGCCGGCGTCGATGGTGATGGTCCAGGAGAAGCCCTGGGCCGAGCCGATGGCGATCACCTGGGCGCCCTTGATGGCGTACTGGCCGGTGCCGGCGGTCTTGAGGATCTTGTCGAGTTCCCGGGCCCGGTTGCGGTTGCGGTCGGAGGAGCCGAGCTTGGCCTTCAGCGCCTCGTTCTCGTGCTGCAGCTGGGCGATCCTGCTGTGCCGCCGGCCGGAGTCCCGTACGGCGCTGACGGCGTTGCCGACCGGGTCGACGACGCGGGCGACACCGGCCTCGACCGGGCCGAAGGCGGCGGCCGCGGCCTGCCGGGCGCCATCGAGCGGGGACTGTTCGCCGCCGCGGATGTCGACCGTGATCAGCGCGAACGCGATCGCGACCAGCAGCACCAGCAACAGCCGGCTCTCTCGTGTGTCCCTCACGTGCGGCGGCCGTGTCCTTCCTCGTAGGACCGGCCGGCTGCGGGCCCCGCCGGTCTCGTTCGGGAGTTGAGCGTTGTGCCTTGCTGTGACGGGCCCGGTGGTGAACCGTCAGGGCACCGTGTCTGTCGGGATGTTGTGCCTGTATATCAGCGATTCGCAGCAACGATCCGTATCAACGACCGGGACCGCCGGTACGTAGCGGCCCGCCGGACGGACGGACCGCACTCGCCATGGTGCCCGACCGCCGCGGACGCCGCAGGACGGCCGCGGCGGGACCGGGAACCGGGGTGTTACCTGCGCGGCTGGGAGTCGAGGACCTGCTGCAGCGCCTCGAACTCCTCCACGCACTTGCCGGAACCGAGGGCCACCGAGTCCAGCGGGTCCTCGGCGATGTGGATGGGCATACCGGTCTCGCGGCGCAGCCGCTCGTCGAGGCCGCGGAGCAGGGCGCCGCCGCCGGTGAGCACGATGCCGCGGTCCATGACGTCACCGGAGAGCTCCGGCGGGCACTTGTCGAGGGTCGTCTTGACCGCGTCGACGATGGAGTTGACCGGTTCCTCGATGGCCTTGCGGACCTCGGCGGCCGAGATGACCACGGTCTTGGGCAGACCGGAGACCAGGTCGCGGCCGCGGATCTCGGTGTGCTCGTCCTGTTCCAGGTCGTACGCCGAGCCGATGGTGATCTTGATGCTCTCGGCGGTGCGCTCGCCCAGCAGGAGGCTGTACTCCTTCTTGATGTGCTGGATGATCGCGTTGTCGAGCTCGTCGCCGGCCACCCGGATCGACTGGGCGGTGACGATCCCGCCGAGCGAGATGACGGCGACCTCGGTCGTACCGCCGCCGATGTCCACGACCATGTTGCCGGTGGCCTCGTGGACCGGCAGGCCGGACCCGATGGCGGCGGCCATCGGCTCCTCGATGATGTGCACCTGGCGCGCGCCGGCCTGGGTCGACGCCTCGATGACCGCGCGGCGCTCAACTCCCGTGATACCGGAGGGAACGCACACCACGACCCGCGGACGGGCGAGGTAGCGACGCTTGTGGATCTTCAGGATGAAGTAGCGGAGCATCCGCTCGGTGATCTCGAAGTCGGCGATCACGCCGTCCTTCAGGGGCCGTACGGCAACGATGTTGCCGGGCGTGCGCCCGATCATCTTCTTGGCCTCGGCGCCCACCGCGAGGATGCCCCCGGTGTTGGTGTTGATGGCCACGACCGACGGTTCGTTGAGGACGATTCCGCGGCCCCTGACGTACACCAGCGTGTTGGCGGTCCCGAGGTCGACAGCCATGTCACGGCCGATGAACGACATGTTGTTCCCCATGAGGATACGTCTGGCCTTCCCAACTGGAGCGAATGCTTACTGGAGGTCGGCAGGAGGTGGTGCGCGCTGCGGCGCGGAAGCCTCCATCGTAGTTCGTAGTGCACCCACTCGAACACGTCGGGAGGCTGTTTCGCCATTGTCAGCCGTACACGTACCCGCCCCCCTCAATGGTGACGTCGTGTCGCGGTGATGCGTTCCCCCGATCGTGTCGCATACACCAAAGGGCGACCGCTGAATTTGTCGGTCGCCCCTGGTCACGAGGGGTGTACAGCTGATGAAACGTCAGGAAATACCGGGGAAGAAAATCTTGATCTCACGCTCGGCGGACTCTTCGGAATCCGAGGCATGGATCAGATTCTCCCGGGTGATCGTTCCGAAGTCCCCACGAATGGACCCACTCGGCGCGGCAATCGGGTCAGTCGGACCGGCCAGCGCACGCACGCCCTCGATCACCCGCTCCCCCTCGACGACCATCGCGACGACCGGGCCGGAGGACATGAACGCGACCAGCGGCTCGTAGAAGTCCCGCCCGACGTGCTCGGCGTAGTGCTGCTCCAGGATCGCCCGGTCGAGGGTACGCAGCTCCAGCGCGCTGATCGTCCAGCCGGCCTTCCGCTCGATCCGGCCGATGATCTCGCCGACCAGGCCGCGCTTGACGGCATCGGGCTTGAGAAGGACGAGGGTGCGCTGGCTCACGGTACGGCTCCTTGAGGGGTCGGGTGCAGTGCGGTTGAGGCTACCCCCACGTACCTGGCTTTCCCGCCGCGGGGCTTGCCGGTGTGCGCTTTGCGGCGCCTCCCACGTAGCTGTCTCTCCCGCCGCGGGTGTGGTTCGCCGTTGCGCTTTGCGGCGCCGCGTACGTGGCTGGCTGTCCCGCCGCGGGGGCGCGGTGCGCTTTGCGGCGCCGCGTACGTGGCTGGCTGTCCCGCCGCGGGGGCGCGGTGC
>NZ_JBEZMM010000042.1:0-433 GCF_040652715.1 Streptomyces sp. NPDC048196 | reverse complement strand
GCGCTTTGCGGCGCCGCGTACGTGGCTGGCTGTCCCGCCGCGGGGGCGCGGTGCGCTTTGCGGTGCCGCGTACGTGGCTGGCTGTCCCGCCGCGGGGGCGCGGTGCGCTTTGCGGTGCCGCGTACGTGGCTGGCTGTCCCGCCGCGGGTGTCATTCGCCGTTGCGCGCTTTGCGGCGCCCCCGCACGTAGCTGTCTCTCCCGCCGCGGGGCTCGGTCGCCGTTGCGCGCTTTGCGGCGCCGCCCACGTGGCTGTCTGCTGCGCCGCGGGGCTCGCTCGCCATTGTGCTTTGCGGGGCCCCGCACGTACTCGTCTTTCCCGTCGCGGGTCGTCTGGCCATTGCGCCTGCGGCGGGCTGGGTGGGTGTTGGGTGCGGTGACGGGCCTGCGGGGCCGGTGTTTGGGACTGCTGTCGCTTTACGTCCCAAACACCGG
>NZ_JBEZMM010000041.1:0-74189 GCF_040652715.1 Streptomyces sp. NPDC048196 | reverse complement strand
TCCCGGCAGATGAAGTGCAGATGGTTGTTGCGCAGCATCGCGCCCGGCAGCAGATGCGTCTCGGTCAGCACCTGGAACCCGTTGCAGATACCCAGGACGGGAAGACCGGCCTTCGCCTGCTCGATGACGGTCTCCATCACCGGCGAAAAGCGCGAGATCGCTCCGGCGCGCAGGTAATCGCCGTAGGAAAACCCGCCGGGCAGGACCACGGCGTCGACCTGCTTGAGGTCCTTGTCACGGTGCCACAACGGCACCGCCTCGGCGCCCGCCAGAGCAACCGCGCGCTGGGTGTCGCGGTCATCGAGCGTGCCGGGGAAAGTGATCACACCGATACGCGAGGTCATGACTCGACCCGCACGGTGAAGTCTTCAATGACGGTGTTGGCGAGGAACGTCCCGGCCATCTCGTGGACCCGGGCGAGGGCGGCGTCATCGACCGGTCCCTCCACCTCTAGTTCGAATCGCTTGCCCTGACGGACATCGGCGATCCCTTCGAAACCCAGACGAGGCAGTGCGCGCTGCACCGCCTGCCCCTGCGGGTCGAGGATCTCCGGCTTGAGCATGACGTCGACTACGACGCGTGCCACTGGCACTCCCGGTGGTGTGGTGCGTAAGGCGGTGACATCACAGTACCGTGTTCGAAAATCTACGCGCATAGATATCCTGCCTGCCCGATCACGGTGCGGTATCGGGCGGAGTGCCCCCCAGGGAAAATCCTCGAAAAGATCCGGAGGCCGGATTGCGGGAAGACACGCTGACGAAATTAACTGGGCTTCACAATGCAATGCCCATCGCTGTACAAATGAAAAAGCATTGATCCCAATCAGCCGGATCCGGAGCATCACCCCACGTCAACACGGGGTCGCTCCACGAAAGGACCGATATCCGTGGCGCAGCGCGTAGTAGTAACGCTCTCCGATGACATCGACGGAGGAGAAGCCGCAGAGACGGTCGCCTTCGGATTGGACGGGAAGTCGTACGAGATCGACCTCAATCCCGCCAATGCGAAGAAACTGCGCGGCGCCCTCGCTCCGTTCGTCGAGGCCGGCCGCAAGCGGGCCAAGTCCGGCAAGGCCTACACCCGGACCGCGGTGACCCCCGACCCGGCCGCCGTCCGTGCCTGGGCCCGCTCGCACCAGATGGACGTCCCGCCGCGCGGCCGGATCCCCAAGAAGGTCTACGAGGCCTTCAACGCGGCGAACCACTAACCGACTTGCCGGCGTCCGCCGGCCCGGGCGCAGCCGACTTGCACAGCACCCCTACTGATCAGCTAGAGTCTGGAGCACGCCGAGGGGCGAGGCCGAAAGGCCGGGCCCCGAGGAGTCACGCGGGTGTAGCTCAGTAGTAGAGCGCCCCCTTTCCAAGGGGGAGGCGCAGTGTGCAATCCCTGTCACCCGCTCTGACAGTCTCGACCAGTCCTTTGGATCAGGTAGAGTAGCTGTCGCGCCACCGGTGAAAGCCGAGTGGATGCCTGCGGACGTAGCTCAGTTGGTAGAGCGCAACCTTGCCAAGGTTGAGGTCGCGAGTTCGAGCCTCGTCGTCCGCTCAGAATGAAGGCCCCGGTCCTTGTGACCGGGGCCTTCTGCATTTCCCACCGCCGCCCGGAATCGTGATCCGCGGGAATTGGCGTGATGGATGTCACGGGGCGAGTGATCGAGAGGAAGATCCGGCCCGCAGATCGTTTTCCAGGTTCCGGGCCTGTCCGACGGAGCGGACGCGGAGAGGGTGTGGGCTCTTCTTCGGGCCGTTCTTGCCGGAAGCGGTTTTGCCGGCTGGGGAGTTGGCGGTCGAGGGGGGCGAGACAGGGTGTCCGGCCGGCGCCGGGGGGCGGTGCGCGTTCGTCGCCGTCGGCGAGGGCGGGGGCCGAGCGCGGGGGCATCCGGCCCTCGGTGGCGGTCCCGGGAAGCCCACGGCGTTGGCTATAGTGGACCCCGCACCGCGCGGTGAGCGACTGGGAACAGGAGCTCGGCACGGAGCATGCGGACGTAGCTCAGTTGGTAGAGCGCAACCTTGCCAAGGTTGAGGTCGCGAGTTCGAGCCTCGTCGTCCGCTCCACAGCGGGAGAGCCCCCGGTCGGTGACCGGGGGCTCTTCCCTTTTCTGTCCGGCTGGGCGGCCGGCGGCCGTTACGACCAGCTGAGGCCGGTGAGGCGCTCGTACGCCTCGATGTACTTGGCGCGGGTGCGCTCGATGGCTTCCTGCGGGAGGGCGGGCGGCGGCTGTTCGCCGGTGCGGTCCCAGCCGGAGGCGGGCGAGGTCAGCCAGTCGCGGACGTACTGCTTGTCGAAGGACGGCTGGGGACGGCCGGGCTGCCACTGGTCGGCGGGCCAGTAGCGGGAGGAGTCCGGGGTGAGGACCTCGTCGGCCAGGGTGAGGGTGTCGCCGTCGAAGCCGAACTCGAACTTGGTGTCCGCCAGGATCAGTCCGCGTTCCCGGGCGATGTCGCGGGCCCGGGCGTAGAGGCCCAGGGTCAGCTGGCGGAGATGGGCGGCGGTCTCGGCGCCGACCTGGCGGGCGACCTCCTCGTAGGAGACGTTCTCGTCGTGGTCGCCGACCGCGGCCTTGGTCGCGGGGGTGAAGATCGGCGCGGGGAGCTCGGAGCCGTCGTCCAGGCCCTCGGGAAGCGCCAGACCGCAGACCGTGCGGGTCTGGCGGTACTCGACGAGGCCGGAGCCGGCGAGGTAGCCGCGGGCCACGCACTCGACGGGGACCATCCGCAGCGACTTGCAGACCAGGGTGCGGCCCGCCCAGTCGGCCGGGGCGCCGGCCGGGAGCTCGGTGGACAGCACGTGGTCGGCGGCCAGGTCGGAGAGCTGGTCGAACCACCACAGGGACAGCTGGGTGAGCACCCGGCCCTTGTCGGGGATCTCGCTGGGCAGCACCCAGTCGTAGGCGGACATACGGTCGCTGGCGACCATGATCAGCTCACCGGCGGCGTTCTGGTAGAGGTCGCGCACCTTGCCGGTGTGGAGGTGGGTGAGCCCCGGGACCTCCACGGGCTCAGGCTTTTCTACAAAACCGGACACGCTTCCTCCGCGTAGGTTGATCCAGGAGTCGTACCGATTCTCCCGTACGCCGAGGTACGGCGATGTCGCAGGGGTGGGAGTGCCCGTCTAGGCCGGCTTGAGGGGGTCGTGGCCGATGCTCATCAGGCCGTGGCGCCAGGAGTCGCCGCCGGCCTGGGGGTCGCGGGAGGCGTCCCGTTGGGAGCGGATGGTGTCGCAGACCCGCTCCATGATCCGCGCGTCGTCCTCCGTGAGGTCGGTACGGCGCTTGCCCAGGATTCCCAGGACCCGGCGGCCGGTGGGCTTGCCGGCCCGGTCGGGGACCTCCTCGGTCTCCTCGCCCGCCGCGTCGGTGCTCAGCCAGTCCTGCAGCTCGCGCGAGGTCATATTGACCAGGGCGTGGAACTCGTTCCAGAGCGTGTCGCTCACGGGCCCGGACTCCGCCATGACATGCCTCCTGAAAGTCGGCCGTAGGTCGGGATCTGTCGATGGGTTCCCGGCGTCCGGTGGCGACAAACCCGGAAGAAAGGGGTGCTCCGGCGGGCGGGGCAGACGGGCGGCCGGTTGGGCTCTTGAGGTGGATTGCGGGCGGCGGCGGTACGGGCCGCGCGCGGGCGGTTATCCCTCCCCGCATGAAGGTGAACCCCATCGAAATGCAGAAGTGCCTCGGCGGCGTCGAGTACCCCGCTTCGAAGGACGAGATCGTCAACGAGGCCGGTCGCCACGGCGCCGGCAAGGACATCATGGACGCGCTGAAGAAGCTGCCGGCCAAGGAATACCCCTCCCCGGCGGAGGTCAGCAAGGAAATCGGCAAGGAGAGCTGAATCACCCCGCCCGTGATGGGCGGCGCGTGCCCCGGGTAGGCGACGGCTGGGAAGGGAGGCGGAACCATGCAGCATCACGAGTTCCTCGCTCTGGTGCAGGAGCGCGCCTCACTGCCGGACCGGGGCGCGGCAGAACGGGCGGTCCGTTCGACGCTGGAGACGGTGGCCGAGCGGGTACCGGCCGGGCTGGCCCGGCACATCGCGGCGCAGTTGCCGCACGAACTGGCAGGTCATCTGACCCGGGAGCCGCAGCAGGCCGGGAGTTCCGCCGGACCTTCGGCGGAACGGCCCGGCGGGGCGGCCGCTCCGGGCGACGGCGAGCGCTTCGACCTCACGGTCTTCGCCGCGCGGGTCGCCTGGCGCGGCGGGGTCTCCGAGCAGGCGGCCCTCCAGGAGGCGGCGGCGGTCTTCGAGGTGCTGGACGCCGCGCTGGCTCCGGAACTGATGGAGCGGCTGAGCCACTCACTGCCGCACGACATCCGGGAGCTGCTGCCCACCACCAGGGCGGAGGACGCCTGAGACGACCACGGACCTCGCACGGGGCGGGCCTTCGGGCCCGCCCCGGTCGCGTACGGGGGCCGGGGCGCGGCTCCTAGTCCCGTTTGCAGATGCGGTCGAGGAGGTTGGCGGTGGCGCGCTGGATGCGTTCGTCGACGTGGCCGGGGCGGTCCAGGGCGGGGGACCAGGCGAAGGTGCCGGAGGCGAAGACCAGGGCGCCGCTGGGGGCGCGGTAGAGGGAGGTCTCCTGGTGGCGGCGGGCGCCTTCACCGTCGCGGTACGGGGAGTGCGCGAGCAGGATGCGGCGGGTGTGGTCGGGGAGGCTGGTGCGCGGGAAGTAGCGGTCGGCCTCGCCGGCGACCAGGCCGGGGAGCTCATCGCCTTCGTGCGCGCCGGTGGCCTCCCAGAGCCAGTGGTCGCCGTTGCGGACGATCAGCGGGGCCGGCTCGGGGACCCGGCCGGCGTACTGGATGCCCATCAGGCGCTGCTCGGGGTCGCCCAGCTCGCGCCACAGGGCGGGGCGGCCGGGGCCCTGGCGTTTTCGGCAGGTGAGCAGGGAGTCGGGGCTGCCCGAGGGGGACGGGGCGAGCTCGACCTGCCAGTACATGGTGTTGGCGGAGAGGAAGACCAGGGAGGTGCCGGTGTCCCGGGCCAGCTCGACCGTGCGGCGCATCGGCACCGACCAGTACTCGTCGTGGCCGGGGAAGACCAGGCCGCGGTAGCGGGACGGATCGACCCGGCCGGCGTGCAGGTCGCGGGCATCGGCGTAGGCGAGGTCGTAGCCGTAGCGCTCGGCCCAGCGGATGAAGTCGTAGGCGTGGCCCACATGGAGGGGGAGGCCGGCGCCGGCGTAGGGGCGGTCGAAGGAGACGGTGGTGGCGGCGTCCTGCTCGCCCAGCAGCGCGCCCTTCTCGTCCCACGCGTGGTAGAGGCTGGCGCCCGTACGGCCGTCCTCGGGGAAGAGGTTGTACGCCTGCCAGGTGATGTCGGGCAGGAGCAGCAGGAGGTCGGCGGGGCGGTCGTCGCGGACCGTGAAGGGGATGTGGGAGCGGCAGCCGTCGGCGGTGGTCAGGACCGCGACGTAGGCGCCGAGCCGCCAGTACGCGGGGACCTGGAGGCGCCAGGACTGCCACCAGTGGTGGCAGGAGACGGTGCGGCCGGCGGCCATCGGGGGCGGCTGGACGATGCCCGACAGCCGGGGGCTGGTGGTGATCTTGGAGGCGCCGGTGCCGGCGTAGTGGCCGATGCGGTAGACGTCGATGCTGAACGGCTGGGGCGGGTCGACCGACACCCGGAAGTCGATGGCCTCGCCGGGCGCCACCGCGCCGGTATTGGCGAAGCCCTTGATCTGGCCGTGGACGTCATCGGCGGTGCGCGGGCCGTTGAGCTTGCGGGGCGTGGGCACCCGCAGATCGCCCTGGGCAACGGCGGGGTCGACGTACCAGGGGATGATGCGGCCGGATTCGAAGTAGTTCTCGCTGCCGCGCAGCCAGGGCAGTGGGCCCTGGCCGAACGGGTCCGTGACCGCGTGGGCGAGGGCGCCCGACTCCCAGCGCCTGATCTGTTCCGTCGCCACCTTCCACTCCCCTCCCGCGTCCCCCACCGGCGGCGGCCGATCGGGCCGGTGTTGCGTCCGGCCGGGTGAACCCGGCCGTCCCCCAGCACATCACATTACGCACTTGCTCCGTCACCCTTCGTCGTGAATTTAGATGCCTTTGGCTCCGAATCACGAACGAACTGGAGGCGTGCGGCCGGCGACCCGGTCGCGTCGGCCGCCCGTCAGCGCCGGCCAGCACACCTCAGCCGGTGCGGCGAGGCCCTGCACGGCCCCGCGTCACACCAGGCGGACGGGCTTCTCCGGGCGCACGCCGACCGTCGTCAGCCAGCCGCGGAGCGGGCCCGCGTCGCCGTCGTCGACCAGGCTGAGCACCGGGCTGCCCAGGTCGGCCCGGCGGGCCCCGTCGACCAGCAGCGCCGGGCCGTCGAGCCAGTCCAGACCGGGGACCGCGCCGGCGGTGTCCACGGCGGCGCAGCAGACCATGGCCGTGACGTGGTCGGCGAGCAGCTCCCGGCCCGTCCGGGGCGGTTGCAGCGGGAACAGCGGCAGGCCGCCCTCGGCCAGACCGTCGCCCCAGGCCACGCCCGCCGCGGCGTCCTCGGCCAGGCAGCCGCGGGCGGCCTGGCGGGCCGCCTCCTCGCGCTCCTCGCGCTCGACCTCCGCGCCCAGCCGGGCGGCGACCAGGTCGCCGGCGTGCGCGTCATGGGCGAGCCGGTCGATGACCCGGTCGAGCGTCGGGCCCGGCGGCACGGTGGGCGCGGACGGCGGGCCGCCGGGGCGCCCGTCGCCGGGCCGGTGGTCGGCCGGGCCGCCGCGCCCCGCAGGGGGACCGGCCGGGCCGCCGGCGTACGAGAAGGTCGGGGCGGGGGACGGCTCCACCGGGGGCGGGGCCGGTGCGGGGCCGAGCGCCGGGGCCGGGAGGTCGTCGAGGACGCGGTGGAGGCGGGCGGCCTCCAGGCGCCACTTCCGGTCCACGACCTCTTCCGGGTACTGGTTCCAGCCGACCGGGGACCAGTCGGGTCCGGTCTCGGCCGGGCCGCCGTGGAACAGCCGGGCGGCCAGCAGGGAGGCGGCGCGGTCGATGGCGCCGGGCTCCTCCAGGAGGTCGCAGGCCGGGCGCTCGCCCAGCCGGGAGGCGAAGCCGTCGGCGAGGCGGTCGCGGCGGGAGAGCTCGGTGAGCGCGGAGACCACGCCGGCGTCCAGGCGGGACGGCCAGCGGCCCATCCGCCAGGCGGGCAGCGCGACCCGGGTCAGCAGCCGGTCCCAGCCCGCGTAGGCCAGTCCGACCTGCTCCTGGGCGACGATCCGCAGGCCGTAGTCGACGGTCTGGGCGCGCTCGGAGGCGGCGGCCGCGACGGCCCGCTCCATGATCGTGGCGTGCTCGCGGCAGGCGCGGAGCAGCAGCCGGGCCACCTTGCCGACGAAGCGGAGCGCCGGGCCCCGCAGCGGGCCCCGGGCCCGGGCGGCGACCGCGACGGCGGCGTCCAGGCCGCGGATGAAGCGGCGGGCGGCGGCTATGTCCGGATGCGCGGACGGGCCCGTGCCGGCCACTACGGGGGCCAGCAGGGCACGCAGCTCGGCGACCCGCATCCACCACAGGAACGGCGAGCCGATCACCAGGACCGGGGCCTCGGCGGACCGGCGCCCGGCACCGGGCTCGGGCCCGCCGGCGCCGTGGGGCGGGCCGTGCGCGCGGTGCGTACGGTCCTCCAGCCAGCTGTCGCAGTCCGGGGTGAGGGCTATGGCGGAGGGCGCGGGGACCTCCAGCCGGTCGGCCAGGTCACGCACGAGGCGGTAGAGGTCCGGGGCGGATTCCTCGGCGATCGGCACGGAGGGGCTGAGCGCCGGCCGGGCGCGCGCGACCACGGCCCCGACCAACGCGGCCAGGAGCAGGCCGACCAGCGCGAGACCGCCGGCCACCCAGCCGGCCGGGTCCCAGCCCGCGCCGAGACGGCCGGTCGCCCGGCCGACGGCCAGCACCACCGCCACCGCCGCGGGCAGCAGCGCCACGGCCAGCGCGGCGCCGCGGATCCGCAGCACGGCGAGGGCACGGGCACGCGCCGCCAGGACGCCTGTTTCCGGACTTGCCACGAGCCTGTACACCCCCTGCTGTCCTGATGGAGCCGGACGGAGAGAACAGTGGACGGACGCCTTCGAACATTGCGCGTTGTGGTGCGAGCGAGCTCACTCACCACCACTCTGGCACCGGCCACTGACATCGCAATGCCGGTGAGCCACTTGCCGGACGTCCCCGTGGCCACCGCACCGGCATCGGACGCGGCGGCCGCAGGACGCTTGCGCGGCACCCTAGTTGGGGGGCTCCGTCCCGTCAGCCGGAATCTGGCGTGGTCACTCGATGGAATGGCTTTGGGCAAAGCCGGGAACCGGCGGTGGGGCGCCGTGGGCCCGGGGGTGCGGGGCCCACGGCGCGGGCGTCTCAGGCGCCCGGGGCCTCCGCGGCGGCCTTCGCGGCGATGTCCGTGCGGTGCTGGGAGCCGTCGAGGGAGATCCGGTCCACGGCCCGGTAGGCGCGCTCGCGGGCGGTGGCGAGGTCGGGGCCGGCGGCGGTGACGGACAGCACCCGGCCGCCCGCGCTGCGCACCGCGCCGGCCTCGTCGAGCTTGGTGCCGGCGTGCAGCACGTACGCGTCGGGGGCGTCCTGCGCGGCGACCTCGGCCAGGCCCTCGATGACGTCGCCGGTGCGCGGGGTGTCCGGGTAGTTGTGGGAGGCGATGACGACCGTGACGGCCGCGTCGTCGCTCCAGCGCAGCGGCGGCAGGGCGGCGAGGTTGCCGGTGGCGGCGGCCCGCAGCAGCCCGCCGAGCGGCGTCTTGAGGCGGGCCAGGACGACCTGGGTCTCCGGGTCGCCGAAGCGGGCGTTGAACTCGATCACCCGGACCCCGCGGGAGGTGATCGCCAGACCGGCGTAGAGCAGACCGGAGAACGGGGTGCCGCGGCGGCGCAGCTCGTCGACGGTGGGCTGCAGCACGCTCGCCATGACCTCGTCGACCAGCTTCGGGTCGGCCCAGGGCAGCGGGCTGTACGCGCCCATGCCGCCGGTGTTGGGGCCCTCGTCGCCGTCGTAGGCGCGCTTGAAGTCCTGGGCGGGCTGGAGCGGGACGACGGTCTCGCCGTCGGTGATCGCGAAGAGCGAGACCTCGGGCCCGTCGAGGAACTCCTCGATGACCACGCGGTCGCAGGCCAGCGCGTGGGCGCGGGCGGTGTCCACGTCGTCGGTCACCACGACGCCCTTGCCGGCCGCCAGCCCGTCGTCCTTGACCACGTACGGCGCGCCGAAGGCGTCCAGGGCCTCGTCGATCTCTTCCGGGGTGGTGCAGACGTAGCTGCGGGCGGTCGGGACGGCCGCGGCGGCCATCACGTCCTTGGCGAAGGCCTTGGAGCCCTCCAGCTGGGCGGCGTCGGCCGACGGGCCGAAGACCGGGATGCCGCGCTCGCGGACCGCGTCCGCGACGCCCGCCACCAGGGGGGCCTCGGGACCGACGACGACCAGGTCGGCCGCCAGGCCCGCGGCCAGGTCGGCGACGGCCCGGCCGTCGAGGGCGTCGACCCGGTGCAATTCGGCCACCTCGGCGATGCCGGCGTTGCCGGGGGCGCAGTGCAGCGCGGTGACGTCGGGGTCGAGGGACAGAGAGCGGCACAGGGCGTGTTCGCGGGCGCCGCCGCCGATGACGAGGACCTTCACGACAGGCAGCCTAGACGAGTGGCGCGGACGGCCGGACGGCGGACGGGCGGTCCGGAAACCGTCCGTCGCCGCGGCGGCGACTCTTTCGGGTGAGATTCCGCGCCGTCCCCTACCCGACGCCGCACCACTTCTGGGCGGAAATAGCGTCGTGATCTTGGAGCTGGGGCCAGCCGTTCGGCGGTAGGAAGGGGGCGGCGCGCGACGGCCCTCCCGTACTCCCCCGCAGCCCGAAAGGCCTGGGAGGGAGCCCCGTCGCAGGCACCGTACGTATCCGTTCCGCAGAGCGCGCAGAGAGGGAGTGCCCGGGTGAGTCAGCCGGAGATGCAGCCCGAGGGGCCCCCTCAGCAGGAGGGCCGCCCGCTCCGCCGGTACGGCGTCCGGGGCCGGGCCCGCCGGGACGTCGCCGGGCGGGCCTTCCCGGCGGGCGGCTGGCGCGAGCCGGGCGACCGCCTCGACGCGCTCTACCTCTGGACCGAGAACGGCGCGCTGCGCGCCGCCGACTGGTACCTGCACGACCGGCTGGCCAAGCGCCGCGGCGCCCGGGCGCTCCGGCTGGGTGCCGCGGCCGGGGTCACGGGGGGCGGGGTGCTGCCGCTGCTGGACCTGGCCGGGGTGTGGGAGGGCGGGGCGCCCTGGGGTTGTCTGTCGCTGTTGCTGGCGGCGGTGTGCGTGGGCTGCGACCGGTATTTCGGGATGACGGCCGGCTGGATGCGGGACCTGGCGACCGCGCAGGCGATCCACCGGCGGCTGGAGGCGCTGCAGTTCGACTGGGCGTCGGAGGGCGTGCGCGAGGTGCTCGGCCCGACGGAGGGCACCGCGAGCGAGGCGGCCGAGCGCTGTCTGGGGCTGCTCCGGCGGTTCAACGAGGACCTCGGGGAGCTGGTGCGGACCGAGACCGCCGACTGGATGGCGGAGTTCCGGACCGGCCCGGTGCCGCGGGCCACCCAGTCCATGGCACCGTGGGCGGCCCCCCGCCAGGAGCATCCCGGATCCCCGGGCCGGTACGCGCTGCCGCACCGCGGCCGCCCGAACATGCCGCGCCAGCGGCCGCCGGAACCGCCGCGCTGAGGGAGCCGGGCGGCGACGGCGGGCGGGGCGGCGACACGGCGCGCCCCCGCCGCATCAGCCGAAGACGCCGGATCGGCCGAAGCCGACGCATCAGCCGAAGACGACCGGTCAGCCGAGCCGACCGATCAACTGAAGACGACCGATCACCTGAAGACGACCGGTCAGCTGAAGACGACCGGTCAGCTGAAGACGATCATCGAGCCCTGGCCCAGGCTGCGGGTCGCCGCCGCGTGCAGGCCGAGCCAGACATGGCGCTCCCGGGCGAACGGGCCGTCGTCCATGGGCACCGCGCCCGCCCGCTCCTCCAGAGAGGTCGGCCCGGCCGGCGGCTCCGGCGCGGCCGGCGGATTGGCCGGATCGATACCCAGGGATGGCGCAACCAGTTCCAGGTCCCGCAGCAGACCGTGCGAGGACCCCAGCGGACCGCCGCCCTCCAGCAGTTCGTCGTTGGCGAGCGGATGCGGGAAGTCGACCGGGACGTACGCGCCCGCGTGGTCGTAGTGCCAGACCAGGTGGGACTGCTGTGCGGTGGTCTCGAACATCTCCAGCAACTGCTCGTAGTCACCGCCCAGTTCGTCGACCGGGGTGACCTCCAGGCCGCACAGCCGCAGCAGGTAGGCGCGGCGCAGGAAGTGCAGTGCGTCGTAGTCGAAGCCCGCGATGGGGGCGACGTCCCCGGACAGGCCCGGCATGTAGCTGAAGACCGGGACCGGTGGCAGTCCCGCTTCCGTCAGGGCCTTGTCGTAGGCGGCGATCTCTTCGGAGAACGGGTTGTCGGGGCTGTGGCACAGCACATCGACGAGGGGTACCAGCCACAGGTCACATGCCACGGGTGAGGACTCGCTTCCGGTCGGGGACAGGGACACCGGCGCACGCACAGCTACGGGTGCGGCCCATTACGGCCGAGTCGGGACAGCGTAGTGCCCGCGGCGCCATCCGACGAGAGCGGGCGCACCGGGCGGTTACCGGCTAACGGACCAGGGCCAGCGCGTGCGCGTTGTACTCGGCGATCAGCCGCTGGGCGGCGGACAGGTCGCGCCGGACCAGGGCGTCGGCCAGGGCGCAGTGGCCCTGCCACAGGCGGTTGGTGAGGTCCGGGGCGCGGCGCAGCAGCGGCACCGCGTACATCCAGGTCTGGACCCGGATGCGGTCCAGGAAGTCGCTGATGTAGGCGTTGTTCACGATGTTGCCGAGCTCGCGCCAGAACCGCAGGTCGTAGCCGATGAGCACGTCCAGGTCGCCGGCCCGGGCGGCGCGCTCGGCCTCGTCGGCGCGGCGCCGGATGGAGATCAGCACCTCGGCGGGGGTGGCGGCGAGCGCCTCCTGGGCGCCGCTGCGGAAGATCCCCTCGATGACCAGGGTGCGGGCCTCGACCATGGCCCGGAAGTCGTCGGCGGTGAAGGCGTGCACCTTGAAGCCGCGGTGCTGTTCGACGTCGAGCAGCCCCTGGGCGCAGAGGTCGAGCAGCGCCTCGCGGACCGGGGTCGCGGAGACGCCGTACTGCTCGGCGATCTCCTTGACGGTGAACGGGTGGCCGCACGGCAGCCGGCCCGCCAGGACCTCGTCGCGCAGGGCGTCGGCGATCTGCTGACGCAGCGTGCTGCGACGTATGACTGTGCTGTCTCCGCCGGCAGCCATCGTGTGCGTCTCCTTCGCGGTCCCTGACCGCGGGTGGCAGCGGCCCCCGCCAACCATAGGCGAGGGCCGCGGGGTGCCGCTCCGCGCGGCGGCCGCTCAGGCGGTGGGGTGCGCGCCGGCGCCGTGCACTGCGGGCCTGGCCTCAGTGCGTGTGCGCGTCCGCCGCGGTCAGCGCCTCGTCGAGGGCGGTGAGGCCCTCCTTGGCCTCGGCCTCGGTGATCGTGCAGGCCGGGACGACGTGGGTGCGGTTCATGTTGACGAACGGCCACAGCCCGCCGCGCTTGCAGGCCGCGGCGAATTCGGCCATCGGGGCGTTGGCCGCGCCGGACGCGTTGTACGGCACCAGCGGCTCGCGGGTCTCCTTGTTCTTGACCAGGTCGAGGGCCCAGAAGACGCCCAGGCCGCGGACCTCGCCGACGGACGGGTGCCGCTCGGCGATCGCGCGCAGGGCCGGCCCGATGACCTTCTCGCCGATCTCCGCGGCGTTCTCCACGATCCGCTCCTCGGCCATCGCGTTGATCGTCGCGACGGCGGAGGCGCAGGCCAGCGGGTGGCCGGAGTACGTCAGCCCGCCCGGGTACGGCCGCGTCTCGAAGGTCGCGGCGATCTCGGCGCTGATCGCGACGCCGCCCAGCGGGACGTAACCGGAGTTGACGCCCTTGGCGAAGGTGAGCAGGTCGGGGGTGACGCCGAAGTGGTCGGCGGCGAACCAGTGGCCCGTGCGCCCGAAGCCGGCCATGACCTCGTCGAGGATGAAGACGATGCCGTAGCGGTCGCAGATCTCGCGGACCCCGGCGAGGTAGCCGGCCGGCGGGACCATGATGCCGGCGGTGCCCGGGACGGTCTCCAGGATGATCGCGGCGACCGACTGCGGCCCCTCGAAGGCGATGGTCTGCTCCAGGTGCGCCAGGGCGCGCTCGCACTCCTGCTGCTCGTTCTCCGCGTGGAAGGGCGAGCGGTACAGGAACGGGCCCCAGAAGTGGACCACGCCGGCGGAGGCGGTGTCGGAGGGCCAGCGGCGCGGGTCGCCGGTCAGGTTGATCGCGGCGGCGGTCGCGCCGTGGTACGAGCGGTAGGCGGACAGCACCTTGGCGCGGCCGGTGTGCAGCCGGGCCATCCGGACGGCGTTCTCCACGGCCTCGGCGCCACCGTTGGTGAAGAAGATCTTGTCGAGGTCGCCGGGGGTGCGCTCGGCGATCAGCCGCGCGGCCTCGGACCGTACGTCCACCGCGAACCCGGGCGCGAGCGTGCACAGCTTCCCGGCCTGCTCCTGGATCGCCGCGACGACCTTGGGGTGCTGGTGGCCGATGTTGGTGTTGACCAGCTGGGAGGAGAAGTCGAGGTACCGGTTGCCGTCGTAGTCCCAGAAGTACGACCCCTCGGCGCCGGCGATCGGCAGCGGGTCGATCAGGCCCTGCGCGGACCAGGAGTGGAAGACGTGGGCGCGGTCGGCGGCCTTGACCGCCCGCCCGTCGCCCACCCCCACCCTTCCCTGGGAGCGCTTCGCGCTGCTGTTGTCATCGGCGGCGGGATCGGCGGCGGAAGAGGGGTGCGTCGTGGTCACGGTCAGTACCTCGGATCGGGTCGCTCGGGTCCGCCGAGGGATGGGCACGGCGAACGTCCCCAGCGTAGGGATCACGGTTCGCGCCCTGTACCGACAGTCTGTATGGCGCTCACCACGCCCACGGACACACTGTCTACGGCCTGGAGGAAGCTACGGGACCGCGCGCCCGCCCGCGGCCGGGAAGGCCGTCCGCACCGCGCGCTGCCAGTGCGCGGCGGTCAGCTCCGGGCGGAGCGCCGAAAGCCCGGCCGCAGTACTTGGTGAAGTCGGCGGCCCGGACGCCGTGGCCGTGCAGCAGCCGGTCGGCCGCGGTCGGCCGGCCGGTGGTCCGGGTCTCGACGAGGACCAGCCCGCCGTCGGCCCGTACCGTGCGGCCGGTCGTCAGGTCCTGGCAGAGCAGCGCCGCGTCGCAGGTGATGCGCTGGCCGTCCGCGACGAAGGTGGTGCGGGTGTAGGCGGTCTCCAGCAAGTGGCCCAGGTCCGTGGGGGCGGCGATGCCGTACGAACGCTCCAGTACGGCGGCCAGGAAACCGCGCGGGGCGGCGCCGAGGACCGGGTCACCGGGCAGCAGTGGCTGCCGGTGCTTGACCGTCTCGCCGCGCCGTCCCTTGAGCTTGATCTCGAACTGCCGCACCCCGGTGTCCTCGTAACGCCGCTCGCGGATCAGGTAGCCGGACCGGCCGCCCTCCCGGTGGTCGTGAAAGAAGCGCAGGTCAGGGGTGTCGTAGTGGACCGAGCGACAGCGGAACCAGCGCCGCCCGTTGATGCACAGCACGGCGAACGGACCACCGGGCCGGCGCCGGTCGGTCAGCTCGGCGGCGAAGGCGGCGAAGACCTCGACCGGGACGAGGTAACTGTGCCCGAAGCGGCTGCGGAGCTCGGCCCGCGCCTGGACGTCGGCGAGCGGTACCGGACGCGCGGCCATGGCGGCGCGGGCGAGGGCTCGTAACGCGGGAATCACACGGTCTCCTTCGCGGGCGGTCGGAACGGGCGATCGTGCGTGCGGGCGAACGGGCGGTGCGCGTGCTCGTTCTACGTTCCACAACCGCGCCGAGTTCCGCCACACGGAATCCGACATCCACTAAGGCCGGATCTCGACCACGAACGCCAAGGGCCCGCCCCCGTCCTCTGCGGACGGTGCGCGGGCCCTTGGCTCAAGCGATGCCTACGACAGGAAAGAGTTGATCTCGATCGTCTCGTCGCGGCCGGGGCCGACGCCGATGGCGGAGATCGGGGCGCCGGACATTTCCTCCAGTGCCTTGACGTAGTTCTGCGCGTTCTTCGGCAGGTCGGAGAAGGACTTCGCCTTGGTGATGTCCTCGGACCAGCCCGGCAGGGTCTCGTAGATCGGCTTCGCGTGGTGGAAGTCGGACTGCGAGTAGGGCAGTTCCTCGACGCGCTTGCCGTCGATCTCGTACGCCACACAGACCGGGATCTGCTCCCAGCCGGTGAGGACGTCGAGCTTGGTGAGGAAGAAGTCGGTCAGGCCGTTCACGCGGGTCGCGTAGCGGGCGATGACCGCGTCGAACCAGCCGCAGCGGCGGTCGCGGCCGGTGGTGACGCCCCGCTCGCCGCCGATGCGGCGCAGGGCCTCGCCGTCCTCGTCGAAGAGCTCGGTGGGGAACGGGCCGGCGCCGACGCGGGTGGTGTACGCCTTGAGGATGCCGATGACCCGGCTGATCTTCGTCGGGCCGACGCCGGTGCCCGTGCAGGCGCCGCCGGCGGTCGGGTTCGAGGACGTCACGAAGGGGTAGGTGCCGTGGTCGATGTCCAGCAGCGTGCCCTGGCCGCCTTCGAAGAGGACGACCTTGTCCTCGTCGAGGGCGTTGTTGAGGATCAGGGTGGTGTCGGCGACGTAGCCCTTGATCTGGTCGGCGTAGCCGAGCAGCTCCTCGACGACCTGGCCGGCCTCGATGGCGCGGCGGTTGTAGAGCTTGGTCAGCAGCTGGTTCTTGACGTCGAGCGCCGCCTCGACCTTCTGCGTCAGGATCGACTCGTCGTAGAGGTCCTGGACGCGGATGCCGACGCGGTTGATCTTGTCGGCGTAGGTCGGGCCGATGCCGCGGCCGGTGGTGCCGATCTTCCGCTTGCCGAGGAACCGTTCCGTCACCTTGTCGACGGTGATGTTGTACGGCGTGATCAGGTGCGCGTTACCGCTGAGCAGCAGCTTGGACGTGTCGACGCCGCGCTCGTTGAGTCCGCTCAGCTCGGAGAGCAGGACCGCCGGGTCGACGACGACACCGTTGCCGATGACCGGGGTGCACCCCGGCGAGAGGATTCCGGAGGGGAGGAGATGCAGCGCGTACTTCTGGTCGCCCACGACGACCGTGTGGCCGGCGTTGTTGCCGCCCTGGTAGCGCACCACGTAATCGACGGATCCACCGAGCAGGTCGGTGGCCTTCCCCTTGCCCTCATCACCCCACTGAGCACCGAGCAGCACAAGTGCGGGCACAGGCGTACACCCCTTCCGGGCGGGGCATGTCCAACGTGCGTGGATGGCGTGGCGTTGCGTGTTCACGCGTCCGTCATCGCTGCAGCCGTCGAACCGGTGCCCCGGAATAGACGAAGCCCCTGGCGCAATAGCGCAAGGGGCTCTTGCACCGAGATGCTACCTGAGGAAGGACCGAGGTGTCGGCGCAGCCTTCTGGGCACTCTCCCGTGGACTCCGTTCGGGGGTACCCCCTGCTCGTGGTCATCGATCCGGTCGCGCGCAGTACGGACGGGGAGTCTGTCCGGATCGCGCGGGATGTGCTGTGTGCGGGCGCGGGGGGTTCGGGGGCGAAGATCTGCCTGCCGGAGGGGCCGGAGGAGTTCGCGCGGGCGCTGGCCCGGCGGGGTCAGCGGCGGCCGGTGGTGATCGGCGACGACCGGGCGCTGCTGCGGGTCGTGGGACTGCTGCACAAGGAGCGGGAGCTGGCCGGGGTGCCGGTGTCGATGGTCCCGGTGGGGGCGCCGGCGGCGGTGGCGCTGAGCCGCTCGCTGGGCGTTCCGCAGGACACCGTCGCCGCGGCGCGGACGGTGCTGGACGGCGCGGAGCGGGCGATGGACCTGCTCACGGACGACAGCGGCGGGATCGTGCTGGGCGGGCTGCGGATCCCGTGCGGGCGGGACGGCGGACGGAACGGCGGACGGCGGGCGGCGGCCGGCCCGGGACACCGGGTGTTCGTGCCGGGTGCGGCCGGTCCGGTGGATGCCGGGGAGCACACGGAGGGTGCGGTGGGCGCGGTGGGTCCGGGGCCCGCCGGGTCGGACGGGGTGTCGGCCGCGGTGCCGGGCGCCGACGGGCACCGGCCGTGGTGGGGGCCGGCCGCCCGGACCGCGCGGACGGCGCTGGCGCTGCTGGCACCGGCGGCCGGGTTCTGGGGGGCGTCCCGTACGGAGGCCGGGGCGGCGGGCGGGCGGCGCGTGCGGGTGCCGCAGCAGCGGCTGCGGATCGAGGCGGACGGGGTGCTGCTGGCGGACCTGGACCGGCCGGTGCGCGGGGTGTCGGTGGTGCCGGGCGGGCAGGCCGGGGCGGGGTGGCCGGGGGCCGGGACCGGTCGCGGCGCGGGCGCCGGCGACGGTCAGGGGGACGGCCGGGACGGCGGCGGGGAGCTGGCCGAGGTGGTGGTGCACTGGCCGGGCGGCGGGCATCCGGTACGGGCCCGGGCGCGGGCCGTGACGGTGTCCGGCGCGGACTTCCACTACCGGGCGGACGCGGTGGTCGGCGGGCCGGTGCGGACCCGTACGTGGACGGTGCAGCCGGGGGCCTGGCGGCTGCAGCTGCCGCGGCGGGGGTAGCTGGGAGCGGGTGAGGCTCTCCACACCGCGGTGAGCGGTGAGCCGTTGGCCGCCCCGCTCAGCCGTCGGCGTCGTGGTAACCGGCGCGCAGCTGGTCGCGGTGGTCGCGCCAGCGGTCCAGCAGGGCGGGCAGCTCCTTCTGCAGGAACGCGAAGAAGACCAGGGTCTCGTTGAGCCGGCGGCCGGCCGGGGAGTCGGGGCCGAGGCTCTCCACGCCCTCGCGCAGGGTGCCCTCCCAGCGGGCGATGACGTTCTCCCGGCGGGTCAGCGCCTCGTACCACTGATCACTGTGCACGCGGTAGCGGTCGCGGCGGGAGCCCGGCTCGCGCTCGCGGCTGATCATGTCGACCTGGGAGAGGTAGCGCACCGCGCCGGACACCGCGGCGGGGCTGATCTGGAGCCGTTCGCCCAGCTCGGCGGAGGTCAGCACGCCGGAGTCGGAGGCGAGCAGGCAGGCGAAGACGCGGGCCGGCATGCGGGCCATCCCGGCGTCCACCATCTGGGCCGCGAACCGTTCGACGAACTGGGAGATCGCCTCCTGGGCGCGCGGGTCGGCGGTCCGCCGCCCGTCGCCGCCGTCCGTACCGGCCGCAGGTTCCGCATTGCTCATGTCCCGATCCTCTCCCCTGATCAGCGCCACCCCGCCCAACTTTATACGGTTTCTTAACTTCACAAATTTGTGAAACTAGCGTAGCTTCCGAAGTATGACCAAGCCAATCGCTCCCGCTCCCGCGATCCGGGTGGACGGTCTCCACAAGTCCTTCGGACGGACCCGCGCGCTGGACGGTCTCGACCTCACCGTCGAGGCCGGCGAGGTACACGGCTTCCTCGGGCCCAACGGCGCCGGGAAGTCCACCACCATCCGCGTACTGCTCGGCCTGCTGCGCGCCGACCGCGGCACCGCCCGGCTCCTGGACCGCGACCCCTGGCATGACGCCGTCGCCCTGCACCGCCGCATCGCCTATGTCCCCGGCGATGTCACCCTGTGGCGCAACCTCTCCGGCGGCGAGGTCATCGATCTCTACGGGCGGCTGCGCGGCGGGATGGACCGGGCGCGGCGGGACGAGTTGCTGGAACGGTTCGAGCTCGACCCGACCAAGAAGGGGCGCGCGTACTCCAAGGGCAACCGGCAGAAGGTCGCCCTGGTCGCCGCCTTCGCCTCCGACGTCGACCTGCTGATCCTCGACGAACCGACCTCCGGGCTCGACCCGTTGATGGAGGAGGTCTTCCAGGCCTGCGTCATCGAGGAGCGCGACCGCGGCCGTACGGTGCTGCTCTCCAGCCACGTACTGTCCGAGGTCGAAGCGCTCTGCGACCGGGTCAGCATCATCCGCAAGGGGCGGACGGTCGAGTCCGGCTCGCTCGGCGAGCTGCGGCACCTGACCCGTACGTCGATCGTCGCCGAACTGGCGGGCCCTCTGGGGGTCCCCCCAGCGGTAGCTGGGGGAGGTTTGGCCGCGCTCCCCGGTGTCCACGACCTGGACGTCCAGGGGCGCCGGGTCAGGCTGCAGGTCGACACCGACAAGCTCGACGCCGTGCTGCGGTCGCTGGGCACCTCCGGGGTGCGCAGCCTGACCAGCACCCCGCCCACCCTGGAAGAGCTGTTCCTGCGGCACTACCAGGACGACGTGCGCGGCGGGGCCGACCGCGACGAGACGGCGGTCGTCCGATGACCGCCGTGGCCGCCGCGGTGCCCACCGGCACCGCCCGCTCCCGCCAACTGGCCGGTACCGGTGCCCTGTTGCGGCTCGCGCTGCGCCGCGACCGGGTGCTGATCCCGGCCTGGGTGCTCGGCCTCGGCCTGGTCGTGGCGAGCCTGGGCTCGTCCTTTCAAGCGCTCTACGGCACCGCCGCCGAGCGCGCCGAACTGGCCGGCTCGATGACCGCCAACGGCTCGATGCGCGCGCTGTACGGCCCCGTCTTCAGCGACTCCCTCGGCGGCCTGATCGCCTGGCGGATGGCCGGGTTCGGGGCGGTGCTGGCCGCGGTGATGAGCCTGCTGATCGTCGTCCGGCACACCCGCGAGGAGGAGGAAACGGGCCGTCAGGAGCTGCTGTCCGCCGCGATGGTGGGCCGCCGGGCGCCGCTGACCGCGGCCCTGCTGGCCGCGCTGCTCGCCAACGCCGTGCTCGTCGTGCTGATCGCGGCGGGGCTCGCCCGGTCCGGACGGCCGGCCGCCGGTTCGCTGGCCCTCGGGCTCGCCATCGGCGGCACCGGCATGCTGTTCGCCGGGCTGGCCGCCGTCGCCGCGCAGCTCACCGAGAGCGCCCGGATGGCGAAGGGGCTGACCGGCGCGGTGCTCGGCCTCGCCTTCGCGCTGCGCGGCGCGGGCGATGCCGCCGACGCCACCGCCGGCTCCCCGCTCACCTGGGTCTCGCCGCTCGGCTGGGCGGAGAACCTGCGGGCGTACGCCGACGAGCGCTGGTGGGTGCTGCTGCTCTTCCTGGCGGGCACCGCGCTCACCGTCGCCGCCGCCTACGCGCTGACCGCCCGCCGCGACCTCGGCATGAGCTTCCTGCCCGCCCGGCCCGGTCCGGCCCGGGCCCCGCGCTCGCTGGCCGGCCCGTTCGGCCTGGCCTGGCGGCTGCAGCGGACGACGCTCGGCGGCTGGACGTTCGGCTATGTGTGCGCCGGTGCGGTCTTCGGCGGGATCGCGAAGGGCGCGTCCGACCTGGTCGGCGGCAACCAGCGGACCCGCGAGATCTTCGAGCGGATGGGCGGGCAGGCGCGGCTGACCGACGCCTTCCTGGCCACGATGGTCGGCATGCTCGGCATGGTCGCCGCGATCTACGCGGCCGGTGCGGTGCTCCGGCTGCGCGGCGAGGAGACCGCCGACCGGGCCGAACCGGTGCTGGCCGGCGCGGTGGGCCGGCTCCGCTGGGCCGCCGGCCATCTGACCGTCGCCTACGTCGGCACGGTCGTCGTCCTCGGCTTCGGCGGCTTGGCGCTCGGCGTCTCGTACGGCATCTCGGTCGGCGACACCGGCCGGGTGGGGCCGGTGCTGGGCGCCGCGCTCGCCCAGGTGCCGGCGGTCTGGACGCTCACCGGCCTGGCGGTGCTGGCCTTCGGGCTGCTGCCCCGGGCCACCACGGCCGTGTGGGCGGTGGTCGGTGGCTGCCTGGCGCTCGGCTGGATCGGACCCTCGCTGAACCTCCCCCAGTGGGCCATGGACCTCTCGCCCTACGGCCACCTGCCCAAGCTTCCGGGCACGGAGGCCACCGCCGCCCCGTTCGTCTGGCTGCTGGTGCTCTCCGCCGTCTTCCTCGCCGCCGGCCTGGCCGGGTTCCGTCGACGCGACATCGACTGATCTGGCCCGGCGGTTTCACGTGAAACTGCAACTCCCCGACGTACACCCAACTCGCCGATGTACGCGGCCGTTTCACGTGAAACCTGCACCCCCAGCCGGACGCCGCCGTTTCACGTGAAACCACCACCCCACAGACGTACGCCGCCGGAGCTGTAGCGGACTCCGGCGGCGTACTCGCGTCCACAGGCTGTGGACCAGGGCGGAAATCAGGCGCCGGGTGTCACCAACCGGGCCTCGTACGCGAAGACCGCCGCCTGCGTGCGGTCGCGCAGGCCGAGCTTCACCAGGATGCGGCTGACGTGCGTCTTCACCGTCGATTCGGCGACGACGAGATGGGCCGCGATCTCCCCGTTCGACAGGCCCTGGGCGACCAGCACCAGCACCTCGGTCTCGCGTTCCGTCAGATCGGCGATGCGCTCCTGGGCGGGGGCGCGGGGCGTCCCCAGTCGGGAGAACTCCGAGATCAGCCGCTTGGTGACGGTCGGGGCCAGCAGGGCCTCGCCGGAGGCGACGATCCGCACGCCCTCGGCGAGCTGGCCGGCCGAGGCGTCCTTCAGCAGGAAGCCGCTGGCCCCGGCGCGCAGCGCCTGGTACACGTACTCGTCCAGATCGAAGGTCGTCAGGACCAGGACCTTGGCGTCCGCGTCGGCGGCGACGATCTCGCGGGTCGCGTCCAGACCGTTCATCTCCGGCATGCGGATGTCCATCAGAACGACGTCGGGCTTGAGCTCCGCGACCTTCCGCACCGCCTGGCGTCCGTCCACGGCCTCCCCGACGACCTCGATGTCCGGCATGGCGTTGAGCAGAACGGAGAACCCCTCGCGGACCATCACCTGGTCGTCGACGATCAGCACCCGGATCATGCGGCACCCCCCTTCGCGGTGGCCTCGGAGGCGGCGACCGGAATGAACGCCGCGACCTCGAAGCCGCCGTCCTCGGTGTGGTCGGCGGTCATCTCACCACCCAGCATCTGTACCCGCTCGCGCATGCCCAGCACGCCGTGGCCCGCGCCCGGGGAGGGCTTGGCCAGTCGGCTCGGGGCGCCGTTGATGATCCGCAGGCCAAGCCCGCCGAGCACGTAGGAGATCTCCACCCGGGCGTCGGCGCCCGGCGCATGGCGCAGCGTGTTGCTCAGCGCCTCCTGCACGATCCGGTAGGCGGAGAGCTCCACACCCTGCGGCAGCGGACGCGGCGCACCGGTGATCACCGCCTCGACGGTCAGCCCGGCGCCGCGGACGCTGTCCAGCAGCGATTCGAGGCTGGCCAGCGTCGGCTGCGGGGCCTCCGGGTCGACCTCCCTGAACGCGTCCGGGTCCTCGGAGCGGACCACGCCCAGGATGCGGCGCAGTTCGGTCAGTGCGGCGACGGCGTTCTCCCGGATCGTGGCGAAGGACGTGGCGAGCTCGGGCGGGGTGTTCTCGACCCGGTACGGGGCCGCCTCGGCCTGGATGGCGATCACGGACATGTGGTGGGCCACCACGTCGTGCAGCTCACGGGCGATCGTGGCCCGCTCCTCCAGGAGAGTGCGCCGGGACCGTTCCTCGGCGGTCACGGTCTGCGTCTCGACGACCGTCCGGCGCTCCTCGCGCCAGGCGCGGACCGCGGCGGCGGCGATCAGCACCAGGCCGGAGAAGAACGCCACCGGCGCCACGTCGCCCGCACCGCTTCCGCTGAACACCGACAGCACGGCCGTCACACCGAAGGTGACCAGCCACATCTCCACCGCCAGCCGCGGCCGGGTGCGCAGCACCACCAGGGTCATCACAGCCAGGTGGGTGGGGAAGGCCTCCTGCCCGAACGGACTGCCGTACGGGGAGAAGGCCGACGTGGCGAACCACCCCACGACCACCGCGAACAGCGAGATCCAGTAGGCCCCCACCGGGCGGAAGAGCGTCAGCGCGGGCGGGGCGGCCACCAGCAGGCAGTAGCCCGCCATCAGCAGTCCCCGCAGCGGGCCGATGTCGTAGCTCATGGCGAAGGTCCCGAGGAAGACCAGCACCGCGAAGCCGACCACGATGAGGTGCGGCAGCCAGCGCGCCCAGTGCCGCAGCCGCTCCGGCAGCCAGGGGACCCACCGGGCCACCTTGGCGTCCTCCAGCGGCGGCATCGGGCGGAAGGCGAAGGCGTCCACGAACAGGTCCTGGCGCAGCCGGTGCAGCGCACCGTGAGCTATCCGGGCCTCTGAGCGCAGGGTGCCCTGCGACTGGGTCTTCTCGTTCACGCAGACAACGGTAAGCAGAGACGGACCGCCGGGCGTCCCCACCAAAGGGGATCTGCCGGGGTCCGTCTCAAGTACTACCTGGTCGGCGCGGTGCCGGGGATCACCGCGGGACGGGCTCCGGCAGCAGCCCGCACAGCGTGGCGCAGGCCGGGGTGCCCGGTGTCACCGGGGCGTAGTGCCCGACGCCCGGCAGCTCCCGCAGCTCGGCGCCGCCGGGGTTCGCCGCGGCGTACCGGCGGGAGAGCTCCAGGGGGACGTCCGGGTCGTCGGTGCCGTGCAGGAGCGTCACCGGGACGCCGGCCGGCGGATGGCGCACCGGGTCCGCGGCGGCCAGCCGCTCCACCAGACCGGGCGCCGATCCGAGCAGCTCCGCCACCGCCCCGTCGCTGAGGCCCAGCTCATGGGCGCGTGCCAGGTCGGCGACCGGCGAGACGGCCAGCACGTGGGCGACCGGGGTGCCGGGCCGGGCCGCGGCGAGCAGCGCGAGATGGCCGCCCGCCGAGTGCCCGACCAGCACCGGGCCGCCGGCGCCGGGAGCCTGCGCCGCCACGGCCTCGATGGCGGCCGCCACGTCCTCGAAGGTCCCCGGCGCACCGCCGCCCGCACCGACCCTGCGGTACTCGACGAGCGCGACCGGCCGCCCCTGCCCGGCCAGCAAGGAGGCCAGCGGCGACAGATGACACCGGTCGTAGGCCGCGCGCCAGAACCCGCCGTGCAGCAGCACCACGGGCGGACCGGCGGCGCCCCACGGGCCGTAGAGATCGACGATCTGGTCCGGGTGCGGCCCGTAGGCCAGCGTGCGGTCCGGCGCCACCGGGGCGAGCCCCAGCAGCGCCGACTCCTCGTCCGCCGCGCTCACCCGGCGGTCCCGGGCGCCACCGCGTCCGGCTGCGCGCCCAGCACCTCGCCGAGCACCCGCGCCGCCCGCTCCGCGTCCCCGAAGGAGGTGTAGAGCGGGGTGAAGCCGAAGCGCAGCACGTCCGGGTGGCGGAAGTCACCGACCACACCGCGGCGGATCAGCTCGTCCATCACCTCACCGGCACCCGTACATTGCAGCGCCACCTGGCTGCCGCGCTGCCGGTGGTCGGCCGGGGTGACCGATCGGACCCGGCCCGGCGGCACCTGGGCAGCCACGCACTCCAGGAAGAAGTCGGTCAGCGCCAGGCTCTTGGCCCGTACGTCGTCCATGGACACCCCGTCCCAGACCTCCAGCGCCGCCTCCAGCGCCAGCAGCGACAGGATGTCGGGGGTGCCGACCCGGCCGCGCACGATGCCGTCGCCGGGGGCGTAGCCGGGGTCCATCGCGAACGGGTCGGCGTGCGAGTTCCAGCCCGGCAGCGGCGACTCGAACCGCTCCTGGAGCCCCTCGCGGACATAGAGGTACGCGGGCGAACCCGGGCCGCCGTTCAGGTACTTGTACGTGCAGCCGACCGCGAGGTCCACGCCGTGGGCGTCGAGGCCGACCGGCAGCGCGCCCGCGCTGTGGCACAGGTCCCAGATGGCCAGCGCGCCCGCGGAGTGCAGCGCGGTGGTGATGGACGGCAGGTCGTTGAGCCGCCCGGTGCGGTAGTCGACGTGGTTGACCAGCGCGACCGCGGTGCGTTCGGTGACCTCGTCGGCGATCCGGGCCGGCTCCACCGGCCGCACCGCGAGCCCGGTCATCCGCGCCGCCGACCGGGCGATGTAGCCGTCGGTCGGAAAGGTCGTGGCGTCGACGAGGATCTCCGTACAGCCCCTCCCGGCCATCCGGACGCCGCCGACCACGGCCTTGAAGATGTTCACGCTGGTCGAGTCGCCGACCACCACCCGGCCCGGGCCGGCCCCGATCAGCGGCGCGATCTTGTCGCCGATCCGCTCGGGCGCGGTCCACCAGCCGGATTCGGTCCACGAACGGATCCGCAGCTCGCCCCACTCTCGGGCGATGACGTCGGCGATCCGGCCGGGCACCGTGCGGGGCAGCGCGCCGAGGGAATTGCCGTCCAGATAGACGGTGTCGTCGAGGACGAACCGCTCCCGGACCGCGGCCAGCGGATCGGCGGCGTCCAACTCCGTTGCACGTATGGCGAGTTCGCTCCCGGACGCGGGAGGCGTGGGGGTCTCGGGGGTCTCAGACATGGCTGCGCGCCGTCCACAGCTCGGGGAACACGTTCTTGCGGGCCCGCTTCTCCAGCCAGGCGACGCCCGCGGAACCACCGGTACCCATTTTCGCCCCCATCGCCCGCCGGGTCGCGACCAGATGGTCGTTGCGCCATCGCCAGACCAGCTCGGCCACCTCGGTCAGCGCCTCGCCCAGCCGGACCAGCTCGGACTCCTGGTCCCCCGCGTAGATCTCCGCCCAGGCGGCCTCCACGGCCGGGTCCGGCTCGTAGCGCTGGGCCGGGTCCCGCTCCGTGACGGCCGCCGGGAGCGGGTGGCCGCGGCGGGCCAGCAGCCGCAGCACCTCGTCCCACAGGCTCGGCTCGTGCAGCGCCTTCTCCAGCTCGGCGTGCGCGCGGGGGGCGCCGCGGTGCGGCACCAGCATCGACGCGGACTTCTCACCGAGCAGGAACTCCAGCCGCCGGTACATCGCCGACTGGAAACCGGAACCCTCGCCCAGCGCACTGCGGTAGGCGTTGAACTGGGCCGGGGTCAGCTTGGCCAGCGGCTTCCACGCGGCGTTCAGTGCCTCCAGCTCGTACGCGGAGCGCCGCAGCGCGTCGATGGCCGCCGGCAGGTCGTCACGGCGCAGCGCCTCGGCGGCGGTCTGCCACTCGTGGACGATGACGGTGAACCACAGCTCCATGACCTGGGTGGTGACCAGGAAGACCATCTCGCCGGGGTCGTCGGAGAGCGGGTGCTGGAGATGGGTGAGGACGTCCGCCTGGACGTAGTCCTCGTACGGGGTGGTACCTGCGAAGTCGAGGTTCGGGGTCTCAGGCTCCTGAGCCCCGCCGGTTACCTCGTGGGACATCGCTGTCTCCTCGAAACGTACTCCGGGTAGCGGTCCGCCCCTGCCGATTCCGGCACGGGGGCCCCGGTCCCCACCGGGCATCTTCCGCAATGGTCCCCGGCATGTGCAAGGCCCGCCTGGTCAGAGGGCCAGGCGGGCCAGCGGGCGCGGCGTCGCGGCGCGGTCAGCCCAGGGTCTGGGCGGCCGTCGGCGAGGAGTCCTTCAGGAACTGCGTGCAGCGCTCGTACTCCTCCTGCTCGCCGATCGCCCCGGCGGCCCGGGCGAGGGCGTGCAGCGCCCGCAGGAAGCCGCGGTTGGGCTCGTGCTCGAACGGCACCGGGCCGTGGCCCTTCCAGCCGGCCCGGCGCAGCGCGTCCAGACCGCGGTGGTAGCCGGTGCGGGCGTACGCGTACGACTCGACGACCCGGCCGCCCTCGAACGCGTCGTCCGCGAGCTGCGCCCAGGCGAGGGAGGACGTCGGGTACTTCGCGGCGACATCGGCCGGCGCGGTACCGGCCGCGAGCGCCTCGCGGGGCCCGGGGTCGTCGGGGAGGTGAGTGGGGGGCGGTCCCCCCAGCAGGTTTTCGTGAATGGGCATGCCCTTAGTCTCCCTCAACCCACGTACTCGGCTGCAGCGCCGTGGTCGTTGCTCGCCGTGGCGCTTTGCGGCGCCCCGCGCGTGGCTGTCTGCGGCGCCGCGGGGCGTCTCGCCGTTGCGCGCTCTGCGGCGCCCCGCGCGTGGCTGTCTGCGGCGCCGCGGGGCTTGGTCGCCGTTGCGCCTGCGGCGGGCTGGGTGGGTATCGGGTGCGGTGACGGGCCGGAGGGGCCGGTGTTTGGGACTGCTGTCGCTTTACCTCCCAAACACCGGTCCCTCCGGCCCGTCCCCTCCCGTTGGGGGAGAAGGGAAGGTGGGTGGGGGCCGGTGTGATTCGTCGCCGGGGTCCAAAGGTGGGGAGGCCACTCCGCAGTGGTAGGCGCATTCGGGGTGGCAGCGTTCCTTGGCGGGTGGGGTCGGAGGGCGGGGCGCCGGCCGCACCGTCAGCCAGGCGATCAGGGCGCCGGCCAGGAGGACGGCGGCGCACAGGGGCATGGCGCGGCGGAAGGTGGCGGCGAATTCGTCGGCCGAGCGGTACGCCTCGGGGCCCATGCCCGCCAGGAGGGGCAGGGCGGCCACCGCGACCAGGCCCGCGGCCCGGGCCGCCGCGTTGTTGATGCCGCTGGCCAGACCGGCCCGGTCCACGTCCACCGAGGCCAGCACGGTCGCGGTGAGCGGCGCCACCAGCGTCACCATTCCCATGCCCAGCACCACCAGCGCGGGCAGCACATCGGCCGGATAGGAGGCACCCGGGCCCACCCGGACCATCAGCAGCATCCCGGCGGCACACAGCACCGGCCCGACGGTGAGCGGCATCCGTGGCCCGATGCGCTGGCCGAGTTCACCGGAGCGGGCGGACAGCAGGAGCATCAGCACCGTGGTCGGCAGCAGCGCGACACCGGCCTGGAGGGCCGAGTAGCCCACGACGACCTGGAGCTGGAGGACGGCCAGGAAGAAGAAGCCGCTGAACGCCGCGTAGACGCACACCGTCACCACGTTGATCGCGGAGAACAGGCGGATGCGGAAGATCGAGGGCGGCAGCATCGGGTCCGCCCGGCGCCCCTCGACGCGGACGAAGGCCACCCCGAGCAGCACACCCGCCACCGCAGGGACGACCACCCCGGGCGAGACACCCCGGCCGGGCGCGGCGATCAGCGCGTACGTCACCCCGGCCAGCGCCAGCGCGCCCAGCACCGCGCCCGCCACGTCGAACCCGCGGCGCGCCTCCGCGTCCCGCTCCCGGGTCTCGGGGACGTGCCGCAGCGCCACCGGTACGCACACCAGCGCCAGCGGTACGTTCACGAAGAACACCCAGCGCCAGCCGGGCCCGTCCACCAGCCAGCCGCCCACGAACGGGCCGATCGCCGCGGCCACCCCGCCCAGCCCCGACCAGGCACCGACCGCCCGGGCCCGGTCGCCCGGCCGGAAGACCGCCTGGATCAGGGCGAGCGAACCGGGCGTGAGCAGCGCCCCGCCGACCCCCTGCAACGCCCGGGCCGCGATCAGCACCCCGGCCTGCGGCGCCAGCCCGCACAACAGCGAGGCCGTGGCGAACCAGACCACCCCGATGACGAAGACCCGCCGTCGCCCGTACCGGTCCCCCAGCGCCCCGCCCAGCAGGATCAGCGCGGAGAGGGTGAGCAAATAGGCGGTCACCGTCCACTGCAGCACCGCCAGATCCGCATGCAGGTCCTGCCCGATCCGCGGCAGCGCGACATTGACGACGGTGCTGTCCAGCATCGCCATCCCGGACCCCAGCACGGCGGTCAGCAAGACCCACCGCCCCTGCGAGGACCTCAGCCCCACATCACCCATAGCCCGAGCCTGCCCGCCAACCGGGCCCCTCGCACGACGAAGGGGCGGACGCCCGAAGACGCCCGCCCCCACACACCGTTTTCCACCCACCAACGGGAGGGGACGGACCGGAGGGGCCTTGTTCGTGGACGTAAAGCGACAGCAGTCCACGAACAAGGCCCCGGAGGTCCGTCACCGCACCCGACAATCACCCGCCCGCCGCAGGCGCCACGGCGAGACGCCCCGCGGCGCCGCAGACGGCTACGTGCGAGGCGCCGCAAAGCGCCACGGCGAGAAACCACCACGGCGGGACGGTCAAAAACGTACGGCTACTTAATCTTGGTGCCGGTGGAGCGAAGGTTCGCGCAAGCCTCCGTGACCCGCTTGGCCATGCCGGCCTCGGCCAGCTTGCCCCAGCTGCGCGGGTCGTAGGTCTTCTTGTTGCCGACCTCGCCGTCGACCTTCAGCACACCGTCGTAGTTGCGGAACATGTGGTCCGCGATCGGACGGGAGAACGCGTACTGCGTGTCCGTGTCGAGGTTCATCTTGACCACGCCGTTCTCCAGCGCGGTGGCGATCTCCTGCTCGGTGGAGCCGGAGCCGCCGTGGAAGACGAAGTCGAACGGGGCGGCCTTGCCGTACTTGGCGCCGACGCCCTCCTGGAGGTCCTTGAGGAGCTCGGGGCGGAGCACGACGTTGCCCGGCTTGTAGACGCCGTGGACGTTGCCGAAGGAGGCGGCGAGCAGGTAGCGGCCCTTCTCGCCCAGGCCCAGCGCCTCGGCGGTGCGCAGCGCGTCGTCGACCGTGGTGTAGAGCTCGTCGTTGATCTCGTGGGTGACGCCGTCCTCCTCGCCGCCGGTCGGGGTGATCTCGACCTCAAGAATGATCTTGGCGGCGGCGGCCTTGGCGAGCAGCTCCTGGCCGATGGCCAGGTTGTCGGCGAGGGTCTCGGCCGAGCCGTCCCACATGTGCGACTGGAACAGCGGGTTCTGGCCCTTGGCGACGCGCTCGGCGGAGATGTCGAGCAGCGGGCGGACATAGCCGTCGAGCTTGTCCTTGGGGCAGTGGTCGGTGTGCAGCGCGACGGTGATGCCGTACTTGTCGGCCACGACGTGCGCGAACTCGGCGAGCGCGACCGCGCCGGTCACCATGTCCTTGTTGTGCTGACCACCCAGGAACTCCGCACCACCGGTGGAGATCTGGATGATGCCGTCGCTCTCGGCCTCGGCGAACCCTCGCAGTGCGGCGTGCAGCGTCTGCGTCGACGTGACGTTGATGGCCGGGTAGGCGAACTTGCCTGCCTTCGCCCGGTCCAGCATCTCGTTGTAGACCTCGGGGGTTGCGATGGGCATCTGTCCGCTCCTTGTATGTGCGGGTGTGCGTTCTTGGCCCTGACCTGGGACGGCGACGTTGCCGAGCACATCTTCCCAGACTCCGTGGATTGCTCCACCTCCCCCATCCGGCCACCACGCGAAAGGGGTGGTCGGTTTCACGTGAAACCGTCCACCCCTCCGCGAATCCCCAGGTCAGCGCGGTACGTCCGCGTCAGCGCCGGGTGCCGGGCGATCCTCAGGCAAGGCCGAGGTCGGCGAGCTGGAAGCCCGTGATATAGGGCAGTCCGGCGTCGGCGATCGCGGACGCGGCGCCGCGGTCGACGATGGTGGCCACCGCGACGACCTCGGCGCCCGCCTCGCGGGCCGCCTCGACGGCGGTCAGCGGGGAGCCGCCGGTGGTGGAGGTGTCCTCGACGACCAGGACCCGGCGGCCGGTGATGTCCGGGCCCTCGATGCGGCGCTGCATGCCGTGCGCCTTCTGGGCCTTGCGGACGACGAAGGAGTCCAGCCGCCGGCCGCGGGCGGCGGAGGCGTGCAGCATCGAGGTCGCCACCGGGTCGGCGCCCAGCGTCAGCCCGCCTACCGCGTCGTAGTCCAGGTCGGCGGTGATGTCCAGCATCAGCTGCCCCACCAGCGGGGCGGCCTCGCCGTCCAGGGTGATCCGGCGCAGGTCGATGTAGTAGTCGGCCTCCTTGCCGGAGGAAAGCGTCACCTTGCCGTGCACCACGGCCTTGTCCTTGATCTGCTGCAGCAGCTCGCCGCGCACGTCGTCACTCATGGTCCCGAGCTTATGCGGTGTCCCCGGACAGGCTCCGCCAGCTCCAGGTCATCGAGATCTCCAGCGGGTCGATGGGGGTGACCAGGCGCGGCAGGGTGTTGAGACCGTTGGGCGGGCCGGTCTGCGGTTCGACGCAGACCGCGGCCTCCTGCTCGTCGTAGACCACCACCCACTCGGCGCGGCTGGTGACCTTCAGTTCCAGCCGGCCCGGCCAGGTGAGGGTGGCGGCCACCCCGCGCGGCACGCCGAAGCAGTCGTCCCAGGGGCCGGGCCGCGGGGTGATCCGGCGGCCGGTCGGGAGGTGGTCGGGGCCCCGCTCCTCCTGCCACTCGGGCAGGAAGTCGAGGTGTACGTCCGCCCCCTCGCCGAGGTTCCGCCGGAACCACGGGTGCCAGCCGGCCTGGGCCGGGAAGGAGTCGCCGGTCGCCTCGACGCCCATGGTGAGGGTCAGCGAGGTGCCGTCCGCGCCGAGCTGGACGAGCTGGGTGACCCGCCCCGGGTACGGCCAAGGCGCCGCCGGGTCGGTGAGGTCGTAGGTGAAGACCGCTTCCGTCGGGCCGGTGCGGGCGGTGTGCCAGCGGAGGTCGCGGCCGGTGCCGTGGATCGCGTGCGGCGGGGCGTTCAGCGGCATGCGGTGCAGCTCGCCGCCGTTGCGGAACTCGCCGTGCGCGAGCCGGCCGCACCACGGAACCATCGGGAAACAGCCGTACTTGTCGCCCTGCCGCAGCAGTTCCGTACCGCCGACCCGGAGGCTTTCGATCCGGCAGCCGTGGTCCGGCCGGACGGTCACTTCGGTGTCTCCGGCGGCCAGCCGTACCCCGTCCGGCGCGCCGCCCTGCGTGGTGGTGTCGGTACTCACGGGGCCCGACCCTAGCGGTGCGCCGGGCCGCGCCGGGGGAAGTCGCCGGGGGTCGCGGTCAGCGGCGGCGGCGCAGCACCCGGCCGACGACCACGGCGGACGCCAGCACCACCGCAGCGGCCGGCGCCGCCCAGCGCAGGGTCAGCGAGGTGGCGTTGGGCTCGGGGGCGGGCACCGGCGCGTACCGGCCGCGCGGCGGGGCGTGGTCGACCTCCTCGGCGCTGCGCCCGATCATCGTGCGGCGGGCGTGCGCGGCCTCGGCCGGGGCGACCTCGTCCAGGTCGTCGTCGTAGGCGAACCCGGGCTCCTCGGCGGCGTCGCCCGCGTCGGCCAGGTCGGCCTCCTCGATGGCGTCCTCGTCGCTGAGCGGGTCCAGGGCGGGCGGCGGCACCTCGGCGTCGAAGACGCCGGTCCGGGCGGGGCCTTCGGCCACCGGGCGCTGCCGCAGGTCGTCGGCGAGGTTCTCGGCGAACCGGTCCAGCAGCCGGCGCCCGGCGGCCTCGGCGGACCGGTCGGTGGCCTCGGCCAGCCGGCCGTCGCTGTGGACGGTGCCGGCGCAGGCCAGGGTGGTGCCGGGGCCGGGCTCGGTGGCCGGGGACAGCCGTACGGTCAGGGTGAGCGCGACCGCCCCGTCGCCCACGGATTCGGTGCCCTTCGCCTCGACGGTCAGTTCGGCGGTGCCGTCGTCGCCGGGGCCGCCGTCCGCCGGTTCGCCGACCGTGAGACTGCCGCGGTAGGTGATGGTGGAGCTTCCGACGCGCAGCCGCAGCCTGCCCTCGGGGCGGTGCGGGGCGGCATCGGCGTCGAGCTGGACTCCGGGGACACAGCGCGCCACCCGCTCCGGTTCGGTGAGCGCCTGCCGCACGGTCCGGACGGGAAACGGAACGTACACCTCATGCTCCATGACAACGGAGCCTACCCAGCGCCCCCGGAACCGTGCCCGCCCACGCACAACTTTCTGCACTCCGGCGCGGATCGAGGCCGCCGCGCGTACCCTGCCGCGGGTCGCGGAACGGCTCGGTCCGGGTGCTCAGTCCTGGTAGCGCGGACGCATCAGCGTGGAGGCCGGCAGGCCGGGGATGCGGTCGCGGAGGTCGCCGTGCCGGGCGGCCCGGAGCGCCTCGCGGGTCACCGGTGGCGGGGGTGCGTCGGGCGCCGGACCGAAGCGGGGGCGCTGCCGGGCGGCGAGCACGAAGCCCCAGTAGCCGAGGGTCGGTCCGGCGGTGAGCGGTTCGCCGGTCGGGCGCGGGGCGGGGTCGGGCGAGCGGTCCGGGCCGAAGAAGGACGCGGGACGGCCGGGCATGCGGTACGGGTCGGTGGCCAGCCCCACCGAGCGGACCGTCGCGTCCACCGTCCAGTACGCCCGGGCCCGGGCGACCGGCGGTCCGGCGTGCACCACCAGGCGTCCGCGGTCGGCCAGCAGCCGCGCGGCCAGACCGTAGAACTCCTGGGAGTACAGCTTGGTGCTGGCGGTGATGCCGGGGTCGGGGAGGTCGGAGACGATGACGTCGTACGGCGCCGTGCGGTGGCCGGGGGCGTGCCGGTCGCGCAGCCAGTCGAAGGCGTCGGCGGTGACGACGTGGACCCGGGGGTCGCCGAGCGAGTGTCCGTTCAGGCGGGTCAGGCCGGGGTCCGTACGGGCCAGCCGGAGGACGCCGGGGTCGAGCTCGACGACGGTCACCGAGCGGACCGCGCGGTAGCGGAGGATCTCGCGTACGGCGAGCCCGTCGCCGCCGCCGAGGACCAGGACCCGGGCGTGCGGCCCGGCGGCCATCGCCGGGTGCACCAGCGCTTCGTGGTAGCGGAATTCGGTGTCCGCGCTGACCCGCAGCCGGCCGTCGAGATAGAGCTCCAGCGGCCGGCCGGAACCTTTCCTCGCCCGTCCCGCACCGGTTCCCGTCCCGCCGGTCAGCACCACCTCCTGGACGCCGGTCTGCACCGCGACCCGGGCCGCCGAGCCGTACACCGCCCGGCGCGCGGCACCTTCGAAGGGCGCGGCCAGCAGCACGCCGGCGGCGAGCAGCGCCAGCACGAGGACGTTCACCACGAGCAGGGTCCAGCGGGCGCGGGCGGTCAGGTCGCGGCGGAACAGCCAGAGCACCAGGGCGCCGCCGGCCACGTCGTTGACGGTGCCGGTGACCAGCGCGCCGGTCAGTTGGCCGAGGCTGGGCAGCAGCAGGAAGGGAAAGGCCAGGCCGCCGACGAGCGCGCCGACGTAGTCCGCGGCGAACAGGTCGGCGACCGCCCCGCCGGCGTCCTGGCGCCGCACCCGCTGGATCAGGGTCATCAGCAGCGGCACCTCGGCGCCGATCAGGACGCCGATGACCAGGGAGAAGGCGACCAGCACGGAGCGGGACTGGGCGAACCAGGCGAAGCAGGCGTAGAGCGCCATCGCGGAGCTGCCGCCGACCAGGGCGAGACCGGCCTCGACCACGCCGAAGCCGACCGCCGCCCGGCACCGCAGCCGCTTGGCGAGCAGCGCGCCGACGCCCATCGCGAAGACCATGACGGACAGCACGACCGACGCCTGGGTGACCGAGTCGCCCACCAAGTACGTGGCCAGCGCGACGAGTTCGAGTTCGTAGACCAGTCCGCAGGCGGCGCAGACGAAGACCACGCAGAGCACGAGCAGCCGGCCGAGCCCGGCCGGGACGGGCAGCCGCGCCGATGCCATGGCCTCCGGCGGCTCCAGGGTGCCGGTGAGAGCGGACTCTGGCGGGTCGATCATGCGTGAACGCTACGTGACGATTCCGTGCCTCTTGGTCACCCACACGAGTGCACTCTGCGGGCTACACGCGTCAGTTGAGCGATGCCGGAGCGCAAGTCCGCGGCGGACGGCGAACGTTGCGCGCCCGCGTACGCAACACCGCGCGCGCCCCGCCGCCTCTCCCTCCGCCGGGCGTGCACCGCAGTTGGGAGGCGCCTCTAGACAGCCGCGACCGCTGCGCGTACGCCCACCCGGGTCCGGGTGGCCACCAAACGACCCTCCTGCGGATACGCGTGCCAGGTCCGCCAGCGCACCTGGTCCCGCTGGCACTGCGCCAGCAGCGCCGTGAAGGCGTGCGGCGAACCGGGGAACGTCCCGGCGAGCCCGTACGGATGCTCGGCGACCAGCGCGAGCAACTCCTGCGCGCGCCCGGCGAACGAACCGCGCGACAGGGTCTCCACATGCGCGGCGAACTCGTACTCCCAGTCCCCCAGGCGCTTGGCCACGCCGAGCGGCAGCGGGGTGCTGCTGCCCGGCATGCAGGCGACGGTCTCGGAGCACGTCCCGCGCTCCTCTTCGAGGATGACCTGGTGGGAGGCGCCGAGCAGCCTCAACTGGACCTGTACGTCGTGGTGTTGGAGGTCGAGCACGGCCAGGGCCGGCAGGGGTTCCCTGCCCAGCGCCCAGGCCAGATCGGATGCACGGGTATCGGTGTACGCCGTCTTCAAAGTGGTGAGCATGGGTCGGCTCCGCAAGCACGCAGTGGAATGGTGGGCCGGCCCGCCCGTGAAGGATCAGGAATGTACGTCTGCCTGCCGGCTCGTGCCCACGTGGGAATCGGAGAACGTGGGGGATTCTCTATGAAGAGGGAATCATGAATGCCGGGTCACCCACAGCAGTTTTACCCATCTCCTGGGGGTTTCCATCCCCTAGAGGGCCTAGCAGTTCATCTGTTCAACTACCTTGCGCCCAGCGGGCGTTGGTGCTCGTTTCCCGGCCCGCCGGGCGCATATGCGGAAGGGCATGGGCCACCCGCATGTGTACGGTTCAGGACCCTCCGCCGCAGCCCCCGCCACCGCCGCAGCCACCACCGCCGCCGCCGCACGAGTGCCCGCCGTGGTGCCCGCCGCCGTGGCCACCACCGTGGTGCCCGCCGTGGTGGCCGCCCGACCCCGAGTCGCCACCCGCCCACCAGCTGGCGCCGGCCGAGCTCCCGCCGCGTGTGCCGCCCCCGTTCCGCACGGCCAGGGCCACGACCCCGAGCACCACCGCACAGACCAGCCCGAAGAATACGAGCCCCATCATCTGCCTCACACTCCTTTCGCTCCCCCCGAAGCGTGGGGCACCTCCCCCGCCCTTCAGGCAGTGGGGGCGCATCGCTCCGTCCGGCGCCCGGTGCGCCGTCACGGCCCCTCCCGGGCCGCCGGCCGCCGCGTCGGCGACCGCTTCCGTCCTTGTGTGCTGGGGCTGATGCCCTCGCCCTCCGCGTCTCAAAGCACAGTTGAGGAACTTCTGAGGGTTCCTCAGGCGAGACGGCCCCTGACCTGCGCATAAGGGCAGTTCACGGGCCGTCCGTGCCTCACGGGGCCGTCTGTGGGCCGTGATCTTCGTGGGAGAGACGCTGAAACACGGTGTCGATGGCCCGGCGGGCACGCTCGCGGCTGTCGGGCATCAGGTGGGCGTACACCCGCAGCGTCAGGGCGGGATCAGCATGCCCCATGTACTCGCTGACGGCCTTGATGTTCTCGCCCGCGTCCAGCAGCGCGGATGCGTAGAAGTGCCGGAGGGCGTGCATGCCGTGCTCGCGCGCCGATTCGTACTTGCCGTCATCGTCCGCTTCCGGGATGAGCCCAGCGGCCGCGAGAGCGGGCTTCCACTCCTTGCCGTTGAAGTTGCTCCTCCACACCATGCCGCCTTGCTCAGCGGTAAAGATCAGCCGGAAGGACACCAGCGGACCTTCCGGCGTCTCCCAGGGCAGTGTGATCTCCTCGGGCTTGAAGGCGTCCATATGCGCCCGGAGAGACTCCGCCACGTAGTCAGGCAACGGCGCCTCCCGCGTCTTGCCGCCCTTGGGGAGAGCGAACACCGGGTGCCCTTCCACGTGCTTGATCTGCCGAACTACGCGGAGCGTGCGCCCGCCGAAATCGATGGCATCCTCTGCCAACCCGAAGATCTCGCCCTGACGCGGACCGCATCCGGCACCAACATCGACCATCGTTTGATACCGCTCCGGAAGAGCCGATCGAACGCCGAACACCTGAGTGGGCGCCCACGGAACGACGAGGCGCGGCGCAGGCTTGGGCCGCCGGACGGTGCGTGCACTGCACGGGTTACGGGACAGCAGCGTGTCGTCGACAGCAGCGGACAGAACCGACTGAACGTCCGCGAAGATGTTCCGAGCATAGGAGGGACCTACGTTGGGCTTCCCTTCCAGGGCTGAGACCAGGTCCCTGATGTGCTCCGGCCGGAAGGTTCCGATCGGTCGCGAGCCAAGCACCGGGTACGCATGCAGCCGCAGGCGCCGGCCGAGTTCCTTCCGACTCATCGGGCTGGAGGTCTTGCTGTCCAACCACTTCTCGGCGTACTGCCGGAACGTGATCTGCATGGACTTCGGGTCGGTGTACTGACCGCGCGTCATGTCCGTCTCGATAGCACTGAGCCACTTCTCGGCGAGACGCTTCTGCCTGTCAGGGAAGCTCTTGGACTTCTCGGTTCCGTCGGGGCCGACGTAGCGGGCCCGGTAGCGCATGCCCGTGCCGTACCGGTCGGTCTTGATCCGGCAGGTCTTGCCGTCGGCGTCAGTTTCGGTCTTGTACCAGCGGTCTTGAATGTGGCCTGCCATGTGGTGGGGGTCCTTCGTGGTGGTGGGTGGTAGGGCCCGGGTTGCCGCCCGGGGAGGGAGGCGGAGGCAGGGGCCGAAAGAGGCTTCTTGGGGTGGTTTTCGGGGGTGCTGAGATGCGCCTCCCTGCCTCCCTGTGGGGCTGTTTGGCCTGGTCAGGCAGAGGGAGGCGGGGCAGGGAGGCGGTTAGGGAGTTCTCCCTCCCTCCCTGATCCGGGTGGGGTGTCCTCCCTGCCGCGCGGCGCGCGGTTGGAGCCGCGCGGTTGCCGCGCGCCGCGCGGTTCAGGCTGCGTCGGTGAGGGTGGCCTGCTGGGCGACCCAGGCGTGGACGGCGGCCGGGTCGAAGCGGAGGTGCTTGCCGACGCGGAAGGCGGGCGGGCCAGTGCGCTTGCGGCGCCACTGGTAGACCGTTTCGACGCTCGGCAGGCTGAACATGGTGACCAGGTCTTCAGGGGTGAGGTAGCGGTCCGGGAGACCGCCACGCAGAACGGCGCGCGCGTCGGTGGCTTCAGTGGCCATGGTGTGGCGACTCCTCGTGTCCGTGGTCCGGTGTGTTGGGAGTGGCGTTCACGGCGCTGTTCACCGTGTTCATGGGGCGGGTTGATTCGTTCACGGGGCCGTTCACCGTGTTCACGGCGCCGTCACCGCGTTCATGGCTTGGGCTATTCCGTTCGCTAGGCCGTTCATGGGTGTTCACGCGGGCACCGCGCAACAGTCGGGGCGATCGTTCGACCGCCGCACGGCGCCGTGCGGGTCGATTCGCGCAAGCCAGGGGTAGACCGTTCACCGATCGGGTCGGCCAGCACGGCAGGGGCCGAACGCGCGTCGATCGGGTCGGTGGATTGGGTGTGACGCCGGGTGTGACGCGGGTCGTCACGCCGGTCAGAGCCCTCCGGCCGGCGGCGTCGAGTCGGGCCAAGGGCCGCAGGTCGCGAACCAAATGCCCCCCGCGGATCGGCGCGGAAATCGGGTGGGCATCGGCGGTGTCGACCCGGCTGTTCATCGGGTCGATTGGCCGCAGCGACGTCCGGTCGATCGGGCCGATGGCGCTCACCACTGCGCCTTCAGCGGGCGGGCCCACCGGTTGCCGGGCCCCGGCGGCGGGGTGGCGCCGGTCAGGTAGTCGCCGTCATCGGTCCGAACGATGAGCGGCAGGGATACGGGGATGTTGCTGCGGATGAGGTCGAAGCAGCGGCGGGCGCGTTGCCGGTCGGGCATCAGGCGCCGATAGAGCCATCCGCCGTCGCCCCGCGGGTCGGGGACGCGGGCTAGGTCCGCGCCCACAGCCGACCCGAGACGCAGCAGCGCGGCCGTGGGCACCCGTCCGGCACCCTGACGGACGTGCCGGGCCAGATGGCGCGGGTCAGTGCCGTGGGTGCCCGCGTGGCGGGCATGGTCGGACAGGTAGAGGGCGGCGGCGGCTTCACCGGCGGTCATAGGACGCGACCGCGCCCCCTCGTACCAGAACGACACGGCCAGTCGGTAGGCGTACCAGCGGCAGGTGCCCACCTCGGGAAACTCGGCCGCCTCCAGTTCTGAGAACGTTTCAGTGACCTCCAGCAGACCGGCCGGGCCCAGCTCGAACACGGCCGCGCCCAGCAGGTCGTACAGGGTGTCCGTGGTCATGCCGGGCACGCCGTATTCGTCGCTGTAGACCTCGAACAGTGCTGCTGCGGTCTCCTCCCGGCACAGCTCCATGCCCGCCACGGGTACCGACAGCACCCCCGTGGCGCCCGCACGGCGCCTCGGGAGCGCGCCGTGCGGGGCAGCGGGCACGTGGGCGAACAGGGCTCGCACCTGCCGTGTGGGGGTGCTCATGAGGCCACCTCCCGCACCTGGGCGAGCGCGTCCGTCAGTTGCAGGACCAGGGCTTCCAGCGACTCCACCCGGTCCCGCAGGGCGGAGGGGCTGGCCTGCCGGGCAGGACCGGTGAATCCCAGGGCGTCAGGCGACGACTGGAACAGAGCGCACAGCAGGACCCGGTACGTCTCGCTGGGCCTGCCCTGCTGGTGCTCCCAGCGGTGCAACTGCACCTTCAGCGAGTTCTCGGTGGCGACCTGCCAGCCCCAGCGGTCCGCAAGCGCCATCAGCGCCCGCACAGTCCGTTCACGCGACCAGCCACGCCGCAGCCGAGCCTTGCCCAGGGGGGTGTCCGGCGCCCGCAACGGTTGCGGCTGAGCTCCGGGCTCGGCAGGCACCTCCCCGGCGAAGGTGACGGTCATCTGCCGGCCGTCGGCGGCACGGGTCCACTTGCGTTCGGGAGCGATGACGGTCATGCCGCCACCCCGAAGACCCGCGTCACGGCGCGGCCGACCGCGGTCAGGTACTCGCCGTCCACGGTCGGGTACACACGCCCCGTCTCCACCACCTCAGCCCCCTGGTAGAGGGCCGTGGCGTACGCAGCCAGGTAGTACAGGTCCATCACGTCGGCGGTCAGCGCAGCGAAGTGCACCGCCCAGCGGACCGCGTCATCGTCGTCCAGTTCCTCCCACAGCAGGTTCAGCCCCGGGGTGAACACCAGCAGGGCAAGCAGCTCACCGAACGAGAGGCAGGTTCGGAACTGCAGCGTGACGCGCGTCGGTGCACCCGTCTCGGGCTCACCGAACACGTCAAGGTTGTCGACGACCTGACCAGCGGTGAGCCGGTCGCTGACGATTCCAGGCATCATGGAAGTGCCCCTTCGTGGGTCGGGGAGCGGCTGTCTGCTTGGCGGTGGGTGGCCGCTCCCTGGTGGCGCCCCAGCTTTGACCAGGGCTTTTCTACGCGGAATCACGCCCCGGATCGGGCGGCCCGCTCGTCGACTAGCTTGCACTAGTCCGCTGTGGTGCACAACCCCCGTGCGGTGGTGTGCGCTAGTCCGCTCTGGTGGGTAACCTCAGGGCATGACTGTCACAGGCGGGCCCAAACCGAAGGCGGAACAAGTCGCGGACGCCCTCCGCGAGGACATCAAGAAGATGAAGCCCGGCGACCGTCTGCCGTCACAGCGAGACCTGGTCGAACGCTTCGGATTCGCAAGCCAGACGATCCAGAACGGGCTGGCTTCACTCCGAGCTGAAGGGCTGATCGTCTCAGCCGGGAATCTCGGCAACTTCGTCAGCGACGGTGCTGCCCCGAACAACGACGTGCGCGACGAGATCAAGGAAATCCGCTCCCAGATTCAGGCGTTGGCTGAACGGGTCGCAGCGCTGGAAAGCAGCTCCGTCCCGAGTGGTGCGTGATCTGCAACCACCTTGCGGGAAACGGAGCGTGTGCCGTAAGTGACACAGAGGGGGCGTTGCCGGGAGGCGGGGACATGTCCGGTGTCACCTCGCTGTCCCCTTGCCTGTCCCCACGGTCTCCGCGCGAGACTCAGCAGGTAGGTACTCGGAGGAGGGCGCATGAGCGACGACAGGCCCGCATGGGCACGACGCATCGCGGCCGAGCGGGCGGCTCGCGACTGGTCTCAGCGAGATGCCGTGAGGGCGCTCCGAGCTCACGCCACAGAAGAGCTCCCTGGCGACGAGAGCATGATCCGACAGTGGAAGCGGTGGGAGTCCGGGCAGATCCCGAACGAGTTCTACCGGCCGCTCCTGGCGGCCGTGTTCGGCACCGTGACACACGCACTGTTCCCCGCTCCGGCGCGCCGGGATGGCGACAGGGAGATCCTCGCAGCCAGCGGCATGGAAACGCTGGAGATCGTGAGCCGCCTCAGCCGTTCCGATGTGGATGCTGCCACGCTCGATGCTCTGCGTATGACGGCAGATCGACTCTGCTCTGAGTACCCGTACATGCCGAGCGAGCAGCTCCTCCTTGAGGGGCGGCAGTGGCTGCGCCGCGTTGTGGACCTCCATTCCAAGAGCCTCACGCTCGCACAGCATCGGGAGGTGCTGGCGCTCTCCGGCTGGCTTGCCCTGCTGGTGGGGTGTGTCGAGTACGACACGGGAAACCGTCACGCCGCTGAGTCCACGCGCCGGGCCGCACTCTCGCTCGCGACCGAGGCCGAACACGCTGAGATCGGTGGATGGGCCCACGAGATGCGCGCGTGGTTCGCTCTCACTACCGGCGACTACCGCGGCGTTGTCGCGGCGGCACAGGCTGGGGGAGAGCTGGCGGCGCACCACGGCGTTGCTGTGCAGCTTGCCGCGCAAGAGGCCAAGGCATGGGCACGGCTGGGCGACCGCCGGCAGGTCGAGGTAGCGCTCGATAAGGGGCGTCGGCTGCTGGAGGGGATGCCACACCCCGAGAACCTCGACAACCACTTCGTTGTGGACCCGGCGAAGTTCGACTTCTACGCGATGGACTGCTACCGCCTGGTGGGCGAAGACAAGCTTGCCCGGACTCTGGCGGAGGAAGTGCTCCGGGCGGGCACGGACTTCGACGGCATGGAACGGATGCCGATGCGCAACGCGGAAGCCCGTGTCACGTTGGGCGTCACTGCGGCCCGCGAAGGTGACCTTGAACAGGCGCTCATCATGGGCGAACGCGCCCTTGAAGGGGAGCGCCAGTCGGTCCCCTCTCTCATCATGACGAGCCGCGAACTGGCTGCTGAAATGAAGCGCCGGTACGCTTCCGAGCCCTCTGCGCAGGAGTACCTTGCGCACCTCCGTCAGCTTGGACAGGAGAAGCCTGGCTTCCTGCCGCAGTAACCCCCCTCCCCTGGGAAGTCCGCTACTGCCGCTACCGCCGCTACCGTGCAGGTCAGAGCCATGATCAAGGTAGCGGCAAGGGGTGCGGGTAGCGGATAACTCCCGCTACCGGTCCGGTGCGGGTCCGGGCAAAGAGCTGAAAGGACCGCCTTCGGCGGGCGACCCTCAGGCGCCCAAGCGGTCGAGAGTTCCGGCCGGACGGCGACAGCGGCCCGCCCCGATGCCGGAAGGCTTTTCAGGAGGCGCGGGAGTTCGCCCCACAATGCTGAAAACAGCGTCTCATCGCGACTCAGGCGACTCACCGCAGGTCAGAGGGGGCGCGCCTGAGCCGCGATGAGACGCGCATCGCGACTCAGGCAGCCTTGAAGACACCACCCCGGGCCGGGGAGGTGGTTTCTCTGCCCTGCCGCTGTCGACGCGCAGAGGGCCTTCCAAGGGGCGCCGTCCAGCTCCTTCCTTGGAAGGCCCTCTGAGGCTCCCCGGGCGGGGCGGCCGGCAGCCCACCGGACCCCCGCCCTGGACCGCTTTCCGCTCCGTGTGGGAGACACCGCGGCTCTACAGACGGGAGACGCAGGAGGAGGGGCCTCAAGACCCGAAAGGGGGGCTTGTGAATCCCGCTGGAGGGTCACCTCCATCAGGTCCACCAGGTCCACCGAGGTGCCGTTTATGCAGCTGAGGGCTGGTGAGGTGGGCGGTGGACCGTCTGGTGGAGTTCTCCATCAGATTCCGGCACCTCCACCACCTTCCTCCATCAGCCGGGGCTGCCCCGCCCTCCTGAAAAGCCATGGTGGCCGACGACGGGGCCCGGTTTGAGTCACGGCCTGAGTCACGATGAGCCGCAGTGCGCGTCTCAGGCGCCTATCCTCTGACCTGCGTTGAGACGCGCTGAGTCGCTTGAGTCGCGACGAAGGAGAAACCTCCTCCAGCTCTACTAAGAGCCTCGCCCGGCCGCCCCGACTCGCAGTCGCCGTCCGTCTGGCGCTCCGGAGCGTTGAGGCGCCCCCGAGAGTCGTCCGCCCGGAGGGCGGTCCTTCCAGCCTTTCAACGCGTCCGGCCGCCGGGCCACGAATCGCCCTGGTAGGACAAGCAAGAAGAGCACCGGCGCCCGCTCCGTGCCAGGCAGGGTGCTCTTCTTGCTGTTCGGCGCCGCGGCGCCGCCCGATGGTCGCGCCGCGAAGCGGCTCCTTCTTCAGCCTTGAGGCGCACCCAACTACGAAAGACGCCCCCTCTTTCCTAAGTAGGGGAAGGCTGCGTCACCGCGTCACCTGATCATGAAAAACGCCCTGTGACCTGCGCATACAGCGGTGACGCAGACGGTGAATCCTGCGTCACCGCTGCGTCACCTGCGACATCGTTGACGGACGCCCGCGTCACCGTTGACGCACCTCCAAACCTCTGCGTCACCCGAAAAGTGCAGGTCAGAGGTGCCGGGTGTCGCAGGTGACGCGGTGACGCAGAAATCCGCACCTCGGACAGACGCAGACCACGGCGCCTTCGCGCCCCTGCGACCGGTAGCGGGAGCTATCCGCTACCCGCACGCCTTGCCGCTACCTTGATCATGGCTCTGACCTGCACGGTAGCGGCGGTAGCGGCAGTAGCGGACCTGAGGAGAGGGGGGACCGGCCATCGGCCCGGTACCGGCTGCCATCGTCAAGGCAGGCTCTTAAGAGGGGGCGGTCGGCACCGTGTTGCGGCCGGACAGCCCCGTGACACACCCAGAACTGCCCGCGTCACCGCATAACCACAGGTCAGAGCCACAAATGACGTGCGTGACGCGATGACGCAGAAATCCGCTCCTCGGACACACGCGGACCACGGCCTCAAGACGGCCGGCAAGCTCTTACCGAGCTAGCGGGAAGGGCCATGAGTCAACTCGCGCGTCAGCGCAGTTTCCGGGGGCGGGCCAGACCAGGTGCTAGACGCTAGGCGCCTGATCACGGGCCCTTTGGGGCGCTAGCGGGGGTGCTAGACCTAGCACCCCGCGCTGCTAGGTCTAGCAGCGCTGCTGGGGTGGTGGCGCTACCCCCTCTACCCCCTTCTACCTCGCAGGTCAGCCCCCTCTACCGGGGGGCTCTACCGAGGTAGAGGGGCCCCTCTACCTGGCCCGCTGGCAGGTTCGCCGGGCCGTCCCTGGGCCGTCCGAGGGCGACCAGCAACGACCAACAACGACAGTTGACGACTACTCACCCCCTGGTCAGACATGGCGCGTTGAGTACCGCCGCAGATGCCAATCCATGAAGGTGAGTTGAGGAACTCCAGAGGTTCGGCGCAGGATGGCGCGCATGGACCGACCGCTGCTCAATCGCCGCCTCGCCGAATTCGGCACCACGATCTTCGCCGAGATGTCGGCACTCGCCGTGCGCACCGGCTCGCTCAACCTCGGCCAGGGCTTCCCGGACGCCGACGGCCCCGAAGAGGTCAGGGAGGCGGCGGTGCGCGCCCTGCGCGACGGCCGCGGCAACCAGTACCCGCCCGGCCCCGGCATCCCCGAGCTGCGCACCGCCGTCGCCGCCCACCAGGAGCGCTTCTACGGCCACCTGGGCCTCTCGTACGACCCCGACACCGAGGTCCTGGTCACCGCCGGCGCCACCGAAGCCATCGCGGCCGCGCTGCTCGCCCTCCTAGAACCGGGCGACGAGGTCGTCGCGCTGGAGCCGTACTACGACTCCTACGCCGCCTGCATCGCCATGGCGGGCGGCCACCGGGTGCCGGTGACCCTGCGCGCCGAGCCGGAATCCGGTACGTACCGCCTCGACCTCGACGAGCTGCGGGAGGCGGTCACCGACGACACCCGCCTCATCCTCCTCAACACGCCTCACAACCCCACCGGCACCGTGCTGACCCGCGAGGAGCTCTCCGCGATCGCCGAGCTGGCCGTGGAGCGGAACCTCCTCGTGATCACCGACGAGGTCTACGAGCACCTCGTCTTCGAGGGCGAGCACCTGCCCCTGGCGTCCTTCCCCGGGATGCGCGACCGCACCGTCACGATCAGCTCGGCCGGCAAGACCTTCTCCTTCACCGGCTGGAAGGTCGGCTGGGTCACCGCGGCGCCGGAGCTGATCACCGCTGTCCGCTCGGCCAAGCAGTTCCTCACCTACGTCTCCGCCGGCCCCTTCCAGTACGCCGTCGCCGAGGCCCTGGCCCTGCCCGACAGCTACTACAGCGGCCTGCGCGACGACCTGCGCGCCAAGCGCGATGTGCTCGCCGCCGGCCTGGCCGACGCCGGCTTCCAGGTCTTCCGTCCCACCGGCACGTACTTCATCACCACCGACATCCGCCCCTTGGGAGAGAACGACGGCTTCGCCTTCTGCCGGTCCCTGCCCGAGCGCGCCGGCGTCGTCGCCATCCCCAACGCGGTCTTCTACGACCACAAGGACGAGGGCGCCCCGTTCGTCCGCTTCGCCTTCTGCAAGAGCATCGAGGTCCTCCAGGAGGCGGCCGGGCGGCTGAAGGCCCTGGCGGCCGGATAGCCGGCGGCGGGAAGGCCCCCACCCAGGACCCCGACACGACGACGCGGGCCCCGGAGCGGATGCTCCTGGGCCCGCGCAGCCGGGTCCGGGGGTGAAGGGGGGTGTCAGCCCTCCTCCTCGCCCGGCTTGTCGTCGGAATCGCCGTCGATCTCGGCCTCCAAACCGAGCTGCTCGACGATCCACTTGTCGAATTCGATCGAGGCACGAACCCAGCTGACCGTGCTCGACACGAAGTGTTCGAGCGAAACACCGGTGCCGATCAGCATCGATGCCTCACCGATCAGACGGACCGTGCCGTCGTCATGGGTGTGGGTGTAGGCCTTGGGCCACAGCGTCCGGCGGTTCCAGTCGTCGATCGCCTCCAGCAGCTTCGACTTCTCATCGAGGCCGTGGACACGGTCGTAGAACGTGCGGACGGAGAAGATCTGCTGCTCCTCCTCGCCCCGGAACATGAAGTACGTGCGGAACTGCTCCCACGGCGCGGCGAGGTCACCCTCCTCGTCGACTACGTACTTCAGCTCCATCTGGTCGAGGAGCTGCTTGACCAGGTCCTGGTCTGGCAGGACGGGACCATCAGGCCCCGACGGCTGCGGTTCGGGCTGGCCCCCGAAATTCGGAATCGAGGACGGGTCGATGCTCACCGTGGAAATCCCTTCGTATGGTCCCTGCCATCCTCCCCCACATCCGCCCCGTCCTGGCAAGCCCGGACGGGGCCGGTGCGGGCAACGTGTAGGTCAAGGGGATGTCCCACCGGCGGCTCCGGCGGCCCGGGCGGGCGGTCCGCCGCCCGGGCCGGCCCCGGCTCAGGCCGTGGCGTGCCCGGCCGCCGCCACCGTCAGCCGCTCCCCGTCGCCGTCCACGTCCACCCGTACGGTGTCGCCGTCGAGCACCTCGCCGGCCAGGATGGCCCGGGCGAGCTGGTCGCCGATGGCCGTCTGCACCAGGCGGCGCAGCGGCCGGGCACCGTACGACAGGTCGGGCGCGGGTGCGTCGATGACCGGTTCGTGGCCGAGCCAGGCGAGCCAGTCCAGCGCGCGGTCGGTGACGTCCAGGGTGAGCCGGCGGTCGCCGAGCCGGCGCTGGAGGTGGTCCAGCTGGAGCCGGGCGATCCGCTGCAGCTGTTCCGTGCCGAGCGGGTGGAAGACCACCACGTCGTCGAGCCGGTTGAGGAATTCGGGCCGGAAGGACGCGCGGACGGTCTCCAGCACCCTCTCCTTCTTCTCCTCCTCCTTCAGCAGCGGGTCCATCAGGAAGGCGGAGCCCAGGTTGGAGGTGAGGATCAGGATGGTGTTCCGGAAGTCGACCGTGCGGCCCTGGCCGTCGGTGAGCCGGCCGTCGTCGAGCACCTGGAGCAGGACGTCGAAGACCTCGGTGTGCGCCTTCTCCACCTCGTCGAGCAGGATCACGCTGTACGGGCGGCGGCGGACCGCCTCCGTCAGCTGACCGCCCTCCTCGTAGCCCACGTAACCGGGCGGCGCGCCGACCAGGCGGGCGACGCTGTGCTTCTCGCCGTACTCCGACATGTCGATCCGGACCATCGCCCGCTCGTCGTCGAAGAGGAAGTCGGCGAGCGCCTTGGCCAGCTCGGTCTTGCCGACGCCGGTCGGGCCGAGGAAGAGGAACGAGCCGGTGGGCCGGTCCGGGTCGGCGATCCCGGCGCGGGTGCGGCGGACCGCGTCCGACACCGAGCGGACGGCCTCGCTCTGGCCGATCAGCCGCTTGCCGATCTCCTCCTCCATGCGGAGCAGCTTCTGGGTCTCGCCCTCCAGGAGGCGGCCGGCCGGGATGCCGGTCCAGGAGCCGACCACGTCCGCGATGTCGTCCGGGCCGACCTCCTCCTTGACCATGGATTCCTTGGCGGCCTCCTGCTCGGCCTCGGCGGCCGCGGCCTCCTCCAGCTCCCGCTCGACGCCCGGGATCTCGCCGTAGAGCAGCTTGGAGGCGGTGTCGAAGTCGCCGTCCCGCTGGGCGCGCTCGGCCTGGCCGCGCAGTTCGTCGAGCTTCTCCTTCAGCTCACCGACGCGGTTGAGGCTCTGCTTCTCCTTCTCCCACCGGGCGGTCAGCCCGCGCAGTTCCTCCTCCTTGTCGGCGAGGTCCTTGCGCAGCTTCTCCAGGCGCGCGAGGGATCCGGCGTCGGTCTCGTTGCGCAGCGCCAGCTCCTCCATCTTGAGGCGGTCGACGGCTCGTTGGAGCTCGTCGATCTCCACGGGCGAGGAGTCGATCTCCATCCGGAGCCGGGACGCGGCCTCGTCGACCAGGTCGATCGCCTTGTCCGGCAGGAAGCGGGAGGTGATGTAGCGGTCGGACAGGGTGGCCGCGGCGACCAGCGCGGAGTCGGCGATCTGCACCTTGTGGTGCGCCTCGTAGCGGCCCTTGAGACCGCGCAGGATCGCCACCGTGTCCTCGACGGTCGGCTCGGCGACCAGCACCTGCTGGAAGCGCCGCTCCAGCGCGGCGTCCTTCTCGATCCGCTCGCGGTACTCGTCGAGCGTGGTCGCACCGACCATCCGCAGCTCACCACGGGCCAGCATGGGCTTGAGCATGTTGCCCGCGTCCATCGACGAGTCCCCGCCGGCGCCCGCGCCGACGACGGTGTGCAGCTCGTCGATGAAGGTGATGATCTGGCCCTCGCTGGACTTGATCTCCGCCAGGACGGTCTTCAGGCGCTCCTCGAACTCACCGCGGTACTTCGCGCCCGCGACCATCGCCCCCAGGTCCAGCGCGACCAGCCGCTTGTTGCGCAGCGACTCGGGCACGTCGCCCTTGACGATCCGCTGCGCCAGCCCCTCGACGACGGCGGTCTTGCCGACACCCGGCTCGCCGATCAGCACCGGGTTGTTCTTCGTCCGGCGGGAGAGCACCTGCACCACCCGCCGGATCTCGTGGTCCCGGCCGATGACCGGGTCGAGCTTGCCCTCGCGGGCGGCCGCGGTGAAGTCCGTACCGAACTTCTCCAGCGCCTTGTACGTGCCCTCCGGGTCGGGGTTGGTCACCCGCTGCCCGCCGCGCGTCGCCTCGAACGCGGCCAGCAGCTTCTTGGCGGAGGCGCCCTGCTGCTCCAGCAGCTCGCCGGTGCGCCCGCCCTTGGCGGCGATCCCGATCAGCAGGTGCTCGGTGGAGACGTAGTCGTCCCCGAGGTCCCTGGCCCGCTGGGTGGCGTCCGCGATGGCGGTCAGCAGCTCGCGGTCCGGCTGCGGCGGGGCGACCGTCGAGCCCTGCGCGCTGGGCAGCCCCGAGAGCAGGCGCTCGGCACCGTTGCGCAGCGCGGCGGCGTCGGCCTCCACGGCGGCCAGCAGGTCCATGATGTTCTCGTTGTCCTGCCCGGCCAGCAGCGCGAGCAGGAGATGCGCGGACGTCATGTCCGCGTGCCCGGCGGTGACCGCCCGCTCATTGGCGGCGCTCAGCGCCTCCCGGCTCTTGTTGGTCAGCTCGGCGTCCACGGCCTTGTGATCCTCCTCGTACTCATGCCCGTACCCGGTACCGGCGCACGTTCCCTGAGCCATCCTGCCTATGCCAACGTGCGATAAGTTGAGTCTATTCCACTCAAGGCCACTCCGGCCCGATTCGGGCACCGGCCCTCCCTCCAGCCTGCCCCCCAATTACCCTGACCCGCATGGCCCACGACCTCAGCGCCCTCAGTCCCGAGTACCTCGCCTTCTGGGGCGAGTACCAGATGCCGACGCTCACCACGCCGCGGCCCGACGGGACACCGCACGTCGTTCCGGTGGGGGTCACCTACGACGCCGGGCAGCGGATCGCGCGGGTCATCACCCGCAAGGACAGCACCAAGGTCAAGAACGTGCTGGCCGCCGGGCCGGACGGGGCGCGGGTCGCCGTGTGCCAGGTCGACCGGGGCCGTTGGGCGACCCTGGAGGGCATCGCGCGGGTGCGGACCGAGGCCGAGGCGGTGGCCGACGCCGTCGCGCGGTATGCCGAGCGGTACGGGCGGACGCCGGCCCCCAACCCCGATCGGGTCATGATCGAGATCGCGGTGACCAGGGCCATGGGACGGGCCTGAGCGCCCGGGAGACCGCTGGTCCAGACCTGTCCGAAAACGGACCGTCCGCATCCGGCGTCGCCGCGCCACCTGGTACCCAAGTACGACGGGGACCGAACAGCACCGGACAACGACGGACAACTTCGGCGTCGTCCCGGCCGGAAGAAGGCAGCTGGAGGCGCCATGGCGTCGGCTTTGCGCATCGTGACGACCGTTCCGCGCCGTCCGCACCCCGCCCGTCCACACCCGCACGCCGAGCTCTGTCCGCGCTGCGGCGGCCAGCTCGCGGTCAATCAGGACGGCTGGAAGATCTGCCACGCCTGCGGCTACGCCTCGCCACCCGGTACCGCCCCTCCACCACGGGCCGCCCTCGGGGGTATCGTCGCCCCCACAGTCGCCACGCACCGGAGGGCACGATGAACTCGGTCCGAGTGACGGCGATCGCCTGCCTGATGCCGCTGTCCGAGCTGGACGAGGACCCGTTCCTGGTCGACGACCGCAGCCAGCACGACATGTGCAAACAGTGGGCGGCGGCCCGTGATTACCACCTGACCTGCCAGCTCACCCTGCATCACCTGCGCGCCGACCACAGCGCGCTGTGGCGCGACGTCGAAAAGGGCCTGGTCGACGTCTTCGTGACGCCCAATCGGCGGGCGCTGGAGAACGCCATCGACGGCGCCGACGAATTCAGCGCCCGCTGCGCGGCGGCCGGCGTCCGGCTGGAGACCGCCGACCTCGACGAGCCGGTCTACACGCTCGCGATGAAGTCACAGGTACACCGCCGGCTGTCGATGCCGACGGCGGGCTACAACGGCTGCTGAGCGTCCCGCCGGGACCGTCCCCGGCTTGGCACCGCCGTGCGGCCCACCCCGGACACGGCCGAGGGCCGGGGCGGCTCCTCACCACCCCGGCCCTCGGCCGGGAAACTGCCGGGCGCGGCGCCCGTCACTCGGACCGCTTCGGCCGCCACACCACCAGCGCGCTGGTCTGCTGCACGTCCTGATAGGGCACCAGATCGCGCCGATACGAGGCGTGCACCGCGGCCTCCCGCTGCTGCATCGCGCTGGCCGCGCCCTCCAGGGCGCCCTGCAGCTCGACGATCCGCTGCTGCAGGGCCGCGACCTGGTTCTCCAGCTCGATGATGCGCTTGATGCCGGCGAGGTTGATGCCCTCGTCCTGGGACAGCTGCTGCACCGTGCGGAGCAGCTCGATGTCCCGGGCGGAGTAGCGGCGGCCCCGCCCGGCCGTGCGGTCGGGCGAGACCAGCCCCAGCCGGTCGTACTGCCGAAGGGTCTGCGGATGCAGGCCGGAGAGCTGAGCCGCGACGGAGATGACGTACACCGGCGACTCTTCGGTCAGTTCATACGGGTTACGACGCTGCCCGCCCCGGCTCTCCATCTCAAGCTCCCTTCGCGGCCTGGAACAGCTCCGCCCGCGGGTCGGCCCCCGCGGTCGCCTCGCGATAGGACTCCAGCGCTTCCCTCGCGCCGTCGCTGAGGTCCTGGGGAACGACGACCTCGATGGTGACCAGCAGATCACCCCGGGTGCCGTCCTTGCGGGCCGCGCCCTTGCCCCGGGCCCGCATCGTGCGTCCGTTGGGAGTGCCGGCCGGCACCTTCAGCGTCACCGGGGGGCCGCCCAGCGTCGGCACCTTCACCTCGCCGCCGAGGGCCGCCTCCGGGAAGGTGACCGGCACCGTGACGGTGAGGTTGTCGCCCTTGCGGCCGAAGACCGGGTGGGCGCCGACGTGCACGACCACGTACAGGTCGCCGGCCGGGCCGCCCCGTTCACCGGGAGCGCCCTTGCCGCGCAGCCGGATCCGCTGCCCGTCGGAGACGCCCGCGGGGATGCGGACCTGCATCGTGCGCGCGCTGGTGGCCCGTCCGCTGCCCTTGCAGACGTCGCACGGGTCCTGCGCGATCAGGCCGCGGCCCTTGCAGTCGGCGCACGGGTCGGTGAGCGAGAAGCCGCCGCCCGCGCCCCGGCTGACCTGGCCGGTGCCGACACAGGTCGGACAGACCCGAGGCGTACCGTTTTTGTCGCCGGTGCCCGAACAAGCCTTGCAGGCCGCCTGGCTGGACATCCGCAGCGGGACCGTGGCCCCGTCGACCGCCTCGGTGAAGCTCAGCGTCACCTCGGACTCGACGTCCTGGCCGCGCCGCGGCTGGGTACGCGTACCCGCACCGCCGCCGCGGTTGAACAGACCGCCGAAGACGTCGCCGAGCCCGCCGCCGAAGCCGCCGGCACCACCGCCGCCACCGGCCGAGCCCCCGAACAGGTCGCCCAGGTCGAAGTTGAAGCTGCCGCCACCGCCCGGCCCCGGCCGGAAGCCGCCGTTGCCGAACAGCGCGCGCGCCTCGTCGTACTCCTTGCGGCGCTTGGCGTCCCCCAGGACGTCGTTGGCCTCGGAGATCTCCTTGAAGCGCTCCTCGGCCTTGGCGTCACCCTTGTTGGCGTCCGGGTGGTTCTCCCGGGCCAGCTTGCGGTACGCCTTCTTGATCTCCGCTTCGGTGGCGTCCTTCGGGACGCCGAGGACCTTGTAGTAGTCCTTCTCGACGAAGTCCTTGGTGCTCATCCCCGACGTCCCTCCTCCCGCGCGGTTCTTCTGTTTGTGCTCACGTCAGCCCTCTTCCGGGCCACCGCTCTCCTCGTCCGAAGCCTTGGCGTCCTCGTCCGAGGCGGACTTGGCGCTCTGCGCGCCCGGCTGCGGTTCGGCGACGGCGACCCGCGCGGGGCGGATCGTTCGCTCACCGATGCGATACCCGGGCTGCAGAATCGCCACGCACGTCGTCTCCGTGACGTCGGGCGCGTACGAGTGCATCAGGGCCTCGTGGATCGTCGGGTCGAAGGGCTCGCCCTCCTTGCCGAACTGCTGCAGACCGAGCTTGGCGACCACGGTTTCCAGCGACTCGGCGACCGACTTGAAGCCGCCGACCAGCTCGCCGTGTTCACGCGCCCGGCCGACGTCGTCGAGCACGGGAAGGAGCTCGGACAGGAGGTTCGCCACCGCGATCTCCTTGACCGCGACCCGGTCCCGTTCCACCCGACGGCGGTAGTTCTGGTACTCCGCCTGGAGCCGCTGGAGGTCCGCCGTGCGCTCGTTGAGCGCCGTACGCACCTGGTCCAGCTGCGCCTGGAGCGCTACGTCCTGTACGTCCCCGGCCGGGGCCGAGCCCGCCTTGTCGGCGGACTCGGCCTCCTGCGCCGCGTCTTCGGGGGTTGCGGCGTCAGAGGGGACGTCGGGCTTCTCTTCAAAGCCCGGGGTCTCCTCCGTCACGCGGCACCGTCCTTCTTGGGCTTCTCGTCGTCGACGATCTCGGCGTCCACGACGTCGTCGGCGGCGTCGGCCTTGGCCTGCTCACCGGCCGGCGCACCCTCGGCGCCCTGCGCGGCCTGGGCGTCGGCGTACATGGCCTGGCCGAGCTTCTGGGAGACCGCCGCGACCTTCTCGGTGGCGGTGCGGATCTCCGCGGTGTCCTCGCCCTTGAGCTTCTCCTTCAGCTCACCGACGGCGGTCTCGACCTCGGTCTTGACCTCGCCGGGGACCTTGTCCTCGTTGTCCTTGAGGAACTTCTCGGTCTGGTAGACGAGCTGCTCGCCCTGGTTGCGGGCCTCGGCGGCCTCGCGGCGCTTGTGGTCCTCGTCCGCGTACCGCTCGGCCTCCTCCCGCATGCGGTCGACCTCGTCCTTCGGCAGCGAGGAGCCGCCGGTGACGGTCATCTTCTGCTCCTTGCCCGTGCCCAGGTCCTTCGCGGTCACGTGCATGATGCCGTTGGCGTCGATGTCGAAGGAGACCTCGATCTGCGGGACGCCACGCGGGGCCGGCGGCAGACCGGTCAGCTCGAACATCCCGAGCTTCTTGTTGTACGCCGCGATCTCGCGCTCGCCCTGGTAGACCTGGATCTGCACGGACGGCTGGTTGTCCTCGGCGGTGGTGAAGATCTCGGACCGCTTGGTCGGGATCGTCGTGTTCCGCTCGATGAGCTTGGTCATGATGCCGCCCTTGGTCTCGATGCCCAGGGACAGCGGGGTGACGTCCAGCAGGAGGACGTCCTTGACCTCGCCCTTGAGGACACCGGCCTGCAGGGTGGCGCCGATGGCCACGACCTCGTCCGGGTTGACGCCCTTGTTGGCGTCCTTGCCGCCGGTCAGCTCCTTGACGAGCTCGGCGACGGCCGGCATACGGGTCGAACCGCCGACCAGGACCACATGGTCGATCTCGGCCAGCTGGATGCCGGCGTCCTTGATGACGTTGTGGAACGGGGTCTTGCAGCGCTCCAGGAGGTCCGCGGTCAGCTGCTGGAACTGCGAGCGGGTGAGCTTCTCGTCCAGGTGCAGCGGGCCCTCGGCCGAGGCGGTGATGTAGGGCAGGTTGATCGTCGTCTCGGTGGACGACGACAGCTCGATCTTCGCCTTCTCGGCAGCCTCGCGCAGACGCTGCAGCGCCATCTTGTCCTTGGACAGGTCGACGCCGTGGCCGTTCTGGAACTGCTTGACCAGGTAGTCGACGACGCGCTGGTCCCAGTCGTCACCACCGAGGTGGTTGTCACCGTTGGTGGCCTTCACCTCGACGACGCCGTCGCCGATCTCCAGCAGCGAGACGTCGAAGGTGCCGCCACCGAGGTCGAAGACCAGAATGGTCTGGTCGTCCTTCTCCAGGCCGTAGGCCAGGGCGGCCGCGGTGGGCTCGTTGACGATGCGCAGGACGTTGAGGCCCGCGATCTCACCGGCCTCCTTGGTGGCCTGGCGCTCGGAGTCGTTGAAGTAGGCCGGAACGGTGATGACCGCGTCGACGACCTTCTCGCCCAGATACGCCTCGGCATCCCGCTTGAGCTTCTGCAGGATGAAGGCGCTCATCTGCTGCGGGTTGAAGTCCTTGCCGTCAATGCCGATCTTCCAGTCGGTGCCCATGTGGCGCTTGACCGACCGGATGGTCCTGTCGACGTTGGTGACCGCCTGGCGCTTGGCGACCTCGCCGACCAGCACCTCGCCGTTCTTCGCGAAGGCGACGACGGACGGCGTGGTCCTGGCGCCCTCGGCGTTGGTGATGACGGTGGGCTCACCGCCTTCAAGAACACTGACGACGGAGTTCGTCGTGCCCAGGTCGATGCCGACCGCACGTGCCATTTCGATTCCTCCAGCTGACTTGAGTGGAACAGGCTCAAGAGTGCAACACCGAGAAAAACCTGTCAACAGACCTGAGTCGAGTCCACTCAACTTTTATGTCGCGCTTATCGTCACCCGGCCATCCCGGAGGACGTCCGCCCGCGACGCAGGGTTGCCTGCGCGACACAGATCACCGGCCGGGCGCCTTCATGGCACCGGGGAGAATGGGTAACCTCAGCGTCAGATCAAAAAAGTTACTGCTTAGTAGTCCCGGCGCTCAGGCCCTCTGAGCCCTCCGTCTTCCGCTCTCGCAGGTCCGAGGAGCCCCTCATGCAACTCGCCGCGATCATCGTGTCGCTGGTCCTCATCGCGATCGGTGTCGCGCTGTTCGGCCGCGCCATCCTGCAGATCTACCGCCAGATGCGGCTCGGCCAGCCCGTACCCGCCGGCACCCGCACCGATGCCCCCGTGCAGCGAACGGTCACCGTGGTCAAGGAATTCCTCGGCCACACCCGTATGAACCGCTGGGGCATCGTCGGTGTCGCGCACTGGTTCGTGGCGGTGGGCTTCTTCTCGCTGCTGCTGACGATCGTCAACGCCATCGGCCAGCTCTTCAAGGCCGACTGGCTCCTGCCGGTCATCGGCGACTGGACGCCGTACAACGTCTTCGTCGAGTTCCTCGGCACCATGACGACGCTCGGCATCCTCGCCCTGATCGTGATCCGCCAGCTGAGCAAGCCGAACAAGCCGGGCCGCAAGTCCCGCTTCGCCGGCTCCAACTTCGGCCAGGCGTACTTCGTCGAGGCCGTCATCCTCATCGTCGGCGTCTGCATCTTCATGCTGCACGCCCTGGAGGGCGCCCAGCACCACGTGGACACCTACGAGGCGTCGTTCTTCATCTCGTACCCGGTGGTCGCCTGGCTCAAGGGCATGGACGTCGGCACGCTCCAGAACGTGACCTACTTCTTCGCCGGTCTGAAGATCGCGACCTCCTTCATCTGGATGATCACGGTCGCCCTGAAGACCGACATGGGTGTGGCCTGGCACCGCTTCCTCGCCTTCCCCAACATCTGGTTCAAGCGCGAGGCCGACGGCGACGTCGCCCTGGGCGCGCTGCAGCCGATGACCTCGGCGGGCAAGCCGATCGACTTCGAGGACCCGGGCGAGGACGACCAGTTCGGCGTCTCCCAGATCGAGCACTTCTCCTGGAAGGGCCTGCTGGACTTCTCCACCTGCACCGAGTGCGGCCGCTGCCAGTCGCAGTGCCCCGCGTGGAACACCGGCAAGCCGCTCTCCCCCAAGCTGCTGATCATGGCGCTGCGCGACCACTCGCACGCCAAGGCCCCCTACCTGCTCGCCGGCGGCGGCAAGGACACGGAGGGCACCGAGCAGGCCACCGAGGAGCAGCTCAAGGACGTGCCCGCGTCGGCGCTGGCCGAGGCCGAGCGCCCGCTGATCGGGACGCTGGAGGAGAACGGCGTCATCGACCCGGACGTGCTGTGGTCCTGCACCACCTGCGGTGCCTGCGTCGAGCAGTGCCCGGTCGACATCGAGCACGTCGACCACATCGTCGACATGCGCCGCTACCAGGTCATGATCGAGTCCAGCTTCCCCTCCGAAGCCGGCACCATGCTCAAGAACCTGGAGAAGAAGGGCAACCCCTGGGGCCTGGCCAAGAAGCAGCGGCTCGCCTGGACCAAGGAGGTCGACTTCGAGGTCCCGGTCGTCGGCAAGGACATCGAGGACCTCACCGAGGTCGACTACCTGTACTGGGTCGGCTGCGCCGGAGCCCTTGAGGACCGCGCCAAGAAGACCACCAAGGCCTTCGCCGAGCTCCTCCACATCGCGGGCGTGAAGTTCGCGATCATGGGTGGCGACGAGGCGTGCACCGGTGACTCGGCCCGCCGCCTCGGCAACGAGTTCCTCTTCCAGCAGCTCGGTCAGCAGAACGTCGAGATGCTGAACATGGCCTTCGGCGAGGACTCGGAGGACGAGTCGACGAAGAAGCCGAAGTCCAAGAAGAAGATCGTCGCGACCTGCCCGCACTGCTTCAACACCATCGCGAACGAGTACCCCCAGCTGGGCGGCGAGTTCGAGGTCATCCACCACACGCAGCTGCTGCAGCACCTCATCGACGAGGGCAAGCTCATCCCCGTCACCCCGGTCGAGGGCCTGATCACCTACCACGACCCCTGCTACCTGGGCCGCCACAACAAGGTCTACACCCCGCCGCGCGAGATCATCGCCAAGGTGCCGGGCCTGCGGAACGAGGAGATGCACCGCCACAAGGAGCGCGGCTTCTGCTGTGGCGCCGGCGGTGCCCGCATGTGGATGGAAGAGCGCATCGGCAAGCGCATCAACAACGAACGCGTCGACGAAGCCCTCTCCCTCAACCCCGACATCGTCTCCACCGCCTGCCCCTTCTGCCTGGTCATGCTCACCGACTCGGTCAACGGCAAGAAGAACGACGGCAAGGCGAAGGAATCCATCCAGGTCGTCGACGTCGCCCAGCTCCTGCTGGACTCCGTCAAGACCCCCACCGACCCGACGGACGAGCCGGAAACGGCGAACGAGCCGGAGCCCGAGCCGGTGAAGTAGCCCACACCTGAAGACCCAAGAAAACCCCGAGTGGGGGTGCACGTGAGAAATCACGCGCACCCCCACTCACCTTTTCCCCCACCCACGGGAGGGGACAGACCGGAGGACGACGTCCGGAGGGCTGTCACCGCACCCAAAAACACCACGCCCGCCGCCAGGCGCAACGGCGAGCAAGCCCCGCGGCGGGACAGACAAGTACGTGCGGGGCGCCGCAAAGCGCGCAACGGCGAGCAACCAGCACGGCGGGACAGACGGGTACGTGGGCCGACAGCCAAGCGCAGCGGACTGTCACAGCTCAGCCCCAAACGCACCCCCATCTCCCCACTCGGCCACCCCGCCCCCGGGGACCAGGTACTTTCGAAGGCGTGGCTGGATTCAGGATGGGTCGCGGACGGGATGCCCGCCCCGCGCAGAACGGACAGCAGGGGCACCAGGGGCAGGCGCAGCAGGCGCCGTACGGGCAGCAGGGGCCGTACGGTCAGCAGGCCGCGCCGCCACCGCACGGGCAGTGGCAGCAGTACGGCGGCGGACCGCAGGGGCAGCCGCAGCAGTACGGCGAGCCCGAGTACTTCGGCGATGCCGGCGGCGCCGGCTACGCACCGTACGGCGGCGACAACAACCCCGGCAGCACCCGGCAGTTCAGCATCGGCGAGGCCCCGGACGCGTACGGCGGGTACCCCGATCAGTACGGCAACGGCCCGGCCGACGGTGAGTACGCCGCCGGCGGCACGTACCGCGCCGGTCAGTCCTCCGCCCCGCCGGCCGGCCCCCGGCTGCACTGGAAGCAGCTGCTGTCCGGCATCGTGCTGCGTCCCGACCCGACGTTCTGGCAGATGCGGGACCACCAGGTGTGGGGCCCGGCCCTGACCGTCACGTTCGTCTACGGCCTGCTCGCGGTCTTCGGCTTCGACAAGGCCCGTGAGGACGTGCTGAACGCCACGCTCTCCAACAGCATCCCCTGGGTGCTGATCACCGCCGTGATGTTCATCGTGGGCAGTCTGATCCTGGGCGCGGTCACCCACACCCTGGCCCGTCAGCTCGGCGGCGACGGTGCCTGGCAGCCGACCATCGGCCTGGCCATGCTGATCATGACGATCACGGACGCGCCCCGGCTGCTGTTCGCGATGTTCCTCGGCGGCGATTCCGCGCTCGTCCAGGTCCTGGGCTGGCTGACCTGGCTCGCCACCGGCTACCTCCTGACCTCCATGGTCAGCAAGTCGCACGACCTGCCGTGGCCGAAGGCGCTCGGCGCCTCCGCGATCCAGCTGGTCGCGCTGCTGGCGCTGCTCAAGCTCGGCACGCTGTAGGCCACGGCCCGGACCGACCCGGCCACACGGCAAGGGCCCGTCCCGGAGCACTCCGCTCCGGGACGGGCCCTTCGCCGTACGGGCCGCCGCCCGTGATCGGCCTACCGGCAGCGGCCGTTACGCGAACCGCTGCCCCGTCGACCCGTCACACGCCCGCAGCCGCAACGGCTCCTTCGGGCCGTCCAGCGTCAGGCAGAGCGACTGCGCGGCGGCCGGCCGGACCGTGCCGTCCGCCGGCCGGGCGAACTGCTGGTTGGCCGCGCCCGAGCAGTTCCACAGCACCAGCCCGGCCCCCGGCTCGTACCGTCCGCCCGGGACGTCCAGGCACCGGTCCTGGGTCAGTCCGACGTGCACCGACCGCTGGTCGCCGTCGTACCACCAGTCCTGGTGGCGCTGGCCGTTGCAGTCCCAGCCGCCGACCACCGTGCCGTTGCTGCTGGCGCCGCCGGTCGCGTCCACACAGCTGCCGGTGGCGGTGTTCCGCAGCGGCCGGTACGCGTCGTCCCAGGCGCCCGGGTACAGCTTCGGCCGCCCGGTGCTCGCCGGGTCCGCGCAGGACGCCTCACGCAGTCCCGGCGCCGCGTACAGCTGGGTCAGGCAGGAGGCGAACGCCGCATGCCCGCGCGCGTTGGGGTGGAAGGACTGCCGCACCGAATTGGAGTCGGGCGGGAAGGGGTTGGTGAGGTTCACGTACAGCCCGCGCGCCCAGGTGTCCTCCATGCACACCTCGTGGCCGTGGAAGAGCCGCGAGGCGTCGAGGTAGGTGACGCCGGTGTCCTGCGCGATCTTCCGGACGCCGCGTTCGAAGGCCGGTACGGCGGTGTTGCGGCCCCAGCCGGCGTCGGAGGTGTAGCCCGTGCAGCCGCCCGGCAGCTTCCCGGGGAAGTGCGGGTTGTCCTCCACGTCCGGCCCGATGGGGCTCGGGTACGACATCACCACGAGCCGGTAATCGCCGTCCGCGTACCCCGCGTTGCGCATCACGGTCCGCAGGTCGTTCAGCGTCCGCTCGATCTTCGGCACCAGCGCGTCGACCCGCGCCTGCCACCCCGGCCGGTACTTCGGCTCGCAGGTGCCCTGGAACAGGAACCAGTGCTCCACGCAGTCCGTCATCACCGGCCCGAACTGCAGGTCGTCATTGGCGCCGGCCACCAGGAGCACCATCTTCAGCCGGGTGTTGCGGGCCGCGATCGCCAGGCTGTCGCTCTGCACCAGCTCATCGGCGTACTGCTTGCTGCCGCCGATGACGATGTTCCCGCTGTACGCGCCCGAGCACGCGACGTTGTACGTGACGTCGGCCGCGATGCCGGTCCGGTGGATCGCCGCGTCCGGTGACCGGTGGCACCAGTTGGTGGGCCCGTCGGTCCCCGGCTCGTACGTCCCGACGCCCTCGCCGGAGATCTCGCTGTCGCCGAGCGAGATCAGCGAGGTCTTGCGCTCGGCGAGCGGCCGCTCGGCCGGGTCCCCGTAGAGCTTGACCGCCTCCTGCGCCCGGACCTTCTCCAGCTCGGGCGGCAGCGGTGTGGTGGCCGTGATCGTCGCCCGCCCGCTTCCGCCCGCGGCCCCGGTGGCGGCACTCGCCCCGCCACCCGCCGCCAGGGAGAACACCACCCCCAGCACCGCGGCCGAGCCCACCACCGCACCCCGTAAGCCACCGACCCCGCGCCACCCGTGCCCCGCCCGTCTCACACCTCTCGTACGCACCCTGCGGCCTCCCCTCCGGTCTGCTGTTACCGCGGGTTGTACTCGCAAGTAAGCCCCGGCGGAACACCGACAACGCCATTGGCCGAAAGACGCACCCAGGACGCACAGGACCGCACGCCCTCACCCACCGCACACAACGCAAAAGGGAGTCGGCCGAAGCCAACTCCCTTGCGTTATTGCGTTATTGAGCTATGCGGAACTTACGGGGTCACGCGTCGAGGATCTGCCCCTCCCGCCGGACCACCGGCGGTTCGACGCTCCACGGGAAGTTGATCCAGTCGTCCGTGCGCTTCCAGACGTACTCGCACTTCACCAGGGAGTGCGACTTCTCGTAGATCACGGCGCTGCGCACCTCGGCCACGGTCTCCAGGCAGAAGTCGCGCACCAGCTTCAGCGTCTTGCCCGTGTCGGCCACGTCGTCGGCGATCAGCACCTTCTTCTCCGAGAAGTCGATCGCGTTCGGGACCGGCGCCAGCATGACCGGCATCTCCAGGGTGGTGCCCACGCCGGTGTAGAACTCCACGTTCACCAGGTGGATGTTCTTGCAGTCCAGCGCGTACGCCAGACCGCCCGCGACGAACACGCCGCCCCGGGCGATCGACAACACGATGTCCGGCTCGTACCCGTCGTCCGCGATCGTCTGCGCCAGCTCGCGGACCGCCCCGCCGAACCGCTCGTACGTCAGGTTCTCCCGTACGTCACTCACGAATCTCTCTCAGACCTTCTCTGTTTCGACCTACGACCTGGTCCACGGGCAACGACCTCGGCCCGACCCGCGGCGCCCCCCGCCGCGGACGGCCTCACACCTTCGAACGGTGGAAATTCCGGAACGACCGGGACGGCGTCGGGCCGCGCTGCCCCTGGTAGCGCGAGCCGTACCGCTCGCTGCCGTACGGGTGCTCGGCCGGCGAGGTCAGCCGGAACATGCACAGCTGCCCGATCTTCATGCCGGGCCACAGCTTGATCGGCAGCGTGGCCACGTTGCTCAGCTCCAGCGTCACGTGTCCGCTGAACCCCGGGTCGATGAACCCGGCGGTGGAATGCGTCAGCAGCCCGAGCCGCCCGAGCGAGCTCTTGCCCTCCAGCCGCGAGGCGAGGTCGTCGGGCAGCGTGATGACCTCGTACGTCGAGGCGAGCACGAACTCACCCGGGTGCAGGATGAACGCCTCGTCCCCCTCCGGAACCACCTCACGGGTCAGGTCGGACTGCTCGACGGCGGGGTCGATGTGCGGGTAGCGGTGGTTCTCGAACACCCGGAAGTAGCGATCGAGACGCACGTCGATACTGGACGGCTGCACCATCGACTCGTCATAGGGGTCGATGCGCACCCGGCCGGCATCGATCTCGGCCCGGATGTCCTTGTCTGAGAGAAGCACGCAGACGAGGATACGCGCCCGCACCACCCCCACCGCACGACGAGGGCCCGGCCCCACCAGGGACCGGGCCCACCACCCTCGGACGATCAATCCACTCGCGCCCGACGACGCAGATCACTACCGCTACGGATCGATCACCACCGCTGCTACGGGTTGCTCGCCGTCGCTGCCATGGGATCGATCACTCCCGCTGCTACGGGCTGATCGCTCTCGCCGCCGCGATGCGATCACTCCCGCTCCTACGGGCTGATCGCTCTCGCCGCTGCGGATCGATCGCTCCCGCTGCTACGGGTTGATCACTACCGCTTCGCGTGCTCGACGGGCACCGCATGCCGCAGCCGAGCACAGCGCGGGCAGCGCAACAGCCGTCCGGGACCGAGCCGGTCGGTGGTCTGCATCGGGAACGAAGCGGTGCTGAACACGTGGCCCTCGGCACAACGTACGACGGTGCGCTCCATCAAGTCCCTCTCCCAACTGCGTGGACAACAAAAGCCACATTAGGGGATGAACTGGGCGCCACCACACGCGGCACTCCGAGCCCCCACCGTACGCCCCAACTCCCGCCCCGCACACCCGCATCCCGCGGGCCGCGCACCCGCGCGCCGACCCCTCTCCTCACCCCGCCCGACCCCACCCGGACATGCCAAATGCACCGCGGGGCGGCGATGGGGTAGAGTGTGCGACGATGTTCCGCTCGCGCACGAGGCGGAATAACGCGGGTGTAGTTTAATGGTAGAACATGAGCTTCCCAAGCTCAGAGCGCGGGTTCGATTCCCGTCACCCGCTCCATAGTTGAGGCCCAGGTCGGAGACCTGGGCCTTGTTTGTTGGCCGGACCAGTACAGGCGCTCCGCACCAGATCCGCACCTGCCGTGCGTCAGCAGGCACGGAGGAATGTTCCGGGTGGGGTGCCCGCTCGACCGTCAATGATCCGCTGGACAGGCCATAAGGCCCTTCCGTGCGCTCCTGTTCCGGAGCGCACGGAAGGGCGGCGGAGCCGTTCCGGTGACCGGCCGGAGGTCAGGGTTCGATGACCGGTGCGCTGGCGCTGGACGGGGACAGGATGGCCGTCGGGGTGACCGCGCCGGCGAAGCTGACCTCGTAGCCGCCGTTCAGGAGGATCAGCGTCAGGGTGAGCGTCTCGTTCACCCGGGCGATGCCCTGGGCGTCGGTGTTGGCGATGCCCAGGACGTTGCTGCCGGCCTTGAAGAGGATCGGCTGGTTGGGCACCGGAAGGCCGGTGACCTGGTCGGTCAGCGTGGCCGTCAGGAACGGGAAGTACACGTGCGGCGGGAACAGCTTCGCCAGCGCCGGGGTCGCGGTCAGCGAGGTGGCGTGGACGGGGAGGATGTAGGTGAAGCCGCCCACCAGAGTGGCGCTGCCACCAGGAGTGATGACGGTGACGTCCGCGGGACCGGCCGCACCGGGCGGAGTGATGGCCGTGATCTGCGTACCGGTGGAGTTGACCATCACGCCGGTGGCGGGATTGCCGCCGATGGTGACGCTCGCCCCGGTCAGGTTGGTGCCGGTGATCGTCACCGGCGTGCCGCCCGCGATGGGCCCTTGGTTGGGGGTGATGCTGCTGATCGTCGGGTCGAACTGGATGACGCTGACACTGGCCCCGGCGATGTTGGTGACGTAGACCTTGTTGTTGGGGGCGACCACCAGGGCGATCGGCTGGTTGCCGACGGGGATCGGGGCGCCGACGACCATGTTGGTGGCGGAGTCGATCACCGTGACGTCGTTCGACCCCCGGTTGGCCGTGTAGACGTTGCCGTCGGCACCGGCCGTGATGCCCCAGGGGTTGGTGCCGACCGGGATCGGGGCGCCCACGACGGTGTCCGAGACGGTGTTGATCACCGTCACGTTGTTGGACCCGATGTTGGCGACGTAGGCGTTGCCGTTGGGCGCGATCGCCACGAAGTTCGGCTGGGAGCCGACGGGAATCGTGGTGAGGACCGTGCTGGTGGCGGTGTCGATCACCGTCACGGTGTTCGCGTTCCGGTTGGCGACGTAGGCCTTGCCGTTGGGGGCGACCGCGATGCCGACCGGGCCGCTGCCGGTGGGGATCGCGGCGCCGACAGTGGTGTTGGTGGTGGTGTCGATCTCCTGCACGCTGTTCGCCGTGAAGCGGCTTACGTAGACGTTTCCGCTGGGGATGACCGCCGCCGCGGCGGGGCCGCCGCTGAGGGAGATCGTGGTGAGGACGGTGCTGGAGGCGGTGTCGATCACCGTCACGGTGTTGGAGACGTTGTTGGGGACGTAGGCGTTGCCGTTGGGGGCGACGGTCAGCCAGACCGGCGTGGTGCCGGTCGGGATCGCGGCGCCGATGACGGTGTCCGTGGCGGTGTCGATGGTCTGCACGTTATTCGACCCGGAGTTGGTGACGTAGAGGTCACCGTTGGGGATGAACGCCAGCCCGACCGGGTTGGTGCCGACGGGGATGGACGTGACCGCCAGGAAGATGCGCACCGGCGCCGCCGTCCGGTTCACCTCTCCCGCCGCGGCGGCCGGCTGCGCCTGGCCGAGGAGGGGAGCCGTGCTCAGCAGTTCCTGCCCCGGCGACTGAACTAGGGAATTCATGTGGACCCCTTCGGTGGGGGGGCCGCCCGGGTCCTGACACATCCCTGCGTGGGGAAGAGCACAGGCCCGGTGATCCCTGTCCGGGGCACCACACAGCACAGCCGCGGCCACAGGCCGCAGGAGCACCACAACACGGCGGGCTGCGCACCCCCGAGGAGGGATGGGCAGCCCGTTTGGTTCGGTATGAGCCTTCTCCCCACGTCGCGCGACGGCGAAACGTCCCCGCCCGCGGCGCCCGTCCACCGCGAGTGCCCTCCGCCGGCGATCGAACCGAAGCCTGCGGCTGCCGCCCCGGCTGCGGCTGAGCTCCATCAACGCATCAGAGGGCCTGCGCATGGCCACTCATGAACATTCCGGCGTGACAACGGCCGCAACGCACCTTCGATGGCGAAGCGCCCTCCCTTCTCACGTCCAAATCCCACAACGGTCGGCAGCCCGAAGCACTCCACCAAAAGCGTCGCGATCGGCCGTGCCCCCTCCGTGCCCTTGAGTCCGGTCGACACCGGTCACGAGGGGCGCGACGGGACACCAGCGGACGACTGCGAGACCAGCGTTTCCCCGGGCTGGAGCCGAGTGATCAACCCAAGCCCGGTTGATTCCCAAGCTCAGAGCGCGGGTTCGATTCCCGTCACCCGCTCCAAGAACTCAGGCCTAGCTCAGAGGTACAACCCTCAAGCTGGGCCACTGTGTTGTCCAGACTGATTCAGACACCGCGCACCGCCTCTGCACCACCTGCCCCACATTCGGCCGGTCAGAGCCCTTCTTGCGAGCAACTCAAACCATCTCGCCCAGCTCGCCCGCCACCTCCCGCTGCCTCTCAAGGTCGGAGTGTTGATAGATCAGCGCGGCCTTCTCGGCCGACTGCCCAGTCCGCACCATCGTTTTCCTTCACCGTGGCGCCGGACAGGGTGACCAGCGTGTGCCAGTGTGACGAAGGTCTAGAAGCGGAAGTTCTCCGGCATCCTCACCGTCGCACGGGCCCGGCGCCACTTCCGCCCGAAGGAGGAGCGGCGGAAGGGCGCGTCCTTCTCCCCCACGAACAGCAGCCCGGGCCCCGTTCACCGACCCACTTCAGCGCGTGGGCCTCGAAGTTGTCGGCACCGGCGTCCGTGTCACGCCAGTCGCCACGGTGAGATCCGCCTCGATCTGCGGGAGCCACACTTTCACGTCTGTCTTGGTGTCAAAGGTGTCCGGCGACCGTCGCCGTCCGCCGGTCAGATCGAGATAGGAGGCTGTCCAACGGCCGGAGCGGTACTGCCGTACCGCTCCGAAGCGCCGCATGGCTTTCCAGCTTTAGGCCCCCGCCTGGGCACTATGCGGCCCTCCTACGCGGCACCCGTCGCAGTACGGGCACGTATGCGCGGCCAGGTACTCGGCCACAGCGCTCTCCGGCACGAAGACGTGACGCCGATCCTTGACGTAAGTGATGCCCCGCTCTGCGACGAGGCGTCGAACGAACCGTTTACTTCCCAGGAACATGGCGGCTTCCCCTCGGACAGATGGCGCAAGCAAGCCACTCGCCTCTCTGTGCATTTGCCGAGCGGACAGCCCGGACAGCTTCCATTCCACCACCGCGCCGAGGCGTTCGCGGAGATGCCGATGGGCTGCGCCTTGGCGTCCGGCCGCTGGGTGGCCAGCAGCAGCACGATCTCCGTGGCGGGGCCGCGCTTGACCAGGTCGGTGCAGATCTCCTCGTACTCGTCCTTGTACTTGGGGTACTCGAAGAAGACCTGGCACTCGTCCACCCCGATCACGCTCGGGTGCAGCCCGAGTTCTTTCTTGCTGGCCAGCTCGGACATCACCTTCAACTCCGGGCAGATGTCGCGCGACAGGGAGCGGACCATCTTGGTGCGTCGCCGCAGCTCGGTGCGCAGATCGCGGAAGTCGCGGATGGCATACTCGATCGCTTCGTCGTCGTCACCGACGGCGTGCCGGTGGGAGATGCGGTCACCGACAGGGCCCAGGCCGCCGGTGCCCTTCATGTCGTAGGTATGCAGCTCAGTGCGGGGGTCCAGGGCGGCGATGAGCAGCAACAGACGGAGAAGGAAGGTCTTGCCATGCGGGGGATGGCGCCGATGATGCCCGCGACGTACATCAGGAGATCGCTTCCTTCCCAACTCCGAGGTCGCCGAGCGCTTCGACGTGAGCGGCAACGCCCAGGCGGCCTGTCCAGGCCCTCAAAAAGCGCGGCCTGCCATCCGGCAAGGTGGGCGGCAAGACGTGGTTCAGGGCCTCTCGGCCCTTCCCCCTACGCAGCAACGACAACTACCACCGCGAAAAACGACGGGCGCAGTTGTCGGAGGATGAGCGTCGGAGCTGGGGAATATCGGACCCAGCACGACCACCTCCGTAGCGAAGGTGGTCGCGGATGCAGTTCAGTAGGCGATCGTGGACCTGCCAGAACACGTGGCGGACCTCGTTGGACCTGACCTCCGCCCAAAAGGTGCTGCGAAAGTCAGCCCGGCGCTGCAATTCGCACGGAGAGGGGGCGAGCACCGCCGTGTCCTAGCTTCCATACGACGTGGTGTCGCCCAATCCGGAGACCCTTGATCCGAACCATGAACCTTGGCCTGGTGGCACGCAGCACCAGCTGTCCGCCCTCGGTATCGGCGTTGCCCGGATCGAGGACCGAGTGACGGCTGACATACCGTCCGAGGAAGAAGTCGAGGAGCAGGACATCCCGCCAGGGGTCCTGATGATCCGAGTTCGGAAGATCACCTATGACACCGACGACAGAGTTGTCGAGGTCACTGGCAACCCGTTCCCGACCGAGCAGAGCTACGGTTCATTACGCGATTGGAGCGCTGGGCATAATGCCGACTATTTCCGTGATCACCCCGGTCTACGACGGCGGAGACGCCTATTTGCTGGAGACGTACGAGTCCGTAGCGGCCCAACAGCTCCCGACCGGGTGGTCTCTCCAGTGGCTCGTCCAGGAGGACGGCAAGACAGGACGGCCTCTCGATCGGTTGCCTGACCGGCCGTGGATCTCCAAAGATGCCAGCCGGGCCGGCGGTGCCGCACGCACGCGTACCCTTGCTCTGCCTCGCGCCGAAGGGTTGCTGACACGCACGCTGGATGCCGATGACCTGTTCCCGGACGAGCACACGCTCGCGCGCGACATCGAGGCCCTAGCCGCCAACCCGGACCTGGGGTGGACGGTCGCACCGGCCGTCGACCTGTACCCCGATGGACAACTCGTCCCCGGCCCGTGCGATCCCCCACCCGGCCGTCTCCCGTCCGGCTACCTCGCCGAGGGCCTGCGCGCGGGCACCCTGCCGGTCATGGGCACTACCGCGACCATCTACACAGAACTGCTGTTGGCACATGGTGGCTGGCCTGCCATTCCTGCATTTGAGGATGTCGGCCCGCTGCTGGCCGCCGAGGCATGCGCTGACGGGTGGATGCAAGAGAAGCCCGGCGAGATCTACCGAAAGCACTCCGCCCAGCAAACCGCGGCGTCGGATTACCAGGACGAATCCGAAAGGACCATCCGCATCGGGATAGTTCTCAGTCGCGCTGATGTGCTCCGTCGCCTTCACTGGACATGGCAGCCGCGCGAGCCGGTCACGATCTAGGCAGCTCGGCCAACCCGCCTACGGCCTCGAAACATGTGAAGGGGCGACCCGCTTCACTTGCGATCGGATCGCTCCTTCATATGCGTACTCGCCACCCGCCGAGGCAGGTTGACGCTATGTTTGGCTGGTGATCAGTCAGATAGTCACCCTTGTTGGGGTGCTCATCGGTGCTCTGACCTCGTACTTAGCCACAGCTTCGGCCGAACGCGCCAGGCACCGACGCACTCTGGAGACGCGTTGGGACGAACGGAAGCTGGCAACGTACATCGAGTACATGGCCCTGGTAAAAGAGGCGCAGAGAGCGGCCAAGGAGGCGTGGGCGAGCCCTGAGGATTGCACGCGGGCTCTTGCCACAATGGAAGCTGCGGAGGGGAAGCGCTCTCTTGCTTTCGAGTCCTTGGTCTTGTTGGCGCACCCCTCTGCTATCGAGGCGGCACATGAGGTGAATCGCGCCTTATGGCGAGTCATTGTGCAAGCGCGTGAGCTCAGCACAGTCGCGCTGCCGACACCGGAAGTGATACACGCGCTCAATGTTCTTCACCAGGAAGCGCGGCGAGACCTCGGCATCGATGACGCGCAGTTCGCGACAGCCGGGCCGTAGGTACATGAACGCGTCGCTGCTGCCGGCGGGACCTCAGGGGCGCTGTCTCTGTGGTCTGCGAGAGACCACCATTGGTCGCCTCTCTACAACGGGACGTGTCCCGGGGCCAACACCAGCGCGGATGTGGCGTCGCCCTGCTGGGGAAAGTCGGCAACGGCAAGCTTGACCTGTTCCTCGCATCCCGTGCTCGCGCATTCACAGGCGAACTCTAAGACGGTGGTTCGGACGTCGCCGAGTGATTGAGCCCACGGGCGGGTGTAAAACGTGAGGTACTGTGAGACGAGGGCACAATTTGCGTACCGCAGCAGTTGCCGCCGCTCCAGGGCCGTCGTCGCCGTGTCGCCGTCGGCTAATGCGTCGGCGAATAGGTCCTCAACCTCAGCAACCGTGTCTTCGACGCTCTGATAGCCATCCAGGATCAGTCGGCGAGAGCCGTACCTCTCAACCTGGTCAGTGATCGCACGGCGCAAATGCTCGTATAGCTCGCGCACTCCGTTCGGCAAGCCGCGCTCGATCAACCGAGCCCGCTGCAGCTCTGGCGCGGGAAGTAGCCACACAGCACGGCTGCCATAGCGGGCGATTGATGGCGTGATGGGGGTGCCCTCCGCGACGGTCAGCGGTTTGGACGGCAGGTCCAGGAGATCATCTACGATCATCGGCCCCCGCTCATAGTGCAGTGACATCGCCAACCGGTCCGCCATCGGAACCGTCCAGCGCTCTTTGATCGGCAGCTGCTCAAAACGGAGAGCAGCCGCGTGACCAGCGACAATAGCCCTGTCGCGGTGCTCCCAGGTGTGAGCGTCGGCGTTGTACCAACGCAGTCCATGACGACGCGCGAGCAGCCTGGCGACCGTGGTTTTCCCGGCCGCGGGCGGTCCCCCAATCAACAGGGTCGACCTTAAGTCCCCCACCATCCCTCCCAACGGCCGCTGGGACACGTCCGGCCCATACACATGTCGTTCAACTTGATTTCAGAATAGGGGCCTTGGCGTCGAGCTTTCTACGGGGTCACGTGGAGCATTGAACTCCGGCGGGACGCCCGTGAACCCCGCCCTGACCTGCACCCGCTGGCAGGTGTCCCAGCTGTCCGGGCTGTCCGGCTCAGAGGCCTGTAACACCGGGGGTGTTACAGCCTCGCCGGCGAAGCCGTCCCCCTGTAGGTCGCAGGCGCCGAAGGCGTCTTCCTTCCAGTGGCAGCCGCACCACTCCGCTCCATAGTTGAGGCCCAGGTCGGAGACCTCGGCCTTGTGTGTTGGCCGGACCGGTTCAGGCACCGCAGGCACCGCGGGCGCCGCCCGGTGTCCGGCTCGCCGGTGGTGCAGGAGCCGACGGTGCGGAACCCGGCGGTGCGGAACTCGACGTTGTCCAGGCCGCATTCGAAGGCTCCCGCTATCTTGCACCGCACTATCTTGTAGTGCATGACTCTTGCTGTGTAAGGTACTGGCCATGGAAGAGACGTCCGCCCCCCGCGCCCAGTGGCTGCGAGGGGTGCTGGACATGTGCCTGCTGGCTCTGATGGCGGAGGCGCCGGTCTACGGCTATGAGATGACCGTCCGGCTCGCCAAGGTGGGGCTGGAGGTCGCCGACGGCTCGATCTACCCGGCGCTGGCGCGCTTGCGCAAACGCGAGTTGGTCACGGTCGAACGCCGCAGCGGGGGCGGGGGGCCCGCCCGTACCTACTACATGCCCAGCGAAGCGGGCATGCGGATGCTCCGGTCGTGGGGCCGCGACTGGCGCGAATTCGCCACGAGCATCGACAGCATCATCGGCGCACCTGCGCGGGAGGAATCATGACCCTGACGGTCGAGGACGCGACGCACCAGGCCACGGAGACGTGGCGCCGCCTCGGCGTCGAACAGGGCGCGGCCGATGAGATGGCCGAGGAGCTGGCCGCGGACCTGACTGCCGCCGCCGCGGACGGCAGGTCGGTCGCCGACTACATCGGCGGCGACATCAAGGCGCTGGCCACCTCGTGGGCCGACGAACGCGGTCTGCTGACGGAGCGCCGGCATCTGAAGGAGACCGCCGTCGCGGCGGCCCAGGGCGCCGCTCTGCCCGCCCTTGCCGCCCTCGCCTTCTGGTACGTGTCCTGGTCCCACCTCCTCGACCCCAGCAGCGAGTCCCTGGCCACCACGCTCGACGGACATGTGCACCAGGAGGTGCGCGAGTTCGCCAACCCCGGCGTCCCGTTGATGTGGGTGGGCCTGCCCCTCTGCGTGGTCGCCGCCTTCTTCTTGATCCGGCGCGCCGTGCGCGGGACGCTCCAGTACCACCACGCCGCCGCGAGCGAAGCGACCGTGCAGGCCCTGACCAGGGCTCTTCCCGTCATTCTGGTGGCAGCGGCCGTGCTGGCCGTCGCGATCGGCTACTTCGGGGACCAGGTGATCGGGACCTACCAGCTTCTCTTCACCGCCCCCATGGCGCCGGCCGGCATGATCGGCGCCGTCGCAGGCGGGGCGGCCTGGGTTCGGAAGCGCATCTGCTAGGGCCGCGCGGGTTCGATCCCCGTCACGCGTTCCCATGGCGAAGGCCCCGGTCGGTGGACGGCCGGGGCCTTGTTGGGTGTTCGGGGCCTTGGGTGTCGGCGGGGGTGGGTGTCAGCGCTTGATGAGTTTGCCGACGGCGTTGGCCTCCCATGTCTGGGCGGTCAGGGTCTTCCAGGACAGGTTGATGAATCCGTGGTCGCCCCAGCCGGAGCCCCAGGAGTTCTCCACCCGTACTCCCTTGCTGTTGTAGCCGATGACGGCCATCGCGTGGCCGCCTGCCACGGGGTCACCGGCCGTCGGGGAGTAGGTGTAGGAGGCGGCTGCTCGGGGAGTGACGGTGAAGAAGCTGTTGTGTACCGGCATCGCGACGGTGACCGGCAGGCCCTTGGCGAGCGCCGCCTTCACCTCGGCCGGCAGCCGGCTTCCGGTGTGCAGGGGGGTGTACCCGGACAGCTTCCACTTCGTCGCGTTGCTCGTCTCGCCGGCTGTGGGCTGGGTGGTGTAGTCGAAGTCGCCTTGCCAGTAGTGGGACTTGGCGTCGACGCCCTGCTTCATCGCGATCCTGAAGTGGTCGGCCAAGGAGGTCCCCCGCTGCTGGCCCTTGACGACCTGTGCGTAGGTGAACATGGGCGCCTGGGGGCCGCCGGAGATCTTCTGCTCGCGCTCCAGGACGCCGTAGGCCGTGTAGTCGACGGCCCATGCGGCGCAGGACCCGACCTGGCCCTGGTTGCCGGGGGCGGGCGCGTACTTGCTCAGGTCGACGCTTGCGGGGAGGACGGCTCGGGTCGCCGAAGGCCTCGCTCCGACCGTGGCGCCGGGCGCGAGCGCCGCCAGCCTGGGCCCCAGGGTCTTGCCGAGCGCGTCCGTCCGGCCGTTCTCCCGGGACGGCACCGCGCCGGTGGCGAAGCGTTTCGGCTTTCCGGCCGCCGTACCGGGTATCTGCGACGCCCCGGCGGTTGCCGCACGGGGGTCGGCGGTCTTCCGGGGGGCGGTCGACCCGGTGGCCGCCGAGGACACCCCGACGGTGACGGCGCCGGCCACACCTGCTGAGGCCAGTGCGATCAGCGCACGCGACCTGCCGCTCATCGCCTTCCACCGGTGCGAACCGTGACTCATGGGTGTCCTCATTTCTTGCGCAGGCAAAGTGCAGGGCAGGGCGGTGCGGTGTCCTGCCCTGCCAGAGAGTTGGGTGTCAGGGACCTGACAGTTAGAGGAGATCCTTCGGGGTGGGGTGGATAACAGGAAAGTGGGGCGGGAGGGGGAACTCCCGGGTGCGGGGGCGTGGGTTGGGTCAGTCGGAGAAGTCCTGGGTGAGCCAGACGGTGCCGTTGGCGTCCCGGTGGACGCCTATGCCGACGTGGTGGAACGTCGTGCTGAGGATGTTCTGGCGGTGTCCGTCGTTGGGCGGCTTCTCGTTCAGCATGGACCGGGTCAGGCCGACGGCGGCGGAGGCGATCTCCTGGGGGTCCGGCCCCGCTGTGGCCCGCCCGATGTTTTCGCCGGCCGCTCCCCAGTGCACGCCCTGGGCCGTCTCCCGGTCCCCCAGCGGCGCTTCACCGGGGCACTGGTGGGACAGGCCGCAGCCGTCGTCCATCACGCCGTTGTGGGCCTGTGCGCTGCGGGTGAGCCCCGAGGCGAGGGTGTAGGGCGGCAGACCGTGGTCGGCCCGCGCCTTGTTGATCACGGCGAGGACCTGCTGGGCGGGGTCAACTGCCTGGCTCTGCCGGGGTGTCGGGGTCGGTGATGGGGTCAGCGGCGGGCGGGCGGGCCGTTCGTCCCGGCTCGCCGCGGGGGCCGACCTGCGGCTCGGCGCGGCCGTGGGACGCGAGGGGGTCGTGCTGGTGGAACGGCGGACCGAGGGTTCGGGGGTGGGCGAGCTCGCCGATGCCGTCGCGGGCAGGTGCCGGGGCGCGGCTGCCGCGCTCGTGGTGTCGTGGCCGCCGCCGGAGGGCACGAGGGCGAGGGACAAGGCGGCCGCGGCGGCGGTGGCGGTCACGGCGGCGCCTCCGGCGACCGCGCTCACGCCGCGGGGGCGGGCCTGCAGGATCCGGCGGACGCCCCGGCCGCCCGCCTTGGGCGCGCGGTGCGCTCCCCGCCGTACCGCCGCCCTGACCACCTGTTCGCCGCCGTTGCCGGGGATGTCCTGCCGGGAGGCGACGGGGGCGAGGTTGACGACGGACGCGCCGTGCGTGCCGGACAGCAGCCAGATCAAACCGGCCGCCGGCGGCACCAGGCCCAGACCGACGAGCAGCCCTTCCGCCGGGACCAGGCCGATCCAGTACCCCGAACACGCCGCGCAGCCCCGCGCGTGCCGGGCTATTCGCTTACGCCACAGCGCGGAGGGGACGCCGTCCCAGTGCGCCACCATCGCCAGCAGTTCCCCGCAGCGCGGCTCCGCCGACAGCGCACGCACCACGACCCTGGCCGTCTCCAACTGGGTCTTCATCCGCTGCACCCGTACCGCGGTGTGCTGCGGGGTCAGCTCCAGGGCGACCGCGACCTCTTCCCGGGTGAGCTCGCCCGCGGCCTCCAGCCACCACAGCGACAGCAGTGCCCGGTCGTTCTCGTCCAGCCACCGGGTCGCCTCGGCGACCTCCCGGCGCTGACCGGCCAGGCCCAGGCGGAAGATGGTCAGATCGACGAAGTCGGTGGCCGGATCGGCGAGGTCGGCGACGTCGTCCACCCTGGTGTCGGTCGGTGCCGCCTGCCTGCGGTTCCAATGCCGGCGTATCTCGTTCATCGTCACGGCCACCAGCCAGGAGCGGAACCGGTCGGGATCGCGGAGCCCGTCGAGCCCCTGCAACATGCGGAGCATGACCTCCTGCACCACATCGTCGACATCGGCATGGCCGCGAAGGGCGCGGCCCACGATGTTGTAGACCAGCGGCAGGAAGCCGGTCACGAGCTCGTCCTGCGCCTGCTGATCCCCAGCACGCGCGGCCACCACAGTCGCTGCTCCAGGATGTGGGTTCACGTTCCGGCTTCCTTCCTCGCTGTGCAATCGGTCGTGCGATCGGATGCGATCGGTCGTGCCATCGGTCATGCGATCGGTCGTGCCATGCCTGGGGATCCTCCCGCCCTGGCCGGATAACAGAAAACCTCGGCTTCTTCGGCGGGGACCGGCGCGGGTGCGGGGGCGGGTGCGGGGGCGGGTCCGGAGGCGGGCGCGGAGGTGGGTGCCGGGGCGGGTGCGGTACGGGTCGGGGCCGGCCTCCCGTCCTCCGTCGTCCACAGCTGTGGAAAGAGAAAAGCGGCCGGAAGCCGGGGCCGACCGCTTCGCCGTCCGCACGGCAGCGCTTGTTAGTGGGGCGTTACCGGTGCGCTAGTGATCGCCGCGAGAGTCGTACACGTCCACGGGCGTTGGGGGACGGGCGGCGCGGCCCGCGTCCGCGGAACCTCCGTATCCGACTCCCCCTCTCTCTTCGGGTGTCCCACTTCGCCGGGGGCCACTTACCAGAACTTCGAACCAATGCGATGGGATCGTCATGCGTGAATTCAGCCGCCGCCGGATATTCGGGCTCGGCGCAGGGGCGGCGGCGGCGCTGTCGGTCGCCGGGTGCTCCTCCGCCGGTTCGTCGGCCTCGGACAAGGTCGGGACCACGCCGGGGAAGGGGGCGCAGGGCCGGCCGATCGGGGACGGGTCGACGGCGTACACCGGTAAGCAGCCCCATCAGCCGTCCAGGCCGGAGCGGTTGGCGCCGGGGCAGAAGCCGCCGCAGTTCGTGGTGTTTTCCTGGGACGGTGCGGGGGAGGTGGGAAATGG
>NZ_JBEZMM010000040.1:0-74429 GCF_040652715.1 Streptomyces sp. NPDC048196 | reverse complement strand
CCCGCCGCAGGCGCAACGGCGAACCACACCCGCGGCGGGACGGCCAGGTACATGCGGTGCGCCGCAAAGCGCAACGGCGACCAAGCCCCGCGGCGGAACAGACGGCTACGTGCGGTGCGCCGCAAAGCGCAACGGCGACCAAGCCCCGCGGCGGAACAGACGGCTACGTGCGGGGCGCCGCAAAGCGCAACGGCGAGACGACCCGCGGCGCAGCAGACGGGTACGTGGGAGGCGCCGCAAAGCGCAACGGCGACCAAGCCCCGCGGTGGAACAGACGGCTACGTGCGGTGCGCCGCAAAGCGCAACGGCGAGACGACCCGCGGCGCAGCAGACGGGTACGTGGGAGGCGCCGCAAAGCGCAACGGCGAGCCCCGCGGCCGGCCGGCCAGGTGCGTGGGGGAGACTGGAAGGAACCGTTAGTCCCGACAGGAGCCGATTTCATGCCCCGCCTCGCTCTCATGGCCCTTGCTGTGTGTGTTCTTGCCGTTGCCGCTGCCGTCGTTTCCTTCGTGGAGGGCAGCTTCGTGGGGATCGTGTGGGTGTTGCTGGCCGGTATCTCCAGCAACATGGCGTGGTTCTACGTGCGCAAGGCGAAGATCGAGCGGGAGCAGCAGGCCGCGGCCTCCGGCTGAGTCAGAGGAACTGCGGGTCCTGCCAGAAGCGGAAGAGTTCCTGGCCGAAGTAGGTGTCGGGGCGGGAGACGCCCAGACCGCGCAGGACCGTGTCCACCAGGCCGAAGAATGCCTGGTTGACCTCGGGGAGCCACAGCAGGGCGAAGACCGCCAGCAGGCCGAAGACCGCGTACGGCTCGATCTGGCGGCGCAGTGCCGGCGGCAGCCAGGGCTCGATCACGCCGTAGCCGTCCAGGCCGGGGACCGGCAGGAAGTTCAGGACCGTCGCGGTCACCTGGAGCAGGGCGAGGAACGCCAGGGCGAAGCGGAACGCGGCGGGGACGCCGGTGAGCCCGTCCAGCCAGAACGGGGCCGTGCAGACCACCGCGAAGGCCGCGTTGGTCAGGGGGCCGGCCGCCGAGATCAGGCTGTGCCGCCAGCGGCCGCGGATGCGGGCGTCCTCGATGTAGACCGCACCGCCCGGCAGGCCGATGCCGTTCACGATCAGGAAGATCAGCGGCAGGATGATGCTGAGCAGAAGATGGGTGTATTTGAGGGGATTCAGGGTGAGATAGCCCTTGGCCTCCACCGAGATGTCACCACTGTGCAGCGCGGTACGGGCGTGTGCGTACTCGTGCAGGCAGAGCGAGACCAGCCAGCCGGACGTGACGAACGCGAAGACCGCGACGCCGGTGTGCGTGCCGAGCGTTCCCTTCCAGACGGCCCAGCCGGACACCGCGAGGACGGCGACGAGCGCGAGGAAGACCGGGCTGATGCGCCGGTCGGCGCGCCGGATGGCGGTGGTCATGGTGCGGGCTCCCGGGGACGGTCTCGGCAGGGGCAGCCCCGACCGTAACCGCGTCGGGGCGGACCGCGCACGGGTACCGGCGTGGCCGGTCGTCGCCCGGAACGGAAACTCGGTGCAAAGCGGCCGCAACCCTGAACGACAATGGGCCGGTGCGCTATGGAATTCTCGGCACCGCCCAGGCCGACCGACCCGACGGCACCCCCGTGACCCTCGGCGGCGCCCGCCTGCGCGCGCTGCTCACCGCCCTCGCCCTGCGTCCGGGCCGGGCGCTGCCCGCCGAGGCGCTGATCGCCGACGTCTGGGGCATGGATCCGCCCGCCGACGCGCCCGGTGCGCTGCAGGCGCTGGTCGGCCGGCTGCGGCGGGCCCTCGGACATGCCGCGATCGCCTCGGTCGACGGCGGCTACCGGCTGTGCGCCGAGCCCGACGCCGTCGATCTGCACCGCTTCGAGCGGCTCACCGCGGACGGCGGCCGGGCACTCGCCGACGCCGATCCGGGCCGGGCCGTCGACCTGCTGGACGAGGCGCTGGCGCTGTGGCGCGGCCCGGCGCTCGCCGACCTGCCGGACGCGGGTAACGAGGCGGCCCGCGCGGACAGCCGCCGGCTGGACGCCCAGCGCACCCGCCTCGCCGCCGACCTCGCCCTCGGCCGGGCAGACCGGGCGCTGCCCGCCCTGCTCGCGCTGTGCCGGGAGCACCCCCTCGACGAGCCCCTCCAGGCCCTGCGACTGCGGGCGCTGCGCGCCGCGGGACGTACCGCGGAGGCGCTGGCCGCCTACGAGGAGATACGCACCGGCCTCGCCGACCGCCTCGGCGCCGACCCGGGCCCCGAGCTGCGGGCCCTGCACGCCGAGCTGCTGCGGCTCGGTGCGGACGGGCCGGACGCGGCCGTCGAGGAGGCCCCGGTGCCGCCGACCCGGCCCGCCGGGCGCGGGCCCGGCAACCTCCGTGCCCGGCTCACCTCCTTCGTCGGCCGGGACGCCGATCTCGCGGCGATCCGGTCCGATCTGGCCGAGCACCGGCTGGTGACCCTGCTGGGCCCGGGCGGCGCGGGCAAGACCCGGCTGTCGCAGGAGGGCGCGGAGAGCGCCGCCGCGGCCCGGCCGGGGGCCTGGCCGCACGGCGTGTGGCTGGCGGAGCTGGCGCCGGTGGACGATCCGCAGACCGTGCCGGAGGCGGTACTGACCGCGCTGGGCGCCCGCGAGACCGTCGTCCGCGGCACCACCGCCGAGGGCCTGCGGGCCGCCGCCGACCCGACCGCCCTGGACCCGCTCGGCCGGCTCGCCGAGCACTGCGCGGGACGCCGGATGCTGCTGGTCCTGGACAACTGCGAGCATGTGATCGGCGCCGCCGCCGCGCTCGCCGAGCGGCTGCTGGCCGACTGCCCGGGCGTCACCGTCCTGGCCACCAGCCGCGAGCCGCTGGCCGTACCGGGCGAGGTGCTGCGGCCGGTCGAGCCGCTGCCGGACCCGGTCGCGCTGCGGCTGCTGGCCGACCGGGGCGCCGCCGCCCGCCCCGGCTTCCGGATCGACGACGATGTCGCGGCCTGCACCGAGATCTGCCGCCGGCTGGACGGCCTGCCGCTCGCCGTCGAACTCGCCGCCGCCCGGCTCCGGCTGCTCACCCCCCGCCAGCTGGCCGACCGGCTCGACGACCGCTTCCGGCTGCTGACCAGCGGCAGCCGCACCGTGCTGCCCCGGCAGCAGACCCTGCGCGCGGTGGTCGACTGGTCCTGGGACCTCACCGACGAGCCCGAACGGGCGGTGCTGCGTCGGCTGTCCGTCTTCGCCGGCGGCTGCGACCTGGCCGCCGCGGAAGAGGTGTGCGCGGGCGACGGCGTCGAGGACTACGAGGTCGCCGGGCTGCTGGGATCGCTGATCGACAAGTCGCTGGTGGTGGCCGCGCCGGCCGACCAGGGGCGCGGCGTCGGCCGCTCCGGTGAGGGGACTCTCCCCTGGTCGGGCGGGGCCGAGAGCTCGGGGAACGGTGCCTGGACCGGGAGCCAGATGCGCTACCGGCTGCTGGAGACGGTGGGGGAGTACGCCGCGGAGCGGCTGGACGAGGCGGGGGAGCGGGCCGGCGCCGAGCGCCGGCACCTCGTCGCCTACCGCGAACTCGCCCGCACCACCGACCCGTTGCTGCGCGGCCCCGGCCAGGGCGCGGCCATGGAGCGGCTGGAGCTGGAGCACGACAACCTGCGCACCGCGCTGCGCCGGGCCATCGCGGCCGGGGACGAACACGAGGCGCTGTGCCTGGTGCTGTCCCTGCAGTGGTTCTGGTCGCTGCGCGACCACCGCAGCGACGCCCGCCACTGGGCCACCGCGGCCGGCGAGCTCGGCCCCAACCCCTACCTGACCCCCGTCGAACCGGCCCCCGCACTGCACCGGCGCCCCATCGACGCCCCGCCGCCGATGTCCCCCGAGCAGCTGGCCGAGGCCCGCCGCGAGGTCCGCCTGGTCGCGCTGACCAGCCTGGACAGCGACATCGAGGCGCTGCGCGACCCGGAGATGCAGCAGGAGCTGGCCGGGGTGCTCGCCGCCTACCACCCCGGACTGCCGCAGACCTGCAAGGTGCCCGGTGTGATGTGGTACTTCGCGGTGCTGCTCACCGGGCGGTTCGACGAACTGGCGGAGCTGATCGACGCCGCGGTGGCGGCCTGCCGCGACCACGGCTACGAATGGGAGCTGGCCTACGTCCTGCAGATGCGCTCCAAGATCTTCAACGACCGGCCCGGCGGACTGGCCCAGGCGTCCCGCGACGCCGACGAGGCACTGCGGATATTCCGCGCCGCCGGGGACGCCTGGGGCGCGGCCGAGGCCCTGTCCGGGCGCGGCGAGTCCCACGAGAAGCGGGGCGCGTACGAACTCGCGGCGCGCGACTACCGCGCGGCGATGGTGCACGCCGAGGAGTTGGGCGCGCACGGCCAGACCCTGCTGCTGCGCTGCCGGCTGGGTGCCGTGCTGATCGAGGCCGGCCAGGCGGAGCCCGGGGAGCGGATGCTGCGCGAGGTGCTGGCCGAGGCCGCGAAGGGCAGCAGCGGCCGGGACACCGAGCCGTTCGCCCGGCTGACCCTCGCGATGTGGCTGTCGGTGAGCGGACGGCCGCAGGAGGCGCGGGCCGAACTCCACACCGTCCAGGAGCTGTTCGTGCCGCGCGCTCCGGACCTGTTCGCCGGTGTCGTGGAGTCCTCGCTGATCTCGCTGGACATCGAGGAGGGCCGCACCGAGGGGTTGCTGCCGCGCTTCCGGGAGGCCCTTGCGCTGATGCAGGACGAGCTGACCCAGATGGTCGCCCCCGACCTGCCGGTGATCCAGCTCCTGACCGGCGCGCGGGTGCTGATGGCCGTACACGGCGAGGCGGCGGGCCGGGACGCGGCACGGCTGGTCGGGGCGTACGACGCACTGCGGGCCATCGGCCATGTGCCGACCCTGGTCATCCGCGACGAGCGGGCGCGCACCGAGGAGGCGGCGCGCAAGCTGCTGAGCGACGACGCCTATGCGCGCGCCTACGCCGAAGGCGGTGACCTCTCCCTCGAAGAGGCCACCGCCCTCATCTGACGCGAGCCGGGCGGAGGCTGCCGCCCCGCAGGGAAGCCCCCTGCGGGGCATGCGTCAGGTCTTCTTGCGGAACTTCGCCACCGCGAGCGGCATGGTGACGGCCGTGATGGCCACCGTCCAGCCGAGGGTGATCAGCGCCGGGTGCGCCACCGCGCCCTGGCCGTTGAGCAGTGCCCGGGCCGCGTCCGCCAGTGTGGAGAGCGGGTTGACCTTGGTGAAGCCCTCCAGCCAGCTGGGCATCGAGGTCGGCGGGGCGAAGATCGACGAGCCGAACTGCAACGGCATCAGCACGATCATCGCCATGCCCTGCACCGCCTGAGGGGTCTTCACCGAGAGCCCCAGCAGAATGAAGATCCACATCAGCGCCGCACCGAAGGCCGTGGACAGCACCACCGCCGCCACGAACTCCAGGACGCTGCCGCGGATTTCGAAGCCGAGCAGGAAGCCCATGCCGAGCAGGATCGCGGTGGCGATCAGCATCCGGCCGATCTCCACCACGATCTTGGCTATCAGGACCGAGGAGCGGGCGATGGGCATCGTCCGGAAGCGGTCCATCACGCCCTTGCGGAAGTCCTCGTTGACACCGGAGCCGACCGCCATGGCGATGTTCATGCCCATCATCGCCATCATGCCGGGGACCAGACGCTGGATGTACTCGTGCTGGTTGCCCTTGCCGGCTATCGCGCCGCCGAAGACGTAGGTGAACAGCAGGATGAAGATGACCGGCATCAGCAGGACGTCGAACATCGACTCCGGATCCTGCTTGATCTGCAGGGCGTTGCGCCGCACCAGGGCACCGATGTGCCGCAGATTGCCGCGCAGCCCGATCCGGCCCTCGTCCGCGCCGGGCTTGGAGAGCGGCGCCGTCATCGTCGCGGCACTCATGCCGATACCTCCGCGTACTGCTGGTCTTCCGTCAGGTCGTGCGACTCCGGGCCGCCGGAGGTCTTCTGGCCCGTGATGGCCAGGAACACCTCGTCCAGGCTGGGCAGATGGGTCGATATCCCGGCGAGCGCGAAACCGCGGCCGCCGAGCACCGCGACCACCGCGGTCAGCTGCTCGTCGCTGACGATCGGTACGTTGACCACACCCCCGTCGTGGTCAGCCGTCGCGCCCGCGATGCCGTCCAGCCCCGCCTGGGCGATCGCGCCGACCATCCGGTCGAGCTCACCGGGGTCGGCCGGCCGGATCTGCAGGGTCCGCCCGCCGACCTTGGCCTTGAGCTCGTCGACCCGGCCCTCGGCGATCACCCGGCCGCGGTCGATGACCGTCAGCTCGTTCGCCAACTGCTCGGCCTCTTCCATGTATTGCGTGGTCAGCAGGACCGTGGCGCCCTCGCGGACCATCCGCTGGACCTCCTCCCACACCTCGTTGCGGGTGCGGGGGTCCAGTCCGGTGGTCGGCTCGTCCAGATAGAGCACGGCCGGCCGGCCGATCATCGAGGCGGCGAGGTCCAGCCGGCGGCGCATACCGCCGGAGTACTTGGCGGCGGGCCGCTTGGCGGCCTCGGTCAGCGAGAACCGCTCCAGCATCTCGTCCGCGCGGGCGCGGGCGTCCTTACGGGAGAGGTCGAGCAACCGCCCGATCATGTAGAGGTTCTCCCAGCCGGAGAGCTTCTCGTCGACCGAGGCGTACTGCCCGGTCAGGCCGATCGTGCGGCGCAGCGCGCGGGGCTGGCGCACCACGTCGTAGCCCGCCACCACGGCACGGCCGGCGTCCGGCACAAGGAGGGTGGACAGGCAGCGCACGAGCGTGGTCTTGCCGGCCCCGTTGGGGCCGAGCACGCCGAGTACGGTGCCTTCCTTCACGTCCAGGTCCACTCCGTCGACGGCCTTGACGTCGCCGAAGTGCTTGACCAGACCGCGCACCTCCACGGCGTTGCCGCCCTTGGTGGTCATCGTCTGTCGCGTCATACCGTCAACGGTGCCAGGGGCCACCGACAACGCACCGATATTCCGCCTACAGCTGTGCCTCCCACGTACCCGTCTGCTGCGCCGCGGGGCTCGCCGTTGCGCTTTGCGGCGCCCCCCACGTAGCCGTCTGTCCCGCCGCGGGTGGTCTCGCCGTTGCGCGTTGCGGCGCCCCGCACGTACCCATCTGCTGCGCCGCGGGGCTTGCTCGCCGTTGCGCTTTGCGGCGCTCCGTACTTACTTGTCTCTCCCGTCGCGGGTGTTGTTCGCCGTTGCGCCTGCGGCGGGCTGGGTGGGTGTCGGGTGCGGTGACGGACCTCCGGGGCCTTATTCGTGGACTGCTGTCGCTTTACGTCCACGAACAAGGCCCCTCCGGCCCGTCCCCTCCCGTTGGGGGAGTGTGCAGGTGCGTGGGGGCGTGCGTTGTTGCGCGAGCATCTGGCGTAGTGAGGTCTTGGGAATGCCTGGCCCGGCACGTCGAGTTGTGGCCCCGCAGGGGGCCTTCGTGACCCTTACGGGTTCTGTTCGAGCGTCCCCTACGGGTCCGAAGGGCCCCTTGTACCCCCAACGCCCGCCCCCACTCACCTCTTCCCTTCCCTCAACGGGAGGGGACGGGCCGGAGGGGCCGGTGTTTGGGACGTAAAGCGTCAGCAGTCCCAAACACCGGCCCCGGAGGCCCGTCACCGCACCCAACACCCACCCAGCCCGCCGCAGGCGCAACGGCGAGACGCCCCGACGGCGGGACGGTCAGCCACATACGCGGCGCCGCAAAGCGCGCAACGGTGAGCAAGCCCCGCGGCGGGACGGCCAGCTACGTGCGCGGCGCCGCAAAGCGCGCAACGGCGAGCAAGCCCCGCGGCGGGACGGCCAGCTACGTGCGGAGCGCCGCAAAGCGCAACGGCGAACAGCCCCGCGGCGGGACAGACGGGTACGTGCGGGGCACGGTATAACGTGCCACCCCGTGAGCACGTTCATCTGGATCGCCGCCGCGATCATCCTCATCGGCATCTACCTCAGCTGGACGGCCGGCCGCCTCGACCGCCTGCATGCGCGCATCGATGCCGCCCGGGCGGCGCTCGATGCCCAGCTGCTGCGGCGCGCGTCCGTCGCGCAGGAGGTCGGGACGTCAGGGGTCCTCGACCCGGCCGCCTCGATCGTCCTGTACCAGGCCGCCCACGAGGCCCGGCAGGCCGAGGAGGACCACCGCGAGGTCGCCGAGAGCGAGCTGAGCCAGGCGCTGCGGGCCATCTTCGCCGAGGAGGCGCAGCTGGAGGCCGTACGGGAGGCACCCGGCGGCGAGCAGACGATCACCGAGCTCACCGCCGCGGTCCGCCGCGTCCCGATGGCCCGGCGGTTCCACAACGACGCCGTACGGGCCGCCCGCGCGGTCCGCCGCCACCGGGTGGTGCGATACTTCCGGCTCGCCGGCCACGCCCCGTTCCCGCTGGCCTTCGAGATGGACGACGAGCCGCCGGCCGTTCTCGACGACCGCTCGGCGGGCGGCTGAGCGGTGGCAGCAGGGCCCCGGGAAGCGCGTACGGCGGACCGGAGGCCGCCCGGGGGAGCGGGTACCGGGCCGCGGGGCGGATGGCCCCAACGAGCCACCGACCTTGAATTGGCCCTTTTCTTCGGCCGCTCACAAACGGTTGTGTGGTCGGCACGCACAACCACCCGCACTGAGTGAGGTCAAAACCGTGTCCAGCACGCCCACCACGTCCCAGAACCCCGAGACCGGAACCGCGCGCGTCAAGCGCGGAATGGCCGAGCAGCTCAAGGGCGGCGTGATCATGGACGTCGTCACGCCGGAAGAGGCCAAGATCGCCGAAGACGCCGGCGCCGTCGCCGTCATGGCCCTGGAGCGGGTCCCCGCCGACATCCGCAAGGACGGCGGCGTGGCCCGGATGTCCGACCCCGACATGATCGACGGCATCATCAACGCCGTCTCGATCCCGGTCATGGCCAAGTCCCGCATCGGCCACTTCGTCGAGGCCCAGGTCCTGCAGTCGCTGGGCGTCGACTACATCGACGAGTCCGAGGTCCTCACCCCGGCCGACGAGGTCAACCACTCCGACAAGTGGGCTTTCACCACCCCCTTCGTGTGCGGTGCCACCAACCTCGGCGAGGCCCTGCGCCGGATCGCCGAGGGCGCCGCGATGATCCGCTCCAAGGGCGAGGCCGGCACCGGCAACGTCGTCGAGGCGGTCCGTCACCTGCGCCAGATCAAGGGTGAGATCGCCAAGCTGCGCGGCTGTGACAACAACGAGCTGTACGCCGCCGCCAAGGACCTGCGCGCCCCGTTCGAGCTGGTCAAGGAGGTCGCCGAGCTCGGCAAGCTGCCGGTCGTGCTGTTCTCCGCCGGTGGCGTGGCCACCCCCGCCGACGCCGCGCTGATGCGCCAGCTCGGCGCCGAGGGCGTCTTCGTCGGCTCCGGCATCTTCAAGTCCGGCGACCCCGCCAAGCGCGCCGCCGCGATCGTGAAGGCCACCACCTTCTACGACGACCCGAAGGTCATCGCGGACGTCTCCCGCAACCTGGGCGAGGCCATGGTCGGCATCAACTGCGACACCCTCCCCGAGGCCGAGCGCTACGCCAACCGCGGCTGGTAAGGACGTACGAACGCAGATGAGCACCCCCACCATCGGTGTGCTGGCCCTCCAGGGCGACGTCCGCGAGCACCTCACCGCGCTCGCCGAGGCGGACGCCCTGGCCCGGCCGGTACGCCGTCCCGAGGAACTGGACGAGGTCGACGGCCTGGTCATCCCGGGCGGCGAGTCCACCACGATGTCCAAACTGGCGGTCGTCTTCGGCATGCTGGAGCCGCTGCGCGCCTTCGTCCGCGCGGGCAAGCCGGTCTACGGCACCTGCGCCGGCATGATCATGGTCGCGGACAAGCTGCTGGACGCCCGCGAGGACCAGGAGACGTTCGGCGGCGTCGACATGATCGTGCGCCGTAACGCGTTCGGGCGGCAGAACGAGTCGTTCGAGGCGGCCATCGACGTGCCCGGCATCCCCGGCGGGCCGGTCGAGGGCGTCTTCATCCGTGCGCCCTGGGTCGAGTCGGTCGGCGGGGACGTCGAGGTCCTGGCCACGTACGACGGGCACACCGTCGCCGTGCGGCAGGGTAACGTCCTTGCCACGTCCTTCCACCCGGAACTCACCGGGGACCACCGCGTCCACGCCCTGTTCGTGGACATGGTGCGGGCCGCGGCCGGGTGAGGCTGCGGCGATCAGGTGAGTAACACCGTGTGACGCGACCCCGGTAGGATCGACGGCGTTCGTTTCAGGATTGGTTACGCGAAGGAGACAGGCGGATGTCCGGCCACTCTAAATGGGCTACGACGAAGCACAAGAAGGCCGTGATCGATGCCAAGCGCGGCAAGCTCTTCGCGAAGCTGATCAAGAACATCGAGGTCGCTGCCCGTACGGGCGGCGCCGACCCGGACGGCAACCCGACCCTCTTCGACGCCATCCAGAAGGCCAAGAAGTCGTCGGTGCCGAACAAGAACATCGACTCCGCGGTCAAGCGCGGTGCCGGTCTCGAGGCGGGCGGCGCCGACTACGAGACGATCATGTACGAGGGTTACGGCCCCAACGGTGTCGCGGTGCTCATCGAGTGCCTCACCGACAACCGCAACCGTGCCGCCTCGGACGTCCGCGTCGCCATGACCCGCAACGGCGGTTCGATGGCCGACCCGGGCTCCGTCTCGTACCTCTTCAACCGCAAGGGCGTGGTGATCGTCCCCAAGGGCGAGCTGACCGAGGACGACGTCCTGACCGCGGTGCTCGACGCGGGTGCCGAGGAGGTCAACGACCTCGGTGAGTCCTTCGAGGTGCTCAGCGAGGCCACCGACCTGGTCGCGGTCCGCTCCGCCCTCCAGGAAGCCGGGATCGACTACGACTCGGCGGACGCCAACTTCGTCCCGACCATGCAGGTCGAGCTGGAGGAAGAGGGCGCACGCAAGATCTTCAAGCTGATCGACGCGCTGGAGGACAGCGACGACGTGCAGAACGTCTTCGCCAACTTCGACGTCTCGGACGACGTCATGGCCAAGGTCGACGCCTGAGCCGGATCACGGTCGATGCTTGAGCCGCACCAAGGTCGACGCCTGAGCCGCACCATGGCCTATGCCTGAACCGGATCACGGTCGATGCCTGAACCGGAACCAGGACGGACCTCGCACGGGCACCACAGCCGCGCACCGACGGGCCGACGGGGAGCACACCCCGTCGGCCCGTCGCGTTGTCGGCCGGCGGCATTGTCGTCGGCCTTGTCGGCGGGTGGCGTGGTCGGTGGGGGCGTGGTCGATGGGGGGCGTTGTCAGTGCCACCCGATACTGTGCTGAGCAGGGGATCTCCGCGCCCCCCATGGGGGAGGTGCGGGGTGAAACGGTCCGTCAGGCCGGCAGGCCGCCGGTCGGTTCGGCAGGCCGCCGGCCGGTTCGGCAGGTCCCCGGGCGGCAGCACGAGGGTGCGGCGGTCGTGGCGCGGTGCGTGAGAGGGGAGGCGTCGTGAAGGTGCTCGGGGTGGACCCGGGGCTGACCCGGTGCGGGGTCGGCGTGGTGGAAGGCGTGGCCGGGCGCCCGTTGACGATGGCGGGGGTCGGTGTCGTCCGCACCCCGGCCGACGCCGACGTCGCCCACCGTCTCGTCCTCATCGAGCGCGGCCTGGAGGAGTGGCTGGACCGCTACCGCCCCGAATTCGTCGCGGTGGAGCGGGTGTTCAGCCAGCACAACGTCCGTACGGTCATGGGCACCGCCCAGGCCAGCGCGGTGGCCATGCTCTGCGCCGCCCGCCGCGGACTGCCGGTCGCGCTGCACACCCCCAGCGAGGTCAAGGCCGCCGTCACCGGCTCGGGACGGGCCGACAAGGCCCAGGTCGGCGCGATGGTGACCCGGCTGCTGCGGCTCTCCGCCCCGCCCAAACCGGCCGACGCCGCGGACGCCCTGGCCCTTGCCATCTGCCACATATGGCGCGCCCCCGCGGTCAACCGCCTCCAGGCGGCGCAGGCCGCCGCCCGCCGCACCCCCGCTCCCGTACGTACGCCGAAGGGCACCCGATGATCGCCTTTGTCTCCGGCCCGGTCGCGGCCCTGGCCCCCGATGCCGCCGTCGTCGAGGTCGGCGGGATCGGCATGGCCGTCCAGTGCACGCCGAACACCCTCTCCGGCCTGCGCGTCGGCGAGCCGGCCCGGCTCGCCACCTCCCTCGTCGTCCGCGAGGACTCGCTCACCCTCTACGGTTTCGCCGACGACGACGAGCGGCAGACCTTCGAGCTGCTGCAGACCGCCAGCGGCGTCGGCCCCCGGCTGGCCCAGGCCATGCTCGCCGTGCACTCCCCGGACGCCCTGCGGCTGGCGGTCGCCACCGGCGACGAGAAGGCCCTCACCGCCGTGCCCGGCATCGGCAAGAAGGGTGCGCAGAAGCTGCTGCTGGAGCTGAAGGACCGGCTCGGCGAGCCGGTGGGCAGCCGTCGTCCGGCGGCCGCCGCCGCGGGCCCGGCCGGCTGGCGCGACCAGCTGCAGGCCGCCCTGATCGGCCTCGGCTACGCCACCCGGGAGGCGGACGAGGCGGTCGCCGCGGTCGCCCCGCAGGCCGAGGCCGCCGTCGCCGAGGGCGGCGCCCCCCAGGTGCCGCAGCTGCTCAAGGCCGCCCTGCAGACCCTCAACCGCGCCCGATGACCGCCGCCGCGGGCGTCGCCCCGCGCCGTGCGCGGTGCCCCGGCCCGCGACCGTACGACCCGACCGGCGGCCCGGCCGCCCCGACCCCGCGAGGCATTCCGCAGTGAACTGGGACGACACCGCACCGTCCACCGACGACGCCGCCCCGGCCGGCCCCGACCGGCTGGTCGGCGCCGACGCGGACGGTGAGGACACCGCCGTCGAGGCCGCGCTGCGGCCCAAGGACCTCCAGGAGTTCGTCGGCCAGGAGCGGGTGCGCGAACAGCTCGACCTGGTCCTGCGCGCCGCCCGCGCCCGCGGCGCCACCGCCGACCACGTCCTGCTCTCCGGCGCGCCCGGCCTCGGCAAGACGACCCTGTCGATGATCATCGCCGCCGAGATGGGCGCCCCGATCCGGATCACCTCCGGCCCGGCCATCCAGCACGCCGGCGACCTCGCCGCGATCCTCTCCTCCCTCCAGGAGGGCGAGGTCCTCTTCCTCGACGAGATCCACCGGATGTCCCGGCCCGCCGAGGAGATGCTCTACATGGCGATGGAGGACTTCCGCGTCGACGTGATCGTCGGGAAGGGCCCGGGCGCCACCGCCATCCCGCTCGAACTTCCGCCGTTCACGCTGGTCGGGGCCACGACCCGGGCCGGTCTGCTGCCGCCGCCGCTGCGCGACCGCTTCGGCTTCACCGCCCACATGGAGTTCTACGCCCCCGAGGAGCTCCAGCGGGTCATCCACCGCTCGGCCGGCCTGTTGGACGTCGCCCTGGAGGCGGACGGCGCCGCCGAGATCGCCGGCCGCTCCCGGGGCACGCCCCGGATCGCCAACCGCCTGCTGCGCCGGGTCCGCGACTACGCCCAGGTCAAGGCCGACGGCGTGATCACCCGCGAGATCGCCTCGCAGGCCCTGGGGGTCTACGAGGTCGACGCGCGCGGCCTGGACCGCCTCGACCGTGCGGTGCTCACCGCCCTGCTCAAGCTGTTCGGCGGCGGCCCGGTGGGCCTGTCCACGCTGGCAGTGGCGGTGGGGGAGGAGCGCGAGACCGTCGAGGAGGTCGCCGAGCCGTTCCTCGTACGGGAGGGCCTGCTCGCCCGGACCCCGCGCGGACGGATCGCCACCCCGGCGGCCTGGGCGCATCTGGGGATGGTTCCGCCGCAGCACCAAGCGGGCGGAAACGGTCAGCAGGGCCTGTTCGGGGCGTGACGGCGCGGGGACTCGCCCGGGCAGGAACTGCGGTGCGATGCTGGGCGTTGTTCCACTGGTGGGGACTCGCTTAGACTCCGCCGATGCCGTCCGTAGGGGCCGGCATACCACCCCCGTATATGAGGCCGCGGATGCGCGGTCGTGCGAAGGATCTTCGTCCCGTGCCCAACATCGTCTCTCTCCTCCCCTTCATCGTCCTCATCGGGGCCATGTTCCTGATGACGCGGTCCGCCAAGAAGAAGCAGCAGGCGGCCGCGCAGATGCGCAACCAGATGCAGCCGGGCGCCGGCGTGCGCACGATCGGCGGCATGTACGCCACCGTCAAGGAGGTCCACGAGGACACCGTCCTCCTGGAGGTCGCCCCCGGCGTGCACGCCATCTACGCCAAGAACGCCATCGGCGCAGTGCTCGCGGACGAGGAGTACAACCGCATCCTGGACGGGGCCGACCCGATCCACGCCGAGGAGACCGTCGTCCCCGACGACGCCTCGTCGCTGACCGGCGGCACCGCCGGCGAAGCCACCGAAACGGGTGACAAGGCCGACAAGATCGACCTGGGCAAGGCCGCGACGCCGGCCGACGCCGAGCCCGCCGCCGAGCAGACCGCGGCCGACGAGGCCGTGGCCGGCAAGGAAACCAAGGACGCCGGGGACGGCGTCAAGGCCGACGCGGACGCCGCCGAGAAGGACAAGAAGGCCGGCGGCGACGACGCGAAGTAGTCCCTTCCACGGAACCGCGGAGCACGCGTCGAGGCGTGCACCGCGGTTCCGGGACGGTCTAGGCTCCGGCGGGGGCAGGTCCCCACAACACTTCGTGGCCGCTCGGCCGATACCCCAGGCCGAGGGGTTGGACAGGGAGAATCGAGAAGGTGGCAGCACCGAAAAAGGGCCGCAGGGCGCCCGCGGGCCAGGGGCATCCGGTCCGCACCCTGCTCCTGGTCCTGATCGCGATGGCGGGGCTGATCGGAGGCATGTTCTACTCCGGCACCAAGGCGCCCCGGCTGGGCATCGACCTGGCCGGCGGCACGAGCTTCACGCTCCAGGCCGAGAACATGCCGGGCAGGCCCAACGCGATCAACGAGACCAACATGAAGACCGCCGCCGACATCATGGACCGGCGGGTCAACGGTCTGGGCGTCTCCGAGACCGAGGTCCAGACGCAGGGCACCAACCACATCATCGTGAACATCCCCCGGGGGACGAACGCGAAGCAGGCCCGCCAGCAGGTCGGCACCACCGCCCAGCTCGGCTTCCGCCCGGTGCTGACCACCACCGTGGGCACGAAGACCCCCGAGCCGAAGCCCAGCCCGTCGCAGAGCGGCAAGAACGCCAAGGGCAAGGGCGGCCAGCAGGCCGGCGGCACCCAGCAGCACGCCTCCTCCTCGCCGAAGCCCGACGCGAAGCCCTCGACCCAGGGCCGCGCCGTCACGGACTCCCTGAAGAAGGCGCCGTCCGCCAAGCCCACCCCCTCGGGCTCGGCCAAGCCCTCCACGCCTCCGACGCCCCCGGCGCCCGGTGGCGACCAGATCCCGCCGGCCCTCCAGAAGCAGCTGAACGCACTCGACTGCTCGACGAAGCAGGGCCGCGCCGCCGCCGGTGAGCAGGCCGCCGCGGCCAAGCCCGCCGACCCGGTCGTGGCCTGCAACACCGAGGGCACGCAGAAGTACGTGCTCGGCCCGGTGGCCGTCCAGGGCACCGACGTCAAGGGCGCCAAGGCCGTCTTCGACAGCCAGCAGGGCCAGGGCTGGATCGTCCAGATGGACTTCACCTCCGACGGCGGCAAGAAGTTCGCGGACATCACCGGCAAGCTCGCCACCAAGGCGCAGCCGCAGAACCAGTTCGCGATCGTCCTGGACGGCCGGGTGGTCTCCGACCCGCGGGTCAGCGAGCGGCTCAACGGCGGCAACGCCACCATCTCCGGCGGCTTCACCCAGCAGTCCGCGCAGGACCTGGGCAACATGCTCTCCTACGGTGCCCTGCCGCTCTCCTTCAAGATCGTCGACGAGACCACGGTCACCGCGGCGCTCGGCGGTGAGCAGCTGCACGCCGGTCTGATCGCCGGCGCGATCGGTCTGGGGCTGGTCGTGATCTACCTCGTCGCCTACTACCGGGGCCTGGCGCTGGTCGCGCTGGCGAGCCTCTGCGTCTCGGCGATCCTGACGTACGCGATCATGACGCTGCTCGGGCCGGCCATCCAGTTCGCGCTGAACCTCCCGGCGGTCTGTGGCGCCATCGTCGCCATCGGTATCACCGCCGACTCGTTCATCGTCTACTTCGAACGCATCCGGGACGAGATCCGCGAGGGCCGCACTCTGCGTCCGGCCGTCGAGCGCGGCTGGCCGCGGGCCCGCCGGACGATCCTGGTCTCCGACTTCGTGTCGTTCCTGGCCGCCGCGGTGCTGTTCGCGGTCACCGTCGGCAAGGTCCAGGGCTTCGCGTTCACGCTCGGCCTGACCACCGTGCTCGACGTCGTCGTGGTCTTCCTCTTCACCAAGCCGCTGATGACGCTGCTGGCCCGCCGGAAGTTCTTCGCCGACGGGCACCCCTGGTCCGGCCTCGACCCCAAGCGCCTGGGCGCCAAGCCGCCGCTGCGCCGTCGTCGCACCGCCCCCACCCAGACGAAGGAGGCGTGAGATGTCCAAGCTCGGAAGCATCGGCGCCCGGCTCTACCGCGGTGAGGTCGGCTACGACTTCATCGGCAAGCGGAAGATCTGGTACGGCATCTCGATCCTCATCACCATCACGGCCATCGTCGGCCTGGCGGTGCGCGGTCTGAACATGGGCATCGAGTTCTCGGGCGGCGCGGTCTTCTCGACCCCGGCGACCTCGGTGTCGACCGCGGAGGCGCAGGACCGGGCCGAGTCCGCGTCCGGCGGCCACCAGGCCGTGGTGCAGAAGCTCGGCGACGGTGCGCTGCGGATCCAGATCGGCGGTCTGGACACCAAGCAGGCGGTGCCGGTCCAGGAGCAGCTCGCCAAGGACCTGAAGGTCCCGGTCAACGACGTCAACACCCAGCTGGTCGGCCCGAGTTGGGGCGAGGAGATCGCCAACAAGGCCTGGCTGGGCCTGGGCATCTTCATGGTCCTGGTGGTCCTCTACCTGGCCATCGCCTTCGAGTGGCGGATGGCGCTGGCCGCCCTGATCGCGCTGATCCACGACCTCACGATCACCGTCGGCGTCTACGCCCTGGTCGGCTTCGAGGTCACCCCGGGCACGGTCATCGGTCTGCTGACCATCCTCGGCTACTCGCTGTACGACACGGTCGTCGTCTTCGACAGCCTCAAGGAAGCCTCCAAGGACCTCACCAAGCAGACCCGCTTCACCTACAGCGAGATCGCCAACCGCTCGATCAACGGCACGCTGGTGCGGTCCATCAACACCACCGTCGTGGCGCTGCTCCCGGTCGCCGGTCTGCTGTTCGTCGGCGGCGGTCTGCTGGGCGCGGGCATGCTCAACGACATCTCGCTGGCCCTGTTCGTCGGTCTCGCGGCCGGTGCGTACTCCTCGATCTTCATCGCGACCCCGCTGGTCACCGACCTCAAGAACCGCGAGCCGGAGATCAAGGCGCTGGCCAAGCGGGTCAAGGCCAAGCGCGCCGCGGCCGCCGCCAAGGCCGCGAGCCAGGAGGAGGGCCCGCAGGCGTCCGACGACGCGGCGGACGGTACGGACGGCCCCGCGGTCGTCGGCCCCCGCCACCAGCCCGCCGCCCGCAACCGCGGACGCGGCCGCCCGTCGGGCAAGCGCCGATGAGCGCGCCCGCAGCCCTGCGGGAGCTGCTGCTCAGCAAGATCGCGGACGTGCCGGACCATCCCAAGCCGGGCGTGATGTTCAAGGACATCACCCCGCTGCTGGCCGATCCGGCGGCGTTCGGCGCGCTCACCGACGCCCTCGCCGGGCTGTGCGCGCAGCACGGCGCGGACAAGGTCGTGGGCCTGGAGGCGCGCGGGTTCATACTCGCCGCCCCCGTCGCGGTCCGGGCCGGCCTCGGCTTCGTACCCGTCCGCAAGGCCGGCAAGCTGCCCGGCGCGACGCTCGGGCAGTCCTACGAGCTGGAGTACGGCTCCGCCGAGATCGAGATGCACGCCGATGCGCTGACGCCGGGGGAGCGGGTGCTGGTGATCGACGACGTGCTGGCCACCGGCGGCACCGCCGACGCCTCGCTGCAGCTGATCCGCCGGGCCGGCGCCGAGGTCGCCGGCGTCGCGGTGCTGATGGAGCTCGGCTTCCTCGCCGGCCGCCGGCGCCTGGAGCCGGGCCTGCAGGGCGCCCCGCTGGAGGCGCTGATCACGGTCTGACCAGGCCACCTCACACGCTGGACAAGCAGGGGCATCCGGAACAATCCGGGTGCCCCTGCTGCTGTGTCATGTACGTACTCATGGCCGCGCGGCGGTTGCGGCCCCGGGCTCGATACCATGGCACCCCGGCCTGTTCGAGGGCCTGGGGTCCGGAACCGCTTGAGGAGTGCTCTTGCCAGACGAGGCCCAGCCGCTCTCCCCCGGACTGCGTCCGGCGGGATCCCATGCCGCGCGCCCGGACGAGCCGAAGCCCGCGACCGGGGCTTCCCCGGACGCGCCCCGGCCCGAGCGGCACGGCGCGACCCCCGAGGGCACCGGCGGGTCCGGGACGACGGCCCCCGCCGACCGGCCCCACCCCGCGCCCAAGCCGGGGCCCGCCGCCGCCTCGCCCCGCCCCGCCGCCGCACCGGCCCGCGCCCCCAAGCCCCCGGCCAAGGCCGACCAGCCCGCCGCCGCCAAGCCGCTGCCGGCCACCCCGGCGGGCCGCTCCGGCTCCCCGAACCGCGTACGGGCCCGCCTGGCCCGCCTCGGCGTGCAGCGCTCCAGCCCGTACAACCCGGTGCTCGAACCGCTGCTGCGGGCCGTCCGCGGCAACGACCCCAAGATCGAGACCGCGACGCTGCGCCAGGTCGAGCGGGCCTACCAGGTCGCCGAGCGCTGGCACCGCGGCCAGAAGCGCAAGAGCGGCGATCCGTACATCACCCACCCGCTCGCCGTCACCACGATCCTCGCCGAGCTCGGCATGGACCCGGCGACGCTGATGGCCGGTCTGCTGCACGACACCGTCGAGGACACCGAGTACGGCCTGGAGCAGCTGCGGAGCGACTTCGGCGACCAGGTCGCGCTGCTGGTCGACGGCGTCACCAAGCTCGACCGGGTCAAGTTCGGCGAGGCCGCCCAGGCCGAGACGGTCCGCAAGATGGTCGTCGCCATGGCCAAGGACCCGCGCGTCCTGGTCATCAAGCTCGCCGACCGGCTGCACAACATGCGCACCATGCGCTACCTCAAGCGGGAGAAGCAGGAGAAGAAGGCCCGCGAGACGCTGGAGATCTACGCTCCGCTCGCCCACCGCCTGGGCATGAACACCATCAAGTGGGAGCTGGAGGACCTCGCCTTCGCGATCCTCTATCCCAAGATGTACGACGAGATCGTGCGGCTGGTCGCCGAGCGGGCGCCCAAGCGGGACGAGTACCTCGCGATAGTGACCGACGAGGTCCAGGCCGATCTGCGCGCCGCCCGCATCAAGGCCACCGTCACCGGCCGCCCCAAGCACTACTACAGCGTCTACCAGAAGATGATCGTGCGCGGCCGCGACTTCGCCGAGATCTACGACCTGGTGGGCATCCGCGTCCTCGTCGACACCGTCCGCGACTGCTACGCCGCCCTCGGCACCATCCACGCGCGGTGGAACCCGGTCCCCGGCCGGTTCAAGGACTACATCGCGATGCCGAAGTTCAACATGTACCAGTCGCTGCACACGACCGTGATCGGCCCCAGCGGCAAGCCCGTCGAGCTGCAGATCCGCACGTTCGACATGCACCGCCGCGCCGAGTACGGCATCGCCGCCCACTGGAAGTACAAGCAGGAGGCGGTGGCCGGCGCGTCCAAGGTCCGCACGGACGTGCCGAAGAACGCCGGCAAGGGCCAGGAAACCGTCAACGACATGGCCTGGCTGCGGCAGCTGCTCGACTGGCAGAAGGAGACCGAGGACCCCGGCGAGTTCCTGGAGTCGCTGCGCTTCGACCTGTCCCGCAACGAGGTCTTCGTCTTCACCCCCAAGGGCGACGTGATAGCGCTGCCGGCCGGTGCCACGCCCGTCGACTTCGCGTACGCGGTGCACACCGAGGTCGGCCACCGCACGATAGGCGCCCGGGTCAACGGCCGGCTGGTCCCGCTCGAATCGACCCTGGACAACGGTGACCTGGTGGAGGTCTTCACCTCCAAGGCGGCCGGTGCCGGCCCGTCCCGCGACTGGCTGGGCTTCGTCAAGTCCCCGCGCGCCCGCAACAAGATCCGCGGCTGGTTCTCCAAGGAGCGCCGCGACGAGGCCATCGAGCAGGGCAAGGACGCCATCGCGCGCGCGATGCGCAAGCAGAACCTGCCGATCCAGCGGATCCTGACCGGCGATTCCCTGGTGACCCTCGCGCACGAGATGCGCTACCCCGACATCTCCTCGCTCTACGCCGCGATCGGCGAGGGCCACGTCGCCGCGCAGGGCGTCGTCCAGAAGCTGGTGCAGGCGCTCGGCGGGCAGGACGAGGCCACCGAGGACATCGCCGAGTCCACCCCGATCCGGCCGCGGTCCAAGCGCCGCTCCAGCGCCGACCCGGGCGTGGTCGTGAAGGGCGTCGACGACGTGTGGGTCAAGCTGGCCCGCTGCTGCACACCGGTGCCGGGCGACCCCATCATCGGCTTCGTCACCCGCGGCAGCGGCGTCTCGGTGCACCGCGCCGACTGCCTCAACGTCGACTCGCTCTCCCGGCAGCCGGAACGGATCCTGGACGTCGAGTGGGCGCCCACCCAGTCCTCGGTCTTCCTGGTCGCCATCCAGGTCGAGGCGTTGGACCGCTCCCGGCTGCTGTCGGACGTCACCCGGGTCCTGTCCGACCAGCACGTCAACATCCTCTCGGCGGCCGTCCAGACCTCCCGCGACCGGGTCGCCACCTCCCGTTTCACCTTCGAGATGGGCGACCCCAAGCACCTCGGGCACGTCCTGAAGGCCGTACGGGGCGTGGAGGGCGTGTACGACGTCTACCGCGTGACCTCGGCGCGGCGGCCGTAACGCCGCGAACACCGGAAAGGGCAACAGAAGGGCCCCGGTACCTCGGTACCGGGGCCCTTCTCCTACGCACAACTACTGCTGGCCGCCGAACTCCTCCAGGCCCTTGAGCGCCTGGTCCAGCAGCGCCTTGCGGCCCTCCAGCTCGCGGCCGAGCTTGTCGGCCTTGGCGTCGTTGCCGGCCGCCCGGGCCGCGTCGATCTGCTTCTGCAGCTTGTCGACGGCGTCCTGGAGCTGGCCGGTCAGCCCCGCGGCGCGGGCCCGCGCCTCAGGGTTCGTCCGCCGCCACTCGGCCTCCTCGGCCTCCTGGATGGCGCGCTCGACGGCGTGCATCCGGCCCTCGATCTTGGGGCGGGCGTCCCGCGGGACGTGGCCGATGGCCTCCCACCGCTCGTTGATCGACCGGAACGCGGACCGCGCGGCCTTCAGGTCCGAGACCGGGAGCAGCTTCTCGGCCTCGACGGCCAGCTCCTCCTTGCGGGTCAGGTTCTCCCGCTGCTCGGCGTCGCGCTCCGCGAAGACCTCACCGCGGGCCTGGAAGAAGACGTCCTGGGCGCCGCGGAAGCGGTTCCACAGGTCGTCCTCGTGCTCGCGCTGGGCGCGGCCGGCGGCCTTCCACTCCTGCATCAGCTCGCGGTAGCGGGCGGCCGTCGTCCCCCAGTCCGTCGAGTTGGACAGCGACTCCGCCTCGGCGACCAGCTTCTCCTTGGCCTTGCGGGACTCCTCGCGCTGCGCGTCCAGCGACGCGAAGTGCGCCTTGCGCCGCTTGGAGAAGGCCGAGCGGGCGTGCGAGAAGCGGTGCCACAGCTCGTCGTCCGCCTTGCGGTCCAGCCGCGGCAGGCCCTTCCAGATGTCGACCAGCGCCCGCAGCCGCTCGCCGGCCGCCCGCCACTGCTCACTGGCCGCCAGCTCCTCGGCCTCGGCGACCAGCTTCTCCTTGGCCTGCCGGGCCTCATCGCTCTGCCGCGCCTTCTGCGCCTTGCGCTCCTCGCGACGGGACTCGACGACCTCCACCAGCTTGTCCAGCCGCTTCCGGAGCGCGTCCAGATCGCCCACCGCGTGGTGCTCGTCGACCTGCTGGCGCAGATGGTCGATCGCGGTCATCGCGTCCTTGGCCGACAGGTCGGTGGTCCGGACCCGGCGTTCGAGGAGGTCGATCTCGACGACCAGGCCGTCATACTTGCGCTCGAAGTAGGCAAGGGCCTCCTCGGGGCTGCCCGCCTGCCACGATCCGACGACCTGCTCGCCGTCGGCGGTACGCACGTACACGGTCCCCGTCTCATCGACGCGGCCCCACGGGTCGCTGCTCACAGCGCCTCCTCCACATGATGCCGGCGAAGGGCGTACGGCCCCCCGGCATCGTCCACAGTTTCTGTCCGGCAGGGCCGCGCCCTGACCGTCCGACGGGTGGTTTTGCGGGTGAGGGTGGAAGCCGTCGGACCAGGCACCCTACCCACACGCCAATCTAGGCGACGGGCGGTCGGCTGTCCGCATCCAGCACGACCGAAATTCCGCCCGGCGGCCGGTCAGGACTTCGTGACGGTCGCCCGGTCGATCACGACGGTGGCGTGCGGGGCGGTGTTGCCGGTCTGCGGATCGGGTTCCGTCGCCCCGGCGGCGGCGATCTTGCGCAGGACGTCCATACCACCGGTGATGGTGCCGAACGGGGTGTAGTTGGCGGGCAGCTTGCTGTCCTGGTAGACGAGGAAGAACTGGCTGCCGCCGGAGTTGCGGGTCTTGGGGTTCCTGCCGTCGTAGCTGTTGGCCATCGCGACCGTGCCCGCCGGATAGACGCCGCCCTTGAGCCGCGGGTCCTTGAGGTTCTCGTCCGGGATCGTGTAGCCGGGGGAGCCGCTGCCGGTGGCCGTCGGGTCGCCGCACTGCAGGACGTGGATGCCCTGGTCCACCAGGCGGTGGCAGCGGCTGTGGTCGAAGAAGCCCTGACGGGCCAGGAACGCGAAGGAGTTGACGGTGTGCGGCGCCTTGCCGGCGTCCAGCTTCAGGCCGATCGTGCCGCAGGTCGTCGCCAGCTTCACGGCGTAGGAGGCCGAGGTGTCGACCGACATCGTCGGCTCCTTCTTCCAGGTCTGCCGGGACGGCGAGCCCTTCGCGGGGGTGCGGCAGGGGTCGTCCGGCCGGTGGCTGCCCGCGGCCGCGTCGGACGTGCGGTCGTCGCCGCCGATCAGCGCGGTGGAGGCGTAGACGGCCCCGCCGGCGGCCAGTGCGACGGCCACCGCGCCGGCGATGACGGCGTTGCGGCGCCTGGCCCTGTGCTGGGCGGCGGTCCGCCGCTGCTGCTGGCGCGCGTACTTCTCCCGGGCGAGCTGCCGCCGCCGCTGATCCTTGCTGACCACCGACTCGTCTCCTTGTCCGATCACCGATCGCTGAGGTGCGCCGTCGCCGTACCGTATACGGGTTCGCCCTGTCGGGAGTCCCGCCGGTAGGCTCTGGAGCTGCCGAGATGTCCGGGAGCGGCCCCGCGGCCGCCCGCCACACCGATCCTTAAGGACGAACGTGCTGATTGCCGGGTTCCCCGCCGGGGCCTGGGGCACCAACTGCTACTTGGTCGCCCCCGCCGCAGGCGAGGAGTGCGTCATCATCGACCCGGGCCACCAGGCCGCCCAGGGAGTCGAGGACGCGGTCAGGAAGCATCGGCTCAAGCCCGTCGCGGTCGTCCTCACCCACGGCCACATCGACCATGTCGCGTCGGTCGTCCCGGTGTGCGGCGCGCACGACGTCCCGGCCTGGATCCACCCCGAGGACCGCTACATGATGACCGAGCCGGAGAAGGCCCTGGGCCTCTCCGTCGGCCAGCAGCTCATGGGCGACCTCACGGTGGGGGAGCCCGACGACGTCAAGGAGCTGAGCGACGGTGCCGTCCTGGGACTCGCCGGCATGGAGTTCTCGGTCGCGCACGCACCGGGCCATACCAAGGGGTCGGTGACGTTCGGGATGCCCGAGCAGGCGGACGTTCCGCCGGTCTTCTTCTCGGGCGACCTGCTGTTCGCCGGCTCCATCGGACGCACCGACCTGCCGGGCGGCGACCACGCCGAGATCCTGAAGTCGCTGGCACGCGTGTGCCTGCCGCTGGACGACTCGACCGTCGTACTGTCCGGTCACGGCCCCCAGACCACCATCGGCCGCGAGCGCGCCACCAACCCCTTCCTTCGCGAGGTGGCCGCCGGCCTCGGAGACGGCGTCCGCGCCGCTCCACGACGAGGAATGTGACGAGAGCTTTCCGTGAGCACCTTCAAGGCCCCCAAGGGCACCTACGACCTGATCCCGCCGCAGTCCGCCACCTATCTCGCGGTGCGCGAGGCGATCGCCGCGCCGCTGAAGAACTCCGGCTACGGCTACATCGAGACGCCCGGTTTCGAGAACGTCGAGCTGTTCGCGCGCGGCGTCGGTGAGTCCACCGACATCGTGACCAAGGAGATGTACGCCTTCGAGACCAAGGGCGGCGACCGGATCGCGCTGCGCCCCGAGGGCACCGCCTCCGTGCTGCGCGCCGCACTGGAGGCCAACCTCCACAAGGCCGGCAACCTCCCGGTCAAGCTCTGGTACTCCGGCTCGTACTACCGCTACGAGCGTCCGCAGAAGGGCCGTTACCGCCACTTCTCCCAGGTCGGTGCCGAGGCGATCGGTGCCGAGGACCCGGCGCTGGACGCCGAGCTGATCATCCTGGCCGACCAGGCGTACCGCTCGCTGGGCCTGCGCAACTTCCGCATCCTGCTCAACTCGCTGGGCGACCAGGAGTGCCGCCCCGTCTACCGCGCCGCGCTGCAGGACTTCCTGCGCGGCCTGGAGCTGGACGAGGACACCCGGCGCCGGGTCGACATCAACCCGCTGCGGGTCCTGGACGACAAGCGGGACGCGGTCCAGAAGCAGCTGACCGGTGCGCCGATGCTGCGCGACTACCTCTGCGAGGCGTGCAAGGCCTACCACGAGCAGGTGCGCGAGCTGCTGACCGCGGCGGGCGTGGCCTTCGAGGACGACGAGAAGCTGGTGCGCGGCCTGGACTACTACACCCGCACCACCTTCGAGTTCGTCCACGACGGCCTCGGTTCGCAGTCCGCGGTCGGCGGCGGCGGCCGCTACGACGGCCTGTCGGAGATGATCGGCGGCCCGGCGCTGCCGTCCGTCGGCTGGGCGCTGGGCGTGGACCGCACGGTGCTGGCCCTGGAGGCGGAGGGCGTCACGCTCGACATCCCGGCGGCCACCGCGGTCTACGCCGTCCCGCTCGGCGACGAGGCCCGCCGGGTGCTGTTCGGCGCGGTCACCGAGCTGCGCCGGGCCGGCGTCGCCACCGACTTCGCCTACGGCGGCAAGGGCCTGAAGAACGCCATGAAGTCCGCCAACCGCTCCGGTGCGCGGCTGGCGCTGGTCGCCGGCGACCGCGATCTGGCCGAGGGCGTCGTGCAGCTGAAGGACCTGGAGAGCGGCGAGCAGACGCCGGTCGCGGTGGCCACCGTGACCGAGGAGGTCCGGCGCCGGCTGGGCTGAGGTACGGCCGGACGACGACATGGCCAGGGGCCCGGGCGGCGCGACCGTCCGGGCCCCTCGCGTCAACACCCCGCACCGGGGGTTCATCCGCTTTATGCGCAGCGAACGGCCCGTTGTGGTGGGGTTGGGGCACAATGAGGGACGCGGCCGCGGGCCCGCCTGCCGCAGCCCCAGCCCCACTCCCAAGGCATCGACGGAACGGCGATATGACGACGACAGCGGTTGACGACGTGTCCATCGACGACGACCACGCCAGTGGCGCGCGCACCCTGGGCGCGGGCCGCGGCCTCGGGCTGCTGCTGGTGATCACCGGCGCGCTGGGCCTGCTGGCCGCCTGGGTCATCACCCTGGACAAGTTCGAGCTGCTGAAGGACCCGAACTTCAAGCCGGCCTGCAGCCTCAACCCGATCATCTCCTGCGGCAGCGTCATGCAGAGCAAGCAGGCGGCGGTCTTCGGGTTCCCCAACCCGATGGCCGGGCTCGTCGGCTTCGGCGTGGTCGTGGCGATCGGCATGGCCGTCCTGGCCGGTGCCCGCTTCCGCCGCTGGTACTGGATCGGCCTGAACATCGGCACCGGGCTCGCCGCGGTCTTCTGCATGTGGCTGATGAGCCAGTCGCTGTACAGCATCAACGCGCTGTGCCTGTGGTGCACGCTGACCTGGTGCGTGACGATCCTGATGTTCTGGTACACCACCGCGCACAACATCAAGCACGGCGTCATCCCGGCCCCCGCCGGCGTGCGGAACGCGGTCGTGGAGTTCCACTGGGTCGTGCCGGTCCTCTGGTACGGCGTGATCGCGCTGCTGATCCTGACCCGCTGGTGGTCGTTCTGGAGCAGCCTGCTGTAGCGAACCGCCCTCCCGCTCGGCCGGGAGGCCGGCTGCGCCCCGGTCCGTCCCCGACGGTCGCCGGGGCGTTGTCAGTGGGGTGGCATAGGCTCGTGAGCGTGGAGCCCGACCTGTTCACCGCCGCCGCCGAAGACCGCCAGGAGAAGGACCCCGCGGGGTCTCCGCTCGCCGTGCGGATGCGTCCGCGCACCCTCGACGAAGTCGTGGGCCAGCAGCATCTGCTCAAGCCCGGCTCGCCGCTGCGCCGGCTGGTGGGGGAGGGCAGCGGAGGGCCGGCCGGGCCGTCCTCGGTGTTCCTGTGGGGCCCGCCCGGCACCGGCAAGACGACCCTGGCGTACGTCGTCAGCCAGGCGACGAACAAGCGCTTCGTGGAGCTCTCCGCGATCACCGCCGGGGTCAAGGAGGTCCGCGCGGTGATCGACGGCGCCCGCCGCGCCTCCGGGGGGTACGGCAAGGAGACGGTGCTCTTCCTCGACGAGATCCACCGCTTCAGCAAGGCCCAGCAGGACTCCCTGCTGCCCGCGGTGGAGAACCGCTGGGTCACCCTGATCGCCGCGACGACCGAGAACCCGTACTTCTCGGTGATCTCCCCGCTGCTCTCCCGTTCGCTGCTGCTGACCCTCGAACCGCTCACGGACGACGATCTGCGCGCACTGCTGCGGCGGGCGCTGACCGACGCCCGCGGGCTGGCCGGGGCCGTCACGCTCCCCGAGGACACCGAGGCGCATCTGCTGCGCATCGCGGGCGGCGACGCCCGGCGTGCGCTGACCGCCCTGGAGGCGGGCGCCGGAGCCGCGCTGGCCAAGGGCGAGAAGGAGATCGCCCTGACGACGCTGGAGGAGTCCGTCGACCGCGCGGCGGTGAAGTACGACCGCTCCGGCGACCAGCACTACGACGTCGCCAGCGCCCTGATCAAGTCGATCCGCGGTTCGGACGTCGATGCCGCGCTGCACTACCTCGCGCGGATGATCGAGGCGGGGGAGGACCCGCGGTTCATCGCCCGGCGGCTGATGATCTCGGCGAGCGAGGACATCGGCCTGGCCGATCCGACGGCGCTGCAGACCGCGGTCGCCGCCGCCCAGGCCGTGGCGCTGATCGGTTTCCCGGAGGCCCGGATCACGCTGAGCCAGGCCACCATCGCCCTCGCCCTGGCGCCGAAGTCGAACGCCGCCTATCTGGCCGTCGACGCCGCGCTGGCGGACGTCCGGGCCGGCAAGGCCGGCGCGGTGCCGCTCCATCTGCGCGACAGCCACTACAAGGGCGCCCAGAAGCTCGGCCACGGCCATGGCTACCAGTACCCGCACGACCTGCCCGGCGGCATCGCGGCCCAGCAGTACGCCCCCGACGAGGTGCACGGCAAGCGCTACTACGAGCCCACCCGCCATGGCGCCGAGGCCCGTTACGCCGATGTGGCGGACCGGGTCCGGGCCCGGCTGCGCGGCGCCGCCGGGGAGCCGGCCGCCGAGTAGACGGCGGGCGGCACCGGCCCAACTGGCAGGCGGGTGCGGCCTATTGGTCCGCGGCGTCGAAGAGCGTGTGCATCGCCCGCCGCAGCTCGGCCACGTCCCGTACCGGCTCGGGGAAGTCGAAGCGGGCGTCGAAGGAGCGCTGCGCGGGGTCGGTGAAGCGGACCCGCAGCCCGAAGCGGTCCAGGGCCACCGGTACGGCCTTCTCGCGCGCCCCGCAGACCCGGCCGCGCTCGCCCAGCAGCGTGCACAGCCCGCGGATCTGCTCGCCGTGCGCCGCGGCCAGGTGCTGCAGCAGTTCCGCCTCGTGGGCGACCAGCGGATCGGGCGCGGCGGCCGCGAAGTCGTCCGGCTCGACGGGCCCGGCGCCCCAGAGATCGTCCACCGCCCCCTCGCCGACCTCCAGGCGCAGCATCATCCAGGCGGTCCGCCCGTAGAGCCCCGGGGCCGGCTCCGGGTGCAGCGCCTCGCCGAGTCCGAGGAGTTCGCCGACCGGGTGCCGCTCGGCGAGCAGCAGCGCGGCCTCGGCGCGCTGACCGTTGCGTACGGGGGTCAGCCAGCCGGCCAGCCAGGCCCGGGCGCGGATGCGGTGGGGCACCGAGACCGGTGCCACATCCGTGATCTCCATCACGGCGGTCAGGTCGTCGTCCTGGGCGTGTGCGGCCGCCCGGGCCGCCACACAGTCGCCGGGAACCAGCAACAGCACGTCTCCGTCGGGCGTCACGGTCCGGCAGACCGGAGCGGTGAGCCCGGTCTCGTCCGGATCCTCGACTCCGGGGACGCTCAGCGACGCCATACCATGGGATTCGACGAGAGTGCGTACGCGTTCGGCGGCGGTCGGCTGCCGGGCGTCTTCCTTGGGACGCGGCTGACCCGTCCCGGTGCTCTGACCAGCACCGGGCAGGGGGATCCCAGGTCGAAACATGCGTTCTCCTCGCGCTAAGGTAAGCCTCACCTAACTTACATGGAGGAACGTTCCACGTGAACCAGTCGCGTCCCAAGGTCAAGAAGTCGCGCGCGCTCGGCATCGCGCTGACTCCGAAGGCCGTCAAGTACTTCGAGGCCCGCCCCTACCCGCCCGGCGAGCACGGCCGCGGCCGCAAGCAGAACAGTGACTACAAGGTCCGTCTGCTGGAGAAGCAGCGTCTGCGCGCGCAGTACGACATCAGCGAGCGCCAGATGGCGCGCGCCTACGACCGCGCCCGCAAGGCCGAGGGCAAGACGGGCGAGGCCCTGGTGGTCGAGCTGGAGCGCCGTCTGGACGCGCTCGTCCTGCGTTCGGGCATCGCCCGCACCATCTACCAGGCCCGCCAGATGGTCGTGCACGGCCACATCGCGGTCAACGACCGCAAGGTCGACAAGCCGTCCTTCCGCGTCCGCCCCGGCGACGTCGTGATGGTCCGCGAGCGCAGCCGCGAGAAGCACCCCTTCCAGGTCGCGCGCGAGGGCGGCTACGCCCCCGACGGCGAGACCCCGCGCTACCTGGAGGTCAACCTGCAGGCGCTGGCGTTCCGCCTCGACCGGGACCCCAACCGCAAGGAGATCCCGGTGATCTGCGACGAGCAGCTCGTCGTCGAGTACTACGCCCGCTGACGCCACCCCGCGCGGCGCGGCACCACCTCAGCCCGCCGTCTCCCCGCCGCTCGCGGAGGGGGAGGCGGCGGGCTGGTGCGTGGCCGGCGGCGCGATCCGCACCGCCCGGCGCGGCACCGGCAGCGGGCCGGCCGGCCGCAGGATCCGGGCCACCGCCGCGTCCAGGTCGAGCCGGCCGCCCTCCCGCAGACAGCGCTCGTAGTCCCCGTCCCCCAGCTCCCGCCGGGCCCGGTCCTCGCACAGCGCGTGCGGCCGGCTGAAATAGCGCGAGCCGAACAGCGGCAGCCCCACAGACGGCCAGATCCGCCCCGCCGCGCCCTGCAGCACCGCCGCCTCCGCCGCATCGCCCTCGCCCACCGTCACCAGCGCCAGCAACTCGATCGCCAGCACCGCGCCCAGCAGGTCGTGGAAGGTGTGGTCGATGGCCAGGCACTCCTCCAGCAGCGCCCGGGCCCGCCCGCCCTCGCCGCGCGACCAGGCCGCGAAGGCCAGCACGAACAGCGCGTACGCCAGCGTCCAGCGCTCCCCGTGGTCCTCGCACACCTGCCGGACGTCCTCGCACAGCCGCACCGCGTCCGCCAGCTCGCCCTGGAAGGCCACCGCCATCGCCAGCTCGACCTGCCCCATCAGCACATTGCTGTTGAGCTCGCCGATCTCCCGGTAGCGCGCCAGCGCCCCGCGCAGCAGCTCCTCGGCCCGCGGCATGTCGTCGCAGACCAGCGCCAGACAGCCGGTGCGGTGCAGCGCATAGGCGGCCGCGGTGGCGTTCCCGGTCCGCTCGGCCTCCTCGCTGCACTCCTGCAGCGCCCCCAGCGCGCCGACCGTGTCCCCCTGGAGCACCGCCACGTAACCGGCCACCCACAGCGCCTTCAGCCGGGCGTCGTCATGGCCGCCGTCCAGCTCCAGCGCCCGGTCCAGCCAGTGCCGGCCCTCCGACAGCCGCCCGCAGCCGACCCAGTAGAACCACAGCGTGCCCGCCAGGTACTGGCCCAGATGCGTCTCGGTGGTGCTCTGCAGGCTCTCCTCCAGCGCCACCCGCAGATTGGGCAGCTCGGCCTCGATCCGGGCCGCGATCTCCGCCTGACGCGAGCTGAACCAGTCCAGCTCGCACCACGTCGCCAGCCCCAGGTACCAGTCCCGGTGCCGCCGCCGCAGCCGCTCGGCGTCCCGCGTCGCCGCCAGCCAGCCCGCGCCGTAGGCCCGTACGGTGTCCAGCATCCGGTAGCGCACCCCGGCCGCGGTCTCCTCGCGGACCAGCACCGACTGGGCGACCAACTCCTCGACCGTGTCCAGGAGTTCGTCGGCCGGCAACTCCGGTCCCGAGCAGACGTACTCCGCCGCCTCCAGGTCGAACTGCCCCGCGAACACCGACAGCCGCGCCCACAGCAGCCGCTCCCCGGGCGTGCACAGCTCATGGCTCCAGCCGATCGCGCAGCGCAGCGTCCGGTGGCGGGGCAGCGCGCCCCTCGTCCGGCCGGTCAGCAGCCGGAACCGGTCGTCGAGCCGGAGCAGCACCTGGTCCACCGACAGCGCCCGCAGCCGCCCGGCGGCCAGCTCCAGCGCGAGCGGGATGCCGTCCAGGCGGTCACAGAGCTCACCGACCGCGGCCTCGTTGGCCGGCCCGACGGTGAAATCCGGAACGACGGCCGCGGCCCGGTCGGCGAACAGCGCCACCGCATCGCCCCCGGGCATCGGCGCCAGCGGCATCAGCTGCTCGCCCGGGATCCCCAGCGGCCGCCGGCCGGCCGCCAGCACCCGCAGCCCCGGCGCGCGGCGCAGCAGTTCGGCGGTCAGGCCGGCGCAGGCGTCGACCAGGTGCTCATAGCCGTCCAGGACGAGCAGCAGCTCACGGCCGGCGAGGTGGTCGCAGAGCGTGGCGCGCACCGGTCGGCCGCTGTGGTCGGCCGCCGCCAGGGCCTCGGCGACCGCGTGGTCCAGGAGGTGCGGCTCGCTCAGCGAGGCCAGTTCGACCAGCCACACCCCGTCGCAGAAGCGATCCTGCAAGATCGCCGCGCCATGGCGGACCAGCCGTGACTTGCCGACCCCGCCGAGCCCGGTGACGGTCACCAGCCGGGCCGATGCCACCTGCCGGGCCAGCTCGGCCAGCTCGTCGTCGCGGCCGATGAACCGGTTCAGCTCCGCGGGGAGATTGCCCGGCGCACCCGGTGGCCCGCCCGGCCCGCCCGGCGGTCTCCCGGGCCCATCCGGACGGCCGGGGGAGGGACCCGAAGCGGGCCCGGAGCCCGTGAAGCGTCGCATGGCACACGGAGCGTACTCGGCGGGATGCGGACCGTACAATCACCTCTCCCGATTCCCCGGACGTCCCCGTCCCGGCGCGGAGAACTGGGTACGGACGGACAGTCACGGCGCGATAAGGTCAAGGTTGCCGTTCGAGCAGGACGGGACCAGACCAGTCGGAGAGTGGTGCCAACGTGTCCGGTGGAGAGGTGGCCGGGATTCTCGTGGCCGTCTTCTGGGCGATCCTCGTGTCGTTCCTCGCCCTCGTGCTGGTGAGGCTCGCACAGACGCTGAAGGCGACGACGAAGATGGTGGCCGAGGTGTCCGAGCAGGCCGTTCCGCTGCTCGCCGACGCCTCCGCGACCGTCCGCTCCGCGCACACCCAGCTGGCGCGCGTCGACGCGATCGCCGCCGACGTCCAGGAGGTCACCGCCAACGCCTCCGCGCTCTCCTCGACCGTCTCCTCCGCCTTCGGCGGGCCGCTGGTCAAGGTGGCCGCGTTCGGCTACGGCGTACGCCGCGCGATCGGCAAGAAGGGCGCGCCGGCCCCCGCTGAACGCGCACCGCGCACCGTCGTCGGCCGTACCCTGCCCGGCGCCCGCCGCGGCGGGCGCCGCAACCGCCGCTCCAAGGACTGATCACCGCGATGTTCCGCCGCGCATTCTGGTTCACCACCGGCGCCGCCGCCGGGGTGTGGGCCACCAACAAGGTCCACCAAAAGCTGCGCAAGCTGCAGCCCGACAGCCTCGCCGCCCAGGCCGCGGACAAGGCCGTCGAGACCGGACACCGGCTGCGCCAATTTGCATTGGACGTACGCAGCGGAATGGCGGACCGTGAAGAGCAGTTGCACGAGGCACTCGGCCTGAGCACGCCGGCCGAGGCACGTGAGCTGCCCGCACCGCGCCGCGCGGTGCTCGAAGGACACCACCGAACCACGAGAACAACCGGACCGACCGGTCTGACCGGACCGACTGGAAAAGAGGACCACTGATGGAGTCGGCTGAAATCCGCAGGCGCTGGCTGCGCTTCTTCGAGGAGCGCGGGCACACCGTCGTGCCGTCGGCGTCGCTCATCGCGGACGACCCGACGCTGCTGCTGGTCAACGCGGGCATGGTCCCCTTCAAGCCGTACTTCCTCGGCGAGGTCACGCCGCCCTACAAGACGGCGACCAGCGTCCAGAAGTGCGTCCGCACGCCGGACATCGAGGAGGTCGGCAAGACCACCCGGCACGGCACGTTCTTCCAGATGTGCGGCAACTTCTCCTTCGGCGACTACTTCAAGGAAGGCGCCATCAAGCACGCCTGGGAGCTGCTGACCGGCTCACAGGCCGAGGGCGGCTACGGCCTCGACCCGGAGAAGCTCTGGATCACCGTCTACCTCGACGACGACGAGGCCGAGCGCATCTGGCACGAGGTCGTCGGCGTGCCCAAGGAGCGCATCCAGCGCCTGGGCAAGAAGGAGAACTACTGGTCCATGGGCGTCCCGGGCCCGTGCGGCCCGTGCTCCGAGATCAACTACGACCGCGGCCCCGAATTCGGCGTCGAGGGCGGCCCGGCCGTCAACGACGAGCGGTACGTGGAGATCTGGAACCTGGTCTTCATGCAGTACGAGCGCGGCGCGGGCACCGGCAAGGAGGACTTCGAGATCCTCGGCGAGCTGCCCAGCAAGAACATCGACACCGGCCTCGGCCTGGAACGCCTGGCGATGATCCTCCAGGGCGTCCGCAACATGTACGAGACCGACACCCTGCGCGTCGTCATCGACAAGGCCACCGAGCTCACCGGCGTCCGCTACGGCTCCGCCGACGGCACCGACGTCTCGCTGCGCGTGGTCGCCGACCACCTCCGCACGTCCACGATGCTCATCGGCGACGGCGTAACCCCCGGCAACGAGGGCCGCGGCTACGTCCTGCGCCGCATCATGCGCCGCGCCATCCGCAACATGCGCCTGCTCGGCGCCACCGGCCCGGTCGTCGGCGAGCTGCTGGACGTGGTCATCCGGACCATGGGCCAGCAGTACCCCGAGCTGCTGGCGGACCGCAGCCGCATCGAGACCGTCGCCCTCGCCGAGGAGGCCGCCTTCCTCAAGACCCTGAAGGCCGGCACCAACATCCTCGACACCGCCGTGACGGAGACCAAGGCCGCCGGTGGCGCGATCCTCCCCGGCGACAAGGCCTTCCTGCTCCACGACACCTGGGGCTTCCCGATCGACCTCACCCTCGAAATGGCCGCCGAGCAGGGGCTCTCGGTCGACGAGGACGGCTTCCGCCGCCTGATGAAGGAGCAGCGGGAGCGCGCCAAGGCCGACGCCCAGGCCAAGAAGCACGGCCACGCCGACCTCGGCGCCTACCGCGAGATCGCCGACAGCGCCGGCGCCACCGACTTCATCGGCTACGCCTCCACCGAGGGCGAGTCCACCATCGTCGGCCTGCTCGTCAACGGCGCCTCCTCCCCGGCCGCTTCCGAGGGCGACGAGGTCGAGGTCGTCCTGGACCGCACCCCGTTCTACGCCGAGGGCGGCGGCCAGATCGGTGACACCGGCCGCATCAGGCTGGACAACGGCGCGGTCATCGAGGTCCGCGACTGCCAGAAGCCGGTTCCGGGCGTGTACGTCCACAAGGGCGTCGTGCAGGTCGGCGAGGTCACGGTCGGCGCCCCGGCGCACACCACCATCGACGTGGCCCGCCGCCGCGCCATCGCCCGCGCCCACTCCGCCACCCACCTCACGCACCAGGCGCTGCGCGACGCCCTCGGCCCGACGGCCGCCCAGGCCGGTTCGGAGAACCAGCCGGGCCGCTTCCGCTTCGACTTCGGTTCGCCGTCCGCCGTGCCCACGGCCGTGATGACGGACGTCGAGCAGAAGATCAACGAGGTCCTGGCCCGCGAGCTCGACGTGCAGGCCGAGATCATGTCGATCGACGACGCCAAGAAGCAGGGCGCCATCGCCGAGTTCGGCGAGAAGTACGGCGAGCGGGTGCGCGTCGTCACCATCGGCGACTTCTCCAAGGAGCTGTGCGGCGGTACGCACGTGCACAACACCGCCCAGCTGGGTCTGGTGAAGCTGCTCGGCGAATCGTCCATCGGCTCCGGCGTGCGTCGCATCGAGGCCCTGGTCGGCGTCGACGCGTACAACTTCCTCGCCAAGGAGCACACGGTCGTCGCCCAGCTCCAGGAGCTGGTCAAGGGCCGTTCCGAGGAGCTGCCGGAGAAGATCTCGGCGATGCTCGGCAAGCTCAAGGACGCCGAGAAGGAGATCGAGAAGTTCCGCGCCGAGAAGGTGCTCCAGGCCGCCGCCGGGCTCGCCGAGGGCGCCAAGGACGTCCGCGGCGTCGCCGTCGTCACCGGCCAGGTCCCGGACGGCACGGCCGCCGACGACCTGCGCAAGCTGGTCCTCGACGTACGCGGCCGCATCCAGGGCGGCCGGGCCGCCGTCGTGGCGCTCTTCTCGGTCGCAGGCGGCCGCCCGGTGACGGTCATCGCCACCAACGACGCCGCCCGCGAGCGCGGCATCAAGGCCGGTGACCTGGTCCGTACGGCCGCCAAGACACTCGGTGGCGGTGGCGGCGGCAAGCCGGACGTTGCCCAGGGCGGCGGCCAGAACGCGGCCGCGGTGCCCGAGGCCATCGAGGCCGTCGAGCGCCTGGTCTCCGAGGCGGCCTGACGCGCGTGAGTGACATGCGACGCGGCCGGCGCCTCGCGGTCGATGTCGGGGACGCCCGGATCGGGGTCGCCTCGTGCGACCCCGACGGGGTCCTCGCCACCCCCGTCGAGACCGTGCCGGGACGTGACGTTCCGGCAGCGCACCGCCGGCTGAAGGCGATCGTCGAGGAGTACGAGCCCCTTGAGGTCGTGGTCGGTCTGCCCCGCTCCCTCAGTGGGGGAGAGGGGCCGGCCGCGGCCAAGGTCCGGGCGTTCGCCCAGGAATTGGCAAAGAACATCGCGCCCGTCGGGGTCCGGCTGGTCGACGAGCGGATGTCGACTGTCACCGCGACCCAGGGCCTGCGCGCCTCCGGCGTGCGCAGCAAGAAGGGACGCTCGGTCGTCGACCAGGCGGCCGCGGTGGTGATCCTGCAGAGCGCACTGGAAACCGAACGCCTCTCCGGGGAACCTCCGGGCGAGGCCGTCGAAGTGGTCATCTGATCGCGATACGGTAACGTGCCGCGCGATGCGGCGGTGGTTCGAACAGCCGCACGTGCAAGTAGAGGCGGATCGACACAGCAAGCGCGCTGCCCGTACGGAGCGCACCGCCTCTCGGCTCTAGGGGATCGATGACCGAGTATGGCCGGGGCTACGGCTCCGAACCGTGGCATCCCGAGGACCCGCTCTACGGAGACCAGGGGCCCTACGGAGGCCAGGAGCACCAGCCGCAGTGGGGCGGGCAGCAGCCCGCCCCGCAGCACCACCCGGATCCCCAACAGCATCCCCAGCAGCATCCGCAGCAGCACTACGGCCAAGGCTGGGACGGCTCCTCGACCGGGCAGTTGCCGGCGTACGACCCGTACGACCCCTACGCCGCCCAGCAGCCCCCGGCCGATCCGTACGCCGGAGCGGGCCAGGACTACTACGGCCATCAGGACCCGTACCAGCAGCAGCCCCAGCACGGCCACCAGCAGCCACCGCACCACCAGCAGGCACCGCAGCACCAGCAGCAGGTGCCGCACCAGCAGCCGTACCCGCCGGAGCAGTACGAGCAGCACCCCGCCGGGGCGCCGTACGAGGACCCCGCCTACGAGAACGCCGCCTACGAGAACGCCGCGTACGAGAACACCGCCTACGAGGACGCGCCGGGCGACGACTGGCGGGCCGACCCCGAGCGGCCGCGGGAACCGGAGCCTGAGCACTCGTTCTTCGCCGGTGACGACGCCGACGAGTACCCCGACGACGAACCGGGCGACCGCCGCGGCGGCCGCGAACGGCGCGGCAAACGGAACGGCAAGAAGAACAAACGCCGCAGCGGCACCGCCTGTCTGGTCATGACCCTGGTCTTCGCGGGCGCGGTCGGCACCGTCGGCTATTTCGGCTACGACTTCTTCATGGCCCACTTCGGATCGGCGCCCGATTACGAGGGTGAGGGCTCGGGTGCCGTCCAGGTCGACATTCCGGACGGTTCGACCGGCTTGGAAATGGGCCAGATCCTGGCGAAGAAGGGCGTGATCAAGAGCGCCGGGGCCTTCACCGAGGCGGCCGGCGACAACCAGAAGGCCAAGTCGCTCCAGCCCGGTACGTATTCGCTCCGCAAGCAGATGTCGGCGGCCTCGGCCATCCAGTTGATGCTGGACCCCAAGAGCCGCAACGGCCTGACGATCCAGGAGGGAATCCGGGCGGCCACGGTCTACAAGCTGATCGACAAGAAGCTCAAGCTCAAGCCGGGGACCACCAAGGACATAGCGCACAGCCAGGCCAAGAACCTCGGACTGCCGTCCTGGGCCGACGACAACAGCAAGATAAAGGACCCGCTGGAGGGCTTTCTCTATCCGTCCACCTACAGCGTGGGCGAGAAGGCGAAGCCGGCCGTGGTCCTCAAACAGATGGTGTCGCGGGCCAAGCAGGTGTACGCCAAGTACGACCTGGAAGGCAAGGCGCGCGAATTCCACCTCTCCTCGCCGCTGCAACTGCTCACCGTGGCCAGCCTCACCCAGGCCGAGGGCAAGTACAAGCACGACTTCGTCAAGGTCGCGCGGGTCGTCTACAACCGCCTCAAGCCGAACAACACGGAGACCTACGGCCTGCTCGACTTCGACTCGACGGTGAACTACGCCCGGTCCCAGAGCACTTTGGACACCGGCTCCGTCGACGACCTGAGGCACTTCAACGATCCCTACAACACCTACAAGTTCAAGGGACTCCCGCCCGGGCCGATCGGCAATCCCGGCGAGGTGGCGATCAATTCCGCCATCAACCCGGCCAAGGGCAACTGGTACTACTTCGTCTCGATCAGCCCGGAGAAGACGTTGTTCGCCGAGACGAACGAGGAGCACGAGCGGAACCGCCGCATTTACGAGCAGGAACACAAGAAGGCGAATCAATGAGCCCCACCCGTCGTGCGGCGGTCCTAGGGTCGCCCATCGCGCACTCCCTTTCGCCGGTGCTGCACCGCGCCGCCTATGACGCACTCGGGCTCACCGGCTGGGAATACGGCCGGCACGAGGTCGACGAGGCCGCGCTGCCCGGATTCCTGGAAAAGCTCGGGCCGGAGTGGGCCGGGCTCTCGCTGACCATGCCGCTCAAGCGCGCGGTGATCCCGCTGCTCGACGAGATCACCCCCACCGCGGCCTCGGTCGAGGCGGTCAACACCGTCGTCCTCACGCCCGACGGCCGTCGGCTGGGCGACAACACCGACATCCCGGGCATGGTCGCGGCATTGCGCGAGCGCGGTGTCACGGAGGTCGAGCGCGCGGCGGTCCTCGGCGCCGGAGCCACCGCCTCCTCCGCGCTCGCCGCGCTCTCCCGGATCTGCTCGGGCCGGGTCACCGCGTACGTGCGCAGCGAGGCGCGGGCCGCGGAGATGCGGCAGTGGGGCGAGCGGCTGGAGGTGGACGTCCGCACGGCGGACTGGGCGGACGCGGCCGAGGCGCTCAGCGCGCCGCTGGTGATCGCCACCACCCCCGCCGGCACCACCGACGCCCTGGCCGCCGCCGTCCCGGACCGCCCCGGCACGCTCTTCGACGTCCTCTACGAGCCCTGGCCGACCGCGCTCGCCGGCGACTGGGCCGACCGCGGCGGCGCGGTGGTCGGCGGCCTGGACCTGCTGGTGCACCAGGCCGTGCTGCAGGTCGAGCAGATGACGGGCCGCTCGCCCGCCCCGCTGGCCGCGATGCGCGCGGCCGGCGAGGCCGCCCTCGCGGCCCGCTGAGCCACCGGACGGTTCCCGCGCGGGACGCCGGGGTCCGCTTCCTGGACTCGGCGCCGCCGCTCCCGCGTGACGTGGGAGGATCAGGGGGAGACCGTACGCGGATGAGCAGTACTGAGGAGCACCGTTGAGCAGGTTGCGCTGGCTGACGGCGGGGGAGTCGCACGGCCCCGCACTGGTGGCGACGCTGGAGGGCCTTCCGGCCGGGGTCCCGGTCACCACCGACTTGGTGGCGGACGCCCTGGCGCGCCGCCGGCTGGGTTACGGCCGCGGTGCCCGGATGAAGTTCGAGCGGGACGAGGTCACGTTCCTGGGCGGGGTGCGGCACGGCCTGTCGCTGGGCTCGCCGGTGGCGATCATGGTGGGCAACACCGAGTGGCCCAAGTGGGAGCAGGTGATGGCGGCCGACCCGGTGGATCCGGAGGAGCTGGCGGCGCTGGCCCGTAACGCGCCGCTGACCCGCCCGCGCCCCGGTCACGCCGACCTCGCCGGAATGCAGAAGTACGGTTTCGACGAGGCCCGCCCGATCCTGGAGCGCGCTTCGGCGCGGGAGACCGCGGCCCGGGTCGCGCTGGGCGCGGTGGCCCGCTCCTTCCTCAAGGAGACCGCCGGCATCGAGATCGTCTCGCACGTCGTCGAGCTGTGCTCCGTGAAGGCTCCGCAGGGCGTGTACCCCACGCCGGCCGACGTCGAGAAGCTGGACGCCGACCCGCTGCGCTGCCTGGACGCGGATGCGTCGAAGGCGATGGTCGCGGAGGTCGACCAGGCCCACAAGGACGGCGACACGCTCGGTGGTGTGGTCGAGGTGCTGGCGTACGGCGTGCCGGTCGGCCTCGGCTCGCACGTGCACTGGGACCGCAAGCTGGACGCCCGGCTCGCCGGTGCCCTGATGGGCATCCAGGCGATCAAGGGCGTCGAGATCGGCGACGGCTTCGAGCTGGCCCGGGTGCCCGGCTCCAAGGCGCACGACGAGATCGTGGGCACGCCCGAGGGCATCCGGCGCGTCTCCGGCCGCGCCGGCGGTACCGAGGGCGGCCTGAGCACCGGCGAGCTGCTGCGGGTGCGGGCCGCGATGAAGCCGATCGCGACCGTGCCGCGCGCGCTGAAGACCGTGGACGTCACCACCGGCGAGCCGGCTCAGGCCCACCACCAGCGTTCCGACGTGTCCGCCGTGCCGGCCGCCGGGATCGTCGCCGAGGCCATGGTGGCGCTCGTCCTCGCCGACGCCGTGGTGGAGAAGTTCGGCGGCGACAGCGTGGCCGAGACCCGCCGCAACGTACAGGGCTTCCTCGACAACCTGGCGATCAAATGACGTCCCCGGTGGTCGTGTTGATCGGCCCGCCCGGTGCCGGTAAGTCCACGGTGGGCGCGCTGCTGGCCGAGCGGCTGGGGGTCGGCTACCGGGACACCGACGCGGATGTCGTCGCCACCGCCGGCCGGCCGATCGCCGAGATCTTCATCGACCAGGGCGAGGCGCACTTCCGCGCACTGGAGCGGGAGGCGGTCCGGACCGCGCTCGACGAGCACCCGGGCGTGCTCGCGCTGGGCGGCGGCGCGATCCTCGACGAGGGCACCCGCACGCTGCTGACCGGGCTGCCGGTGATCTTCCTCGACGTCGAACTCGCCGACGCCGTCAAGCGGGTGGGCCTCGACGCGCCCCGCCCGCTGCTCGCCGTCAACCCGCGCAAGCAGTGGCGCGAACTGATGGAACGGCGCCGTCCGCTCTACACCGAGGTCGCGCGCGCCGTGATCCCCACGGCGGAGCGCACCCCCGGCCAGGTCGCCGAGGCGATCCTGGACGCATTGGACCTACGGCCGGCCGCGGGCGGCACCCCGCAGGCGGCCCACAGGGAGGAGAACGCATGACGGAGCAGGCCACCCGGATCCAGGTCGGCGGCACCGCGGGCACCGACCCGTACGAGGTGCTCGTCGGGCGGCAGCTGCTCGGTGAACTCCCGGGCCTGATCGGCGCCGGGGTGAAGCGGGTCGCCGTGCTGCACCCGGAGGCGCTGGCCGCCACCGGTGAGGCACTGCGCGAGGACCTCGCCTCCCAGGGCTACGAGGCGATCGCCGTCCAGCTGCCGAACGCCGAGGAGTCCAAGACGGCCGAGGTCGCGGCGTACTGCTGGAAGGCGCTGGGACAGTCCGGCTTCACCCGCAGCGATGTGATCGTCGGCGTCGGCGGCGGGGCCACCACCGACCTGGCCGGTTTCGTCGCCGCCACCTGGCTGCGCGGCGTGCGCTGGATCGCGATCCCCACCACCGTCCTGGGCATGGTCGACGCCGCCGTCGGCGGCAAGACCGGCATCAACACCGCCGAGGGCAAGAACCTCGTCGGCGCCTTCCACCCACCGGCCGGGGTGCTGTGCGACCTGGCCGCGCTGGACACCCTGCCGGTGCACGACTACGTCTCCGGCCTGGCCGAGGTCATCAAGGCCGGTTTCATCGCCGACCCGGTGATCCTCGACCTGATCGAGGCGGACCCCGAGGCCGCCAAGCGCCCCGACGGCGCGCACACCGCCGAGCTGATCGAGCGGGCGATCCGGGTCAAGGCCGAGGTGGTCTCCGCGGACCTCAAGGAGTCCGGTCTGCGGGAGATCCTCAACTACGGCCACACCCTCGCGCACGCCATCGAGAAGAACGAGCGCTACAACTGGCGGCACGGCGCCGCGGTCTCCGTCGGCATGGTCTTCGCCGCCGAACTCGGCCGGATCGCCGGCCGCTTGGACGACGCCACCGCCGACCGGCACCGCGCGGTGCTGGCCTCCGTCGGGCTGCCGCTGACCTACCGCGGCGACCAGTGGCCCAAGCTGCTGGAGACGATGAAGGTCGACAAGAAGTCCCGCGGCGACCGGCTGCGCTTCATCGTCCTGGACGGCCTGGCCAAGCCGACCGTCCTGGAGGGCCCGGACCCGGCCATGCTGCTCGCCGCGCACGCGGAGATCTCATCGTGAGCGACGCACGTGCGGCCGCCGGGCCGCAGACGACGACGATGGCCGCACCTCTGCGCCGCGCGGGCGGAGAAGCGAACCAAAGGGGCACAGCATGAGTGGCGCACTGCGGCGGGTGCTGGTCCTGAACGGTCCCAACCTCGGCCGGCTGGGCTCCCGTGAGCCCGATGTCTACGGTGCCACCTCCTACGCCGGACTGGTCGAGGAGTGCGCCCGGCTCGGCAAGGAACTGGGCCTCGCGGCCGAGGTCCGGGAGACCAACGACGAGGGCGAGATGATCCGCTGGCTGCACGAGGCCGCCGACGGAGCCGTCCCGGTCGTCATCAACCCCGGTGCGTTCACGCACTATTCGTACGGAATGCGGGACGCGGCCGCCCAGCGCACCGCCCCGCTCATCGAGGTGCACATCTCCAATCCGTACGCCCGCGAGCAGTTCCGCCACACCTCGGTCATCGCGGCCGTGGCCAGCGGCACGGTGGCCGGATTCGGCATCGGCTCGTACCGGCTCGCGCTGCGTGCGCTGGCCGAGGAACTGAACGACTGACGCGTCCCGACGGGCGCTTCGGGCCCGCCCCCGGCCGTTCACGCGGTGCGTGCCGGGGGTAGGAGGCCCCCGGCGCGCCGCCGGGAGGGTACCGTTCGCAAGCAGTACCTCCCCACGCCGGCGGCCGTGGGCCCAACGGCCCCTGGGGGCCGCCGGGTTACCGCACGGCGCACCGGGCAGTCCGGCCCGGCGCCGTGCCCCGCACCACGTCGACCGCACGAGACGGAGAGCCACCGGATGCAGTACGCAGTGGGGGCTCCGCTGCCGCCGCCCCACGGGCAGGCATCAGGACCCGGGGCCGCCATGCACTGGACGCCCAACCCGGCAGGGCCCACCCCGCCCACCTCGCCGCCGGCCGCCCCGCCCGCACCTCCCGCCCCCGCAGCCCCGCCGCCGCCCGGGCAGCAGCCCGCCCCACAGCCGGGCTGGCACGGTCCCGCGCCGCAGCAGGCCCCGCAGCCCACCGGGCACAGCACCGACATCACCGGCCATGTCCAGCTGCCGCCGGGCGCGCCGGTGCCGCTGCCGAGCCCGCCCTCCGACCCGGCCGCGCCGGACGCCGCGCACGCCGCCGTCGCGGTGCTGCTGATCGGCCCGGCCGGCGCGGGCAAGACCAGCGTCGCCCGCCACTGGGCCGACACCCGCCGGGTGCCGACCGCGCACATCAGCCTGGACGACGTCCGCGAATGGGTCCGGGCCGGCTTCGCCGACCCGCAGTCCGGCTGGAACGACCACTCCGAGGCGCAGTACCGCCTGGCCCGGCGGACCTGCGGGTTCGCCGCCCGTAACTTCCTCGCCAACGGCATCTCCTGCATCCTCGACGACGCGGTCTTCCCGGACCGTCCGGTCGTCGGCCTGGGCGGCTGGAAGCGCCACGTCGGCCCCGGACTGCTGCCGGTCGTGCTGCTGCCCGGCCTGGAGATCGTGCTGGAGCGCAACGCCCGGCGCACCGGCAACCGCCGGCTGTCGGACGAAGAGGTGGCCCGGATCCACGGCCGGATGGCCGGCTGGTACGGCTCGGGCCTGCCGATCATCGACAACTCCCAGCACGACGTCGCCACGACGGTGCGGGTGCTGGACGACGTGGTCGCCCGCTCGCTGGCCAGCCCGCCCAGCTGGTAGCCGCCCTCGGGCGCGTCCTTACTGGTCGTCCCCCGGGCGGCCCCCTCGACCGGCCGCTGCGGGGGAGCCGCCGTACCCTTGCGATATGTCCGAGTTGTACGCGGCCCGACGCACGCGGCTGCGCGACCGCTGTGCCGCAACCGGAAGCGCCGCCGCCCTGATCTCGCGCCCCGCGAACGTCCGCTACCTCACCGCCTGCGCCCCGCCGGGCGCCGCTCTGCTGCTGGGCCCGTCCGACGACCTGCTGCTGTGCGGCAGACCGCTGAGCGGCGATCCGTCCGAGGGGCGGCCGGTGGACGACGTACGGGTGTCGGTGCTGCCCGGCCGCGGCGGTGACCCGGTGGTGGCCGGCGCCGACCTGGCCGCGAAGGCCGGCGCGGACACCCTGGCCGTCGAGGAGCACCACCTGACCGTCACCCGGCACCGGGCGCTCTCCCAGGTCGCACCGCAGCTCCGGCTGGCCGACCTGGCCTGTGCGGTCGAGGCGCAGCGGCTGGTCAAGGACGACGACGAGATCGCCTGTCTGCGGATCGCCGCGGAGATCGCCGACCAGGCGCTCGGCGAACTGCTGGAATCGATCCTGGTGGGCCGCACCGAGCGGCATCTCGCGCTGGAGCTGGAGCGCCGGCTGGTGGACCACGGCGCGGACGGCCCGGCCTTCCCGACCTCCGTGGCGACCGGCCCGAACTCCGGCCGCCCGGGCCATCTGCCCACCGACCGGCGGGTGGAGGAGGGCGACTTCCTCAGCGTCTGCCTGGGGGCGAACTACCGCGGATACCGCTGCGAGATCGGCCGCACCTTCGTCATCGGCACCACCCCGTCGGACTGGCAGATCGAGCTGTACGATCTCGTTTTCGCAGCCCAGCGGGCCGGCCGGGAGGCGCTCGCGCCGGGGGTGGAGTGCCGCGAGGTGGACCGGATCACCCGCCATGTGCTCGATGCGGCGGGGTACGGCGAGCGGCTCGGACCGTGGACCGGGCACGGGGTGGGGCTCGAAATCGATGAGGACCCTCAGTTGTCCCCGGCCGCCATGGGTAAACTGGACGCTTGCGTGCCGGTCACCGTCGAGCCGGGGGTTCACATCCCGGGCCGTGGGGGTGTCCGGATCGACGACACACTCGTCGTCCGCCCCGAGGCGGACGGCGGGCCCGAGCTACTCACGATCACGACCAAGGAGCTGCTCGCACTCTGAGCCGCAGCGGCTCGGTGGGCGTCGCTCCGGGTCCCACCACCTGCAGTCCAGGAGATTCCGCAACCGTGGCATCCACGAACGACCTCAAGAACGGCATGGTGCTCAAGCTCGAAGGCGGCCAGCTCTGGTCCGTCGTCGAGTTCCAGCACGTCAAGCCCGGCAAGGGCCCGGCCTTCGTCCGCACCAAGCTCAAGAACGTGCTCTCCGGCAAGGTGGTGGACAAGACCTTCAACGCCGGTGTGAAGGTCGAGACGGCCACCGTCGACAAGCGCGGGATGCAGTTCTCGTACATGGACGGCGACTACTTCGTCTTCATGGACATGGACACCTACGACCAGCTGCACGTCGACCGCAAGGCCGTCGGCGACGCCGCCAACTTCCTCATCGAGGGCTTCGAGGCGGTTGTCGCGCAGCACGAGGGCGAGGTGCTCTACGTCGAGCTGCCGGCCGCCGTCGAGCTCGTCGTCCAGGAGACCGAGCCGGGCGTCCAGGGCGACCGCTCCACCGGCGGCACCAAGCCCGCCACGCTGGAGACCGGCCACCAGATCCAGGTCCCGCTCTTCATCACCACCGGTGAGAAGATCAAGGTCGACACCCGCACGAGCGACTACCTCGGCCGGGTGAACAGCTAACCGTGGCTGCCCGCAGCAAGGCCCGTAAGCGCGCGTTCCAGATCCTCTTCGAGGCCGATCAGCGCGGCGCCGACGTGCAGTCCGTGCTCGCGGACTGGATGCGACACGCCCGGACCGACCCCCGGCAGCCGCCGGTGAACGAGTACACCCTCCAGCTCGTCGAGGGGTACGCGGACCACGTCGTCCGCATCGACGAGCTGATCTCCACCTACGCGGTCGACTGGGACCTGGACCGGATGCCGGCGGCCGACCGCTCGATCCTCCGGCTCGGGGCCTACGAGCTGCTCTGGGTGGACGACACACCGGACGCGGTGGCGATCGACGAAGCCGTGCAGCTCGCCAAGGAGTTCTCCACGGACGACTCGCCGGCCTTCGTCAACGGCCTCCTCGGCCGGCTGAAGGAGCTGAAGCCGGGTCTGCGGCGCGAGGCGTAGCAGCCGGCGCCGCGGACGAGCGGCAGAGCACGGGACGGGCCCGGAGCGTTGGGTGAACGCTCCGGGCCCGTTCGCATGCCCGCACCGGCGCCCGGGGGCGGCGGCAAACGGAACCGCCGCCCCGGGCTTGCCGGAGCGGCGGTACGTTTCTGCAGAGGCTGGGAGAGGCTCAGATCTCCTCGTGGGACACGGCGCGACGGGCGTCGGCGTCGAGCACGCCCCAGCTGATCAGCTGCTCGGTCAGCACCGAGGGCGACTGGTCGTAGATGACGGCGAGGGTCCGCAGGTCGTCCTGGCGGATCGAGAGGACCTTGCCGTTGTAATCACCGCGCTGGCTCTGGATCGTGGCGGCGTAGCGCTGCAGCGGGCCGGCCTTCTCCTGCGGGACGTGGGCCAGCCGCTCCAGGTCGAGCACCAGCTTCGGCGGCGGCTCGGCCGCGCCGCCCGGTGTCGTCCCCGGCAGCAGTTCCTGCACCGGAACGCCGTAGAAGTCCGCCAGCTCGGCAAGGCGCTGCACGGTCACGGCACGGTCGCCGCGCTCGTACGAACCGACCACCACGGCCTTCCAGCGACCCTGGGACTTCTCCTCGACGCCGTGAAGGGAGAGGCCCTGCTGGGTGCGGATGGCGCGGAGCTTGGCCCCGAGCTGTTTGGCGTATTCGCTGGACATATAGCTCCCCAGACAGCTGTATCGACATGCGGCTCCGCCGCGTGGCTGGTAACTCACTGTGAGGTTACGCAGCGTAATCTCGGTTCGTCAAGCGGAATGGGCCAGACCCTCACCCGTCAGGGGTGCAGACGGGCCAGCGGAGCGGTCCTGGTAACCTGACTGCGTAATTCCGACGTCCTTTAAGGTCCGTCCCGTGAGGCGGAGAAGGAGGTCCGTTTCGTATGGACGCAAACAGCTCCGAAGCGGGAGCTCAGCTCCCCGCGCGGCCGGTGCTCGAAGGCCCGGACATCGCGCGCATGCTCACCCGCATCGCCCACGAGATCGTCGAGCGCGCCAAGGGCGCGGACGACGTGGTGCTGCTGGGAATCCCCACCCGTGGCGTCTTCCTCGCCCGGCGGCTGGCCGCCAAGCTCCAGGACATCACCGGCCGCACGGTCCCGGTGGGCTCGCTCGACATCACGATGTACCGCGACGACCTGCGCCTGGGCCCGGCCCGGACGCTCGCCCGCACCGAGATCCCCGCCGAGGGCATCGAGGGCCGGGTCGTCCTGCTCGTCGACGACGTCCTGTTCTCCGGACGCACGATCCGCGCCGCCCTGGACGCCCTGGGCGACATCGGCCGGCCGCGCGCCGTCCAGCTGGCGGTCCTCGTCGACCGCGGCCACCGCGAACTGCCGATCCGTGCCGACTACGTCGGCAAGAACCTCCCCACGTCGCTGCGGGAGGCGGTCAAGGTCCAGCTGACCGAGGAGGACGGCCGGGACGCCGTGCTGCTCGGCCTCAAGCAGACCACCCCGGCCGGCGAGCGCTAGCGCACCGCTGACGGACCCGGTGACCCCGGGCCCGCAGGCATGCCTGCCTGACGGACATTCCCGTACCCCTCCCTCACACACGGAGAAAACCGGATGAAGCGCCACCTCATCTCGGCCGCCGACCTCACCCGCGACGACGCCGTGCTGATCCTCGACACCGCCGAGGAGATGGCCCGGGTCGCCGACCGGCCGATCAAGAAGCTCCCCACCCTGCGCGGACGCACGGTCTGCAACCTCTTCTTCGAGGACTCCACCCGCACCCGGATCTCCTTCGAGGCCGCCGAGAAGCGGCTCTCCGCGGACGTCATCAACTTCGCGGCCAAGGGATCGAGCGTGTCCAAGGGGGAGTCCCTCAAGGACACCGCGCAGACCCTGGAGGCGATGGGCGTCGACGCCGTCGTCATCCGGCACGGTGCCTCCGGCGCCCCCTACCGGCTCGCCAACTCCGGCTGGATCGACGCCCCGGTCATCAACGCCGGTGACGGCACCCACCAGCACCCCACCCAGGCCCTGCTCGACGCCTTCACCATGCGCCGCCGGCTGATCGGCCCGGACGCCGGGATCGGCCAGGACCTGGCCGGTCGGCGCATCACCCTCGTCGGCGACGTGCTGCACAGCCGGGTCGCCCGGTCCAACGTCGACCTGCTGCACACCCTCGGCGCCGAGGTCACCCTCGTCGCCCCGCCCACCCTGGTGCCGGTCGGCGTCGAGACCTGGCCCTGCGAGGTGTCGTACGACCTCGACGCCGTGCTGCCGAAGTCCGACGCCGTGATGATGCTGCGGGTCCAGCGCGAGCGGATGAACGCCGCGTTCTTCCCCACCGAGCGCGAGTACTCGCGCCGCTACGGCCTGGACGGCGACCGCATGGCGCGGATGCCCGGCCACGCCCTGGTGATGCACCCCGGGCCCATGGTCCGCGGCATGGAGATCACCGCCGAGGTCGCCGACTCCGGCCGCTGCACCGCCGTCGAGCAGGTCGCCAACGGCGTCAGCATCCGGATGGCCGTCCTCTACCTGCTCCTGGGCGGCAACGAGCCCGCCGTCACCCACCCCCGTACCGAGGAGAAGTAAGACCCATGAGCAAGATCCTGATCCGTGGTGCGCAGGTGCTCGGCGGCGAGCCGCAGGACGTCCTGATCGACGGCGAGTTCATCGCGGCCGTGGGCAGCGGCCTCGACGCGGACGGCGCCGAGGTCATCGAGGCCGGCGGCAAGGTCCTCCTCCCCGGGCTCGTCGACCTGCACACCCACCTGCGCGAGCCCGGCCGCGAGGACTCCGAGACCGTCCTCACCGGCACCCGCGCGGCCGCCTCCGGCGGCTACACCGCCGTCTTCGCCATGGCCAACACCTTCCCGGTCGCCGACACCGCCGGCGTCGTCGAGCAGGTCTGGCGACTGGGCCGGGAACACGGCTACTGCGACGTACAGCCCATCGGCGCCGTCACCGTCGGCCTGGAGGGCAAGAAGCTCGCCGAGCTCGGCGCCATGCACGAGTCCGCCGCCGGGGTCACCGTCTTCTCCGACGACGGCAAGTGCGTCGACGACGCGGTGATCATGCGCCGGGCGCTGGAGTACGTGAAGGCGTTCGGCGGCGTCGTCGCTCAGCACGCCCAGGAGCCGCGGCTGACCGAGGGCGCCCAGATGAACGAGGGCATCGTCTCGGCCGAACTGGGCCTGGGCGGCTGGCCCGCGGTCGCCGAAGAGTCGATCATCGCCCGGGACGTGCTGCTCGCCGAGCACGTCGGCTCCCGGGTCCACATCTGCCACCTCTCGACCGCCGGATCGGTGGAGATCGTCCGCTGGGCCAAGTCCCGCGGCATCGACGTCACCGCCGAGGTCACCCCGCACCACCTGCTCCTCACCGACGAGCTGGTGCGCACCTACAACCCGGTCTACAAGGTCAACCCGCCGCTGCGCACCGAGCGCGACGTGCTGGCCCTGCGCGAGGCGCTGGCCGACGGCACGATCGACATCGTCGCCACCGACCACGCCCCGCACCCGCACGAGGACAAGGACTGCGAGTGGGGCGCCGCGGCCATGGGCATGGTCGGCCTGGAGACCGCGCTCTCCGTCGTCCAGCACACGATGGTCGACACCGGGCTGCTGGACTGGGCCGGTGTCGCCGAGCGGATGTCCTTCCGGCCCGCGCGGATCGGCCGCCTGGAGGGCCACGGCCGGCCCATCTCGGCTGGTGAGCCCGCCAACCTCACCCTGGTCGATTCCGCTTACCGTGGAGAGGTGGACCCCGCGGGCTTCGCCTCCCGCAGCCGCAACACCCCCTACGAGGGCCGTGAGCTGCCGGGACGCGTCACCCACACCTTCCTGCGGGGCCGCGCAACGGTCGTCGACGGGAAGCTGGCGTGACTCCTCCACTGATCCAACTGGCCGAGGCGCAGCGGTCCGCGCCGGTCACCGACTGGGCGGCACGGCTCGGCTGGGTCGCCGGCCTGCTGGTCCTGGTCGCGTTCGTCTACTGGCTGATGCGCCAGGGCTGGAAGTGGCGCGGCACGCTCCAGGGCGGCCTGCCCGAGCTGCCGGCCACCCCCGAGGACCCGGGAGAGCCGAAGCTGACGCTCAGCGGGCGCTACCACGGCTCCACCACCGCCGGGCAGTGGCTCGACCGGATCGTGGCGCACGGCCTGGGCACCCGCAGCCGCGTCGAGCTGACCCTCACCGACCAGGGCCTGGACGTCGTACGGCCGGGCGCGACGGACTTCTTCGTGCCGGCCGCCGCGCTGCGCGGCGCCCGTCTCGACAAGGGCATCGCCGGCAAGGTCCTCACCGAGGGCGGCCTGCTCGTCGTCACCTGGCAGCACGGGGACCAGGAGCTCGACTCCGGTTTCCGCTCCGACCGGGCCGAGGAGCACCCCGCCTGGGTCGAGGCCCTCACCGCACTGAGCACCACCCCCAGCAGCACCACCCGAAACACCACCGAGCAGAGCGAAACGGAAGGCGCACGATGACGACCTCCACCAGGGGAAGCTCCTCTCAGAGGAACAAGGCGCTTCCCGCCGTACTTGTCCTGGAGGACGGCCGCACGTTCAGCGGTCGTGCCTACGGGGCCGTGGGGGAGACCTTCGGCGAAGCGGTGTTCTCCACCGGCATGACCGGCTACCAGGAGACGCTGACCGACCCCTCGTACCACCGCCAGGTCGTCGTCATGACCGCCCCGCACATCGGCAACACCGGGGTCAACGACGAGGACCCCGAGTCGCAGCGGATCTGGGTCGCCGGCTACGTCGTCCGCGACCCCGCCCGGATCCCGTCCAACTGGCGCTCGGTGCGCACCCTGGACGAGGAACTCATCGCCCAGGGCGTCGTCGGCATCAGCGGCGTCGACACCCGCGCGCTCACCCGCCACCTGCGCGAGCGCGGCGCCATGCGGGTCGGGATCTTCTCCGGCGACGCGCTGCCCGACGCGGGCACCATGCTCGCCAAGGTGCGTCAGGCCCCCGAGATGAAGGGCGCCGACCTCTCCACGCAGGTCGCCACCAAGGAGGCCTACGTCGTCCCGGCGATCGGCGAGAAGAAGTTCACCGTCGCCGCCGTCGACCTCGGCATCAAGGGCATGACCCCGCACCGCATGGCCGAGCGCGGCATCGAGGTGCACGTCCTGCCCGCCACCGCCACCGTCGAGGACGTCTACGCCGTCAACCCCGACGGCGTGTTCTTCTCCAACGGCCCCGGCGACCCGGCCACCGCCGACCACCCGGTCTCCGTCATGCGCGGCGTCCTGGAGCGGAAGACCCCGCTGTTCGGCATCTGCTTCGGCAACCAGATCCTCGGCCGCGCGCTGGGCTTCGGCACCTACAAGCTCAAGTACGGCCACCGCGGGATCAACCAGCCGGTCCAGGACCGCACGACCGGCAAGGTCGAGGTCACCGCGCACAACCACGGATTCGCCGTCGACGCCCCGCTCGACGAGGTTTCCGACACCCCCTTCGGCCGCGCCGAGGTCTCCCACGTCTGCCTCAATGACAACGTGGTGGAGGGTCTGCACCTCCTCGACCAGCCGGCCTTCAGCGTCCAGTACCACCCCGAAGCCGCCGCGGGTCCGCACGACGCCGCGTACCTCTTCGACCGCTTCGTTTCCCTGATGGAGGGCCAGCGTGCCTAAGCGCACCGATATCCAGTCCGTCCTGGTCATCGGCTCCGGCCCGATCGTCATCGGACAGGCCGCCGAGTTCGACTACTCCGGCACCCAGGCCTGCCGGGTCCTCAAGTCCGAGGGCCTGCGCGTCATCCTGGTGAACTCCAACCCGGCGACGATCATGACCGACCCGGAGATCGCCGACGCGACCTACGTCGAGCCGATCACCCCGGAATTCGTCGAGAAGATCATCGCCAAGGAGCGCCCCGACGCCCTCCTGCCGACCCTCGGCGGCCAGACCGCGCTCAACACCGCGATCTCCCTCCACGAGGCCGGCACCCTGGAGAAGTACGGCGTCGAGCTCATCGGCGCCAACGTCGAGGCGATCAACAAGGGCGAGGACCGCGACCTCTTCAAGGAGGTCGTGGCGGAGGTCAACCGCAAGATCGGCCACGGCGAGTCCGCCCGCTCGGTCATCTGCCACTCCATGGACGACGTCCTCGCGGGCGTCGAGGAGCTGGGCGGCTACCCCGTCGTCGTCCGCCCGTCCTTCACCATGGGCGGCGCCGGCTCCGGCTTCGCGCACGACGAGGACGAGCTGCGCCGGATCGCCGGCCAGGGCCTCACGCTCTCCCCGACCACCGAGGTGCTCCTGGAGGAGTCCATCCTCGGCTGGAAGGAGTACGAGCTGGAGCTGATGCGCGACAAGAACGACAACGTCGTGGTCGTCTGCTCCATCGAGAACTTCGACCCGATGGGCGTCCACACCGGCGACTCGATCACCGTCGCGCCGGCCATGACGCTCACCGACCGCGAGTACCAGATCCTGCGGGACGTCGGCATCGCGGTCATCCGCGAGGTCGGCGTCGACACCGGCGGCTGCAACATCCAGTTCGCGGTGAACCCCGAGGACGGTCGCGTGATCGTCATCGAGATGAACCCGCGCGTATCGCGTTCCTCGGCGCTCGCCTCCAAGGCCACCGGCTTCCCGATCGCGAAGATCGCCGCCCGTCTCGCCGTCGGCTACACCCTCGACGAGATCCCCAACGACATCACCGAGAAGACGCCGGCCTCCTTCGAGCCGAGCCTCGACTACGTGGTCGTCAAGGTGCCGCGCTTCGCCTTCGAGAAGTTCCCGGCCGCCGACGCCACGCTGACCACCACCATGAAGTCGGTCGGCGAGGCCATGGCCATCGGCCGCAACTTCCCCGAGGCGCTGCAGAAGGCGCTGCGCTCCCTGGAGAAGAAGGGCAGCCAGTTCGACTTCGCCGGCGAGCCGGGCGAGAAGGCCGCCCTCCTGGAGAAGTCCCAGGTCCCCACCGACGGCCGGATCAACACCGTCATGCAGGCGATCCGCGCCGGCGCGACCCCCCAGGAGGTCTTCGACGCCACGAAGATCGACCCCTGGTTCGTCGACCAGCTCTTCCTGGTCAAGGAGATCGCCGACGAGATCGCCGACGCCGACAAGCTCGGCCCGGAAATCCTCGCGGAAGCAAAGCGCTACGGCTTCTCCGACGCCCAGATCGCCGCGGTCCGGGGCCTGCGCGAGGACGTCGTGCGCGAGGTCCGGCACGCCCTCGGCGTCCGCCCGGTCTACAAGACCGTGGACACCTGCGCCGCCGAGTTCGCCGCGAAGACCCCGTACTTCTACTCGTCCTACGACGAGGAGAGCGAGGTCGCCCCGCGCGAGAAGCCGGCCGTGATCATCCTCGGCTCCGGCCCCAACCGCATCGGCCAGGGCATCGAGTTCGACTACTCCTGCGTCCACGCCTCGTTCGCGCTGTCCGACGCCGGCTACGAGACCGTGATGGTCAACTGCAACCCGGAGACCGTCTCGACGGACTACGACACCTCCGACCGCCTGTACTTCGAGCCGCTCACGCTGGAAGACGTGCTGGAGATCGTGCACGCCGAGACCCAGGCCGGGCCGGTCGCCGGCGTCATCGTCCAGCTCGGCGGCCAGACCCCGCTGGGCCTGGCGCAGGCGCTCAAGGACAACGGCGTGCCGATCGTCGGCACCTCGCCCGAGGCCATCGACCTCGCCGAGGAGCGCGGCGCCTTCGGCCGGGTCCTCACCGAGGCCGGGCTGCCCGCCCCCAAGTACGGCACCGCCTTCTCCTTCGACGAGGCCAAGCGGATCGCCGCCGAGATCGGCTACCCGGTCATGGTCCGGCCGTCCTACGTCCTCGGCGGCCGCGGCATGGAGATCGTCTACGACGAGCCGTCGCTCGGCGAGTACCTGGAGCGGCACGCGGGGCTGATCTCCGAGCACCCGGTCCTCATCGACCGCTTCCTCGACGACGCCATAGAGATCGACGTCGACGCGCTCTACGACGGCCACGAGCTCTACCTCGGCGGCGTCATGGAGCACATCGAGGAGGCCGGCATCCACTCCGGCGACTCCGCCTGCGCGCTGCCCCCGATCACCCTCGGCGGCTTCGACATCAAGCGGCTGCGCGCCTCCACCGAGGCCATCGCCAAGGGAGTGGGCGTCCGCGGACTGATCAACATCCAGTTCGCGATGGCCGGCGACATCCTCTACGTCCTGGAGGCCAACCCCCGCGCGTCCCGCACCGTCCCCTTCACCTCGAAGGCGACCGCGGTGCCGCTGGCCAAGGCCGCGGCGAGGATCTCGCTCGGCGCCACCGTCGCCGAACTGCGCGCCGAGGGCCTGCTGCCGAAGACCGGCGACGGCGGCACCCTGCCGCTGGACGCGCCGATCTCCGTCAAGGAGGCCGTGATGCCGTGGAGCCGGTTCCGCGACGTCCACGGCCGTGGCGTGGACACCGTCCTCGGCCCGGAGATGCGCTCCACCGGTGAGGTCATGGGCATCGACTCGGTCTTCGGCACCGCCTACGCCAAGTCGCAGGCCGGGGCGTACGGCGCGCTGCCCACCAAGGGCCGGGCGTTCGTCTCCGTCGCCAACCGCGACAAGCGCTCGATGATCTTCCCGGCGCGGGAGCTGGTCGCGCACGGCTTCGAGCTGCTCGCGACCTCCGGCACGGCCGAGGTGCTGCGCCGCAACGGCATCAACGCCACCGTCGTGCGCAAGCAGTCCGAGGGCGAGGGCCCGAACGGCGAGCAGACCATCGTCCAGCTGATCCACGCCGGCGAGGTCGACCTGATCGTCAACACCCCGTACGGCACCGGCGGCCGCCTCGACGGCTACGACATCCGTACGGCGGCGGTGGCCCGCTCGGTGCCCTGCCTGACCACGGTCCAGGCCCTCGCGGCCGCCGTCCAGGGCATCGAGGCGATGAACCGCGGCGACGTGGGCGTCAGGTCACTCCAGGAACACGCGGAACACCTGACCGCGGCCCGCGACTAGCAGCCCGAGAGGGGGACACAGCGAAACCGCCGCTGTGTCCCCCTCTTCGTGAGGACACACACCATGTACCAGCTCTTCTTCCGGCTCTTCTTCACGCGCATGGATCCCGAGCGGGCCCACCACCTGGCCTTCGGGTGGATCCGGCGGGCCGCGCAGGTGCCCGTGCTGCGCACCTTCCTCGCCGCCGCCCTCGCCCCGCGCTACAAGGAACTGCGCGTCGAGGCGTTCGGCCGCCGGATGCACGGCCCGTTCGGCCTGGCCGCCGGCTTCGACAAGAACGCGGTCGCCATCGACGGCATGACCATGCTCGGCTTCGACCACGTCGAGATCGGCACGGTCACCGCCCAGCCGCAGCCCGGCAACCCCAAGAAGCGCCTGTTCCGGCTCGTACCGGACCGCGCGCTGATCAACCGCATGGGCTTCAACAACGACGGTTCCGCGTCCGTCGCGGCCCGCCTGGCGGCCCGCAACCCGGTCTTCCCGACCACCCTCGGCGTCAACATCGGCAAGACCAAGATCGTCCCGGAGTCCGAGGCGATCGGTGATTACGTCACCTCCACCGAGCGGCTGGCCCGGCACGCCGACTACCTGGTCGTCAACGTCTCGTCGCCGAACACCCCGGGCCTGCGCAACCTGCAGGCGGTCGACCACCTGCGGCCGCTGCTGACCGCGGTCCGCGAGGCCGCCGACCGCACGGTCACCGACCGCCGGGTCCCCCTCCTGGTCAAGATCGCCCCGGACCTGGCCGACGAGGACGTCGACGCGGTCGCCGACCTCGCCGTCGAACTCGGTCTGGACGGCATCATCGCCACCAACACCACCATCGCCCGCGAGGGCCTGGGCCTGACGTCCGACCCAGCCGTGGTCCAGGAGACCGGCGGGCTCTCCGGCGCGCCCGTCAAGCAGCGGTCCCTGGAGGTGCTGCGCCGCCTCTACGCCCGGGTCGGCGACAAGGTCACCCTGGTCGGCGTCGGGGGCATCGAGACCGCCGAGGACGCCTGGCAGCGCATCCTCGCCGGCGCCACCCTCGTCCAGGGCTACAGCGCGTTCATCTACCAGGGCCCGTTCTGGTGCCGCTCGATCCACAAGGGCCTGGCCGCGCGCCTGCGCACCAGCCCGTACGCCACCCTCGCCGACGCCGTCGGCGCCGAACACAAGAAGGTGACCGCATGACCGCCGGCCCGGACTCCTTCGGCGCGCGACTGCGCCGTGCCATGGACGAGCGCGGGCCGCTCTGCGTCGGCATCGACCCGCACGCCTCGCTGCTGGCCGACTGGGGCCTGAACGACGACGTCGCGGGCCTGGCCCGGTTCACCCGCACCGTCGTCGAGGCGCTCGGCGAGCACGTCGCCGTCTTCAAGCCGCAGTCCGCGTTCTTCGAGCGGTTCGGCTCGCGCGGCCTGGCCGTGCTGGAGACCGCCGTCGTCGAGGCCCGCGAGCGCGGCGCGCTGGTGCTGATGGACGCCAAGCGCGGCGACATCGGCTCCACCATGGCGGCCTACGCCGAGACCTATCTGCGCCCGGGCTCGCCGCTGTTCTCGGACGCCCTGACGGTCTCCCCGTACCTCGGCTACGGCTCGCTGAAGCCGGCCGCCGACCTGGCCCGGGAGAGCGGTGCGGGCCTGTTCGTGCTGGCGCTGACCTCCAACCCGGAGGGCGCCGAGGTCCAGCGCGCGGTCCGCGAGGACGGCCGGACCCTCGCGGCGACGATGCTCGGCCATCTCGCCGACGAGAACGCCGGTGCCGAGCCGCTGGGCTCCTTCGGCGCTGTCGTCGGCGCGACCCTCGGTGATCTCTCCTCGTTCGATCTGGCGATCAACGGCCCGCTGCTGGCTCCCGGCATCGGTGCGCAGGGCGCCACCCCGGCCGACCTGCCGACCGTCTTCGGCGCCGCGGCCGGCAACGTCCTCCCCAGCGTCAGCCGGGGGGTGCTGAAGCACGGTCCGGACGCCGCCGGACTGCGTGCCGCGGCGGACCGATTCACCGAGGAAGTGCGCACCGCGCTCGATCAGGCACCGTAAGACGGGGAGTTTGGTCCCGAATTGTCCTGGTCAGCAGAGTCTGACCAGGACTTTTCGTCTGTTCTCGCTGACTCCGGCGCGCTCGGCCGCTAGTCTCCGTCGAGAGCAGTGCACGTAAGCGCGTTGCTCGTTGCTCCGCAGGTGCGGGGCGACTAGGTTCCACACCGGTCCGTATCCGACAGTTCGACATCCGAGGTGACGTAGGCGTGGCTCTTCCGCCCCTTACCCCTGAACAGCGCGCAGCCGCGCTCGAGAAGGCCGCCGCGGCTCGCCGGGAGCGCGCCGAGGTCAAGAATCGGCTCAAGCACTCCGGTGCTTCCCTCCACGAGGTCATCCAGCAGGGCCAGAAGAACGACGTCATCGGCAAGATGAAGGTCTCCGCCCTCCTGGAGTCCCTGCCCGGCGTGGGCAAGGTCCGTGCCAAGCAGCTCATGGAGCGGCTCGGGATCTCCGAGAGCCGCCGCGTCCGGGGCCTTGGCTCCAACCAGATCGCGGCACTGGAGCGCGAATTCGGCGGCAGTGCTTCCGGCTGAATTTTCCGGCATCGCCGGGAAGCTGGAATAATCGCTGCATGAGTTCTGCAGTCTCCCGGGGGACGACCCCCGCCGGCCCCCCGGCCAGACAACCGCGACTGACCGTGCTCTCCGGCCCCTCAGGGGTCGGCAAGAGCACGGTCGTCGCGCATATGCGCAAGGTCCACCCCGAGGTGTGGCTCTCGGTATCGGCCACCACCCGCTCCCCGCGACCCGGGGAGCGGCACGGCGTCCAGTACTTCTTCGTCGACGACGAGGAGTTCGACAAGCTGATCGCCAACGGCGAGCTGCTCGAATGGGCCGAGTTCGCCGGCAACCGCTACGGCACCCCGCGCCAGGCGGTCCTGGACCGGCTGGCGGCCGGCGAGCCGGTCCTGCTGGAGATCGATCTGCAGGGCGCCCGCCAGGTCCGGGAGTCCATGCCCGAGGCCCAGCTGGTCTTCCTCGCCCCGCCGAGCTGGGAGGAGCTGGTCCGCCGGCTCACCGGCCGGGGCACGGAGGCGCCCGAGGTCATCGAGCGCCGCCTGGAGGTGGCCCGGGTCGAGCTGGCCGCGGAGAAGGAGTTCGACGTGACGTGCGTCAACACCTCCGTCGAGGACGTGAGCCGTGAGCTGCTAGCCTTGATGCTGCATCGATCCGGGGACAAGAGCACCAGCGGCTGACCCCGCGGAGCCGCTCCGGCTCCGGACGCACGGACTTTGCGCCGGCCCGTACGACGGCCGGGTGCATGCCACCCAGGCTTCATCCCCTTTCGGAAGGTAGAGAGTGTCCTCTTCCATCACCGCTCCCGAGGGCATCATCAACCCGCCCATTGATGAGCTTCTCGAGGCCACCGACTCGAAGTACAGCCTCGTGATCTACGCCGCCAAGCGCGCGCGGCAGATCAACGCGTACTACTCCCAGCTCGGCGAGGGCCTGCTGGAGTACGTCGGCCCGCTCGTGGACACCCACGTCCACGAGAAGCCCCTGTCGATCGCGCTGCGCGAGATCAACGCGGGTCTGCTGACCTCCGAGTCCATCGAGGGCCCGGCCCAGTAGGCAGCAGCAGGTTCATCCAGGGCCCGGCGGCACTTCCGCCGGGCCTTTGGTGTGTCATAGGGACTACAGAGGCGCTACGGACGTGGTGCGGACCACAAGCTCGGGGAGCGGCGAAGCGATGGACAAGCGGGAGCGGGAGCGGCCCAGGGTCGTCCTGGGGGTCAGCGGCGGGATCGCCGCGTACAAGGCGTGCGAGCTGCTGCGCCGGCTGACCGAGTCCGGGCACGACGTCCGGGTGGTGCCGACCGCCTCGGCGCTGCACTTCGTCGGCGAGGCCACCTGGTCCGCGCTGTCCGGCCACCCGGCCGACACCGAGGTCTGGGAGTCCGTCCACGAGGTCCCGCACGTCCGGATCGGCCAGGCCGCGGACCTCGTCGTGGTCGCCCCGGCCACCGCCGACATGCTGGCCAAGGCCGCCCACGGCCTCGCCGACGACCTGCTGACCAACACGCTGCTGACCGCCCGCTGTCCGGTGATCTTCGCCCCCGCGATGCACACCGAGATGTGGGAGAACCCGGCCACCCAGGAGAACGTCGCCACGCTGCGCCGCCGCGGCGCGATCGTCGTCGAGCCCGCGGTCGGCCGGCTGACCGGCGTCGACACCGGCAAGGGCCGGTTCCCCGACCCGGTGGAGATCTTCGCCCTCTGCCGCCGGGTGCTGGCCCGCGGGGCCGAGGGGGCCGCCGTGGCGGACCTCGCGGGACGCCACGTCGTGGTCAGTGCCGGCGGCACCCGCGAGCCGCTGGACCCGGTCCGCTACCTGGGCAACCGCTCCTCGGGCAAGCAGGGCTACGCGCTCGCGGCCACGGCTGCCGCGCGCGGCGCCCGGGTCACCCTGGTCGCCGGGAACACCGAGCTGCCCGACCCGGTGGGCGTGGACGTGGTCCCGGTCGGCACCGCCCGCCAGCTCCGGGAGGCCGTGCTGAAGGCCGCCGCGGACGCCGACGCCGTGGTCATGGCGGCCGCGGTCGCCGACTTCCGCCCCGCCGCCTACACCACCGCCAAGATCAAGAAGGTGGAGGGCCAGGAGCCGGAGCCGATCGTGCTGGTCCGTAATCCGGACATCCTCGCCGAGCTGTCCGCCGACCGCGCCCGGCCCGGCCAGGTGGTGGTGGGGTTCGCCGCGGAGACCGACGACGTGCTCGCCAACGGGCGCGCCAAGCTCGCCCGCAAGGGCTGTGACCTGCTGGTCGTCAACGAGGTCGGCGAGCACAAGGCGTTCGGCTCGGCCGAGAACGAGGCGGTGATCCTGGCGGCCGACGGCACCGAGACCCCGGTCCCGTACGGTCCGAAGGAAGCCCTCGCGGACACGGTGTGGGATCTGGTCGCCCCCCGGCTGGCCGAGAATCACCGCTGATTCCGCGCACCCTCTCCTCTTTCACCCCACCGGCCCCACAAAATCGGGCGTGTTCCCTTGACCGTGTCGCCCCCGCCCGGTGATCGTCCTACCGTGAGGTGTGGTGTCCCAGGTCACGAGGGGTCCAGAAATCGAGACCGCGTGCCCGAACGCCACATACGACCGATAAACTGGCGAGTGGATCGGGCCGAGCGCAGCTCTCGGCCCTTCCGCCCATGATCAGCCAGCAGCCGCTGCAACCCCAGGGAGCGATGTGTCCCGCCGCCTGTTCACCTCGGAGTCCGTCACCGAGGGCCACCCCGACAAGATCGCTGACCAGATCAGCGACACGATCCTCGACGCGCTCCTCAAGGAGGACCCCACCTCCCGGGTCGCCGTCGAGACGCTGATCACCACCGGCTTGGTCCACGTGGCCGGCGAGGTGACGACCAAGGCGTACGCCGACATCCCCAACCTCGTCCGCAACAAGATCCTCGAGATCGGTTACGACTCGTCCAAGAAGGGCTTCGACGGCGCGTCCTGCGGCGTCTCGGTCTCCATCGGCGCGCAGTCCCCGGACATCGCGCAGGGCGTCGACACCGCCTACGAGAACCGCGTCGAGGGCGACGACGACGAGCTGGACCGGCAGGGCGCGGGCGACCAGGGCCTGATGTTCGGCTACGCCTGCGACGAGACGCCGGAGCTGATGCCGCTCCCGATCTACCTCGCGCACCGCCTCTCGCGCCGGCTGTCCGAGGTCCGGAAGAACGGCACCATCCCCTACCTCCGCCCCGACGGCAAGACCCAGGTCACCATCGAGTACGACGGCCACAAGGCCGTCCGCCTCGACACCGTCGTGGTCTCCTCGCAGCACGCCAGCGACATCGACCTCGACTCGCTGCTCGCTCCCGACATCCGCGAGTTCGTCGTCGAGCACGTCCTCAACCAGCTCGTCGAGGACGGCATCAAGCTGGACACCGACGGCTACCGCCTGCTGGTCAACCCCACCGGCCGCTTCGAGATCGGCGGCCCGATGGGTGACGCCGGCCTGACCGGCCGCAAGATCATCATCGACACCTACGGCGGTATGGCCCGCCACGGCGGCGGTGCCTTCTCCGGCAAGGACCCGTCCAAGGTCGACCGCTCGGCCGCCTACGCCATGCGCTGGGTCGCCAAGAACGTGGTCGCCGCCGGCCTCGCCGCCCGCTGTGAGGTCCAGGTCGCCTACGCCATCGGCAAGGCCGAGCCGGTCGGTCTCTTCGTCGAGACCTTCGGCACCGCCACCGTCGACACGGACAAGATCGAGCAGGCCATCGCCGCGGTCTTCGACCTCCGCCCGGCCGCGATCATCCGCGACCTCGACCTGCTCCGCCCGATCTACTCCCAGACCGCCGCCTACGGCCACTTCGGCCGCGAGCTGGAGGACTTCACCTGGGAGCGGACCGACCGCGTCGAGGCGCTGAAGAAGGCCGCGGGCCTGTAAGCAGCGCACCGTCCCGGCCCCGGCCCCGTACCGCCCCGCGGTACGGGGCCGGCGGCGTTCTGGGGCCTCCGCCCGCGCCCGCGCTCCGGCCCGCGGCCGTTGTCGGTGCCGTCTGCTAAGACTGGTGCTGTGAGCAGTGAGAACGGGCGGGATCCGGGGGAGCGGGGCGAACAGCTGGCCCTCATCAGGGACACCGTCCGGGAGACCAGGGCGGAGCGCGCCAAGCCGCGGACGTGGCGGGGCGCGCAGCTCGCCGATGCCCTCCCCGTGGCCCGGGTCCTGGTCGACAAGGGCCCGGTCCATCTCGACAAGCTGTGGGACTACGCCGTCCCCGCCGCCATGGACGCCGAGGCCCGGCCCGGCGTCCGGGTGCGGGTGCGGTTCGGCGCGGGGGCCGGCCGGGTGCGCGAGGGCCGGCGCGAGGGCGGCGGGCTGCTCGACGGCTTTCTGGTCGAGCGGGTCGCGGAGTCCGACTACCGCGGCCCGCTGGCCGCGCTCGCCCAGGTCGTCTCGCCCGAGCCGGTGCTCGGCCCGGAGCTGCTGGCGCTGTGCCGGGCGGTCGCGGACCGGTATGCCGGTTCGCTCGCCGACGTCCTCCAGTTGGCCGTTCCACCGCGGCACGCCAAGGCGGAGGCGGAGCGCTTCCCCGAACCGCCGCCCCCGCCCGGGCCGCCCGCCCCGGGCAGCTGGGCGCGCTATCCGGACGGCCCGGCGTTCCTGGACGCCCTCGCGCGCGGCGGTGCGCCGCGCGCCGTGTGGACCGCGCTCCCGGGACCGAGGTGGCCCGGGGAGCTGGCCGCTGCGGTCGCGGCGACCCTGGCGTCCGGCCGCGGCGCGCTGGTCGTGATGCCCGACGGACGGGCGGCGGCGCGGGTGGACGCGGCGCTGACCGAGCTGGTGGGGCCGGGGCTGCACACGCTCCTGGTGGCCGATTCGGGCCCCGAGGAGCGGTACCGCCGCTGGCTGGCCATACGCCGCGGCGCGGTCCGGGCCGTCATCGGCACCCGCGCCGCGATGTACGCCCCGGTGGCCGACCTCGGCCTCGTCGCCATCTGGGACGACGGCAACTCCAGCCACAGCGACACCAACGCCCCGCATCCGCACGCCCGGGACGTCCTCCTGCTCCGCGCGGTGCACGAGAAGGCCGCCTGCCTGGTCGGCGACCTGGCCCGCACGGTCGAGGCCACCCAGCTCGTCGAGAACGGCTGGGCCCGGCCGCTGGAGGCGACCCGCGAACAGCTGCGCGCGGCCGCCCCGTTGGTCCGTACCGTCGACGACATGCAGGCCGCGCGCGACGAGGCGGCGCGGGTGGCCCGGCTGCCGACGCTCGCCTGGCAGACGGCCCGCGCCGGGCTGGCCCGCGGCCCGGTGCTGGTGCAGGTGCCCCGCCGGGGCTACGTCCCCCGGCTGGCCTGTGAACGGTGCCGGGAGCCGGCCCGCTGCCGGACTTGCGCCGGCCCGCTGGAGGCGCGCAGCAACGACACCGCGCTGTGCTGCAGTTGGTGCGGCACGGAGGCACCGGACTGGCACTGCACCGAGTGCGGCGGCGCCCGGCTGCGGGCGCGGGTCTTCGGCGCGCACCGTACGGCCGAGGAGCTGGGCCGGGCCTTCCCGGAGGTGCCGGTGCGCACCTCCGGCCGGGACCACGTCCTGGACTCGGTCCCGGACCGCCCCGCCCTCGTCGTCTCCACCCCCGGGGCCGAGCCGGTCGCCGAAGGCGGCGGCTATGCGGCCGCGTTGCTGCTCGACGGCTGGGCGCTGCTCGGGCGGGCGGACCTGCGGGCGGGGGAGGAGGCGCTGCGGCGCTGGCTGGGCGCCGCGGCGCTGGTGCGCGGCCAGTCGGAGGGCGGCACGGTCGCGGTCATCGCGGAGCCGACGCTGCGGCCGGTGCAGGCGCTGGTGCGCTGGGACCCGGCCGGGCACGCGCTGCGCGAGCTGGCCGAGCGGGCCGAGCTGGGGTTCCCGCCGGTGTCCCGGATGGCCTCGGTGACCGGCCGGCCCGAGGACGTCGCCGAGCTGCTGCGGGCGGCCGAACTCCCGCCGGACGCCGAGGTGTTGGGGCCCGTTCCGCTTCCGGTGCCGGACCCCGGGCGGCCGCGCCGGCCGGGTGATCCGCAGCCCGGTGAGCAGTGGGAGCGGGCGCTGGTCCGGGTCCGGCCGGGGCGGGGCGCGGCGCTCGCCGCGGCGCTGAAGGCGGCGCAGGCGGCCAGGCTGGTGAAGCGGGAGGGGGCGGCGGTGCGGGTCCGGATCGATCCGCCGGACCTGGGGTGATCGCGGGGCGTGGCACGGGAGTTGGGGGTTCGTGGCTGCGCCGAGTGGGTGCTGGGGCCCGCGGCGGGGCGCGGAGGTGGGCATGACGCCGCCCCGGGACCGAGGTCGGCGGGCGGTCCCGGGGCGCTGGCGAGGGTGCCGGGTGACCGGCGTGGGGGAGGGGTCAGCCGTTGCGCGGGCCGGGGAAGGCGCCCGGCCGGGTCGGCTCTTCGCGGGCGACCGCGGAGGACGGGCCGGGCATGGAGCGGGCGGCGGGCACGGACGGTGCGCCGGACAGCCCGGTGCTCACGCTCACCGCGCGGGTCGCGGCGGACTCCGGCGTACGCACCGCGGGCTCGGCGGCGCCGTCCGCGGCGGGCTGGGCGGCGGCCCGGCGGGCACCGTAACGGCGGTGCACCGCCTGCTTGGTGACGCCGAGCGCCGAGCCCACCGCGTCCCACGAGAACCCCAGCGAACGGTCGAAGTCGACCGCGGCCGTGACGAGCGTCTCGACGCTGTCCCGCAGCTCCTGGGCAAGGCGCACGGTCGGCGCGGGCGCGCGTCCGTAGACGACGAAGCCCGCGGACGGACCCGTGCGCCGCGGCCGGTAGACGTTGCCCAGCTGAGCGGTCAGCGTGCGCAGTGCGTCCACCTGTCGGCGGACCCGCTCGATGTCCCGCACCAGGAGATGCAGGCTGGCGCGGGCCTGGGCGTCGTGGGTTGCGTGGTCGGCCATGAGCAAGCCTCTCGAACCGGCGTGGAATGAGGAAGAGGAAGACGATCGGGCCGCCTCGGCGGCCCGGTTCGGGTCAATGCTGTTTGACCAACGCGACAGGAGTGGCTCTGGTCACGGTATGGGGGCGTACGAGCTTCCGTGCGAGGCGCGGGAAATGTCGTACGCCCCCGGAAGCGGCGCTCCCGGCGCAGGGCAAGCCCCCTAGACTGGTGCGTCGTTCCGCTGCGTGTGAGAGGTAGTCCGCCACCCATGAGGCTTGTCTTCGCCGGCACCCCCGAGGTCGCCGTCCCCTCCCTCGATGCCCTGATCGCCTCCGACCGGCACGAGGTCGTGGCCGTCGTGACCAGGCCCGACGCGCCCGCGGGACGCGGCCGGAAGCTGGTCGCCAGCCCGGTCGCGGAGCGTGCGGAGGAGGCCGGCATCGAGGTGCTCAAGCCCGCCCGGCCGCGGGACGCGGACTTCCTGGCCCGGCTGCGGGAGATCGCCCCGGACTGCTGCCCGGTGGTCGCCTACGGCGCCCTGCTGCCCAAGGTGGCGCTCGACATTCCCGCCAAGGGGTGGGTGAATCTGCACTTCTCGCTGCTGCCGGCCTGGCGCGGCGCGGCACCGGTGCAGCACGCGGTGCTGGCCGGCGACGAGGTCACCGGCGCCTCGACCTTCCAGATCGAGGAGGGGCTCGACTCCGGCCCGGTCTACGGGGTGTTGACCGAGGACGTCCGGCCGACCGACACCAGCGGCGATCTGCTCACCCGGCTCGCGTTCGCCGGCTCCGGCCTGCTCGTCGCGACCATGGACGGCATCGAGGACGGCACCCTGACGCCGGTGCCGCAGCCCGCCGAGGGCATCTCCCTCGCGCCGAAGATCGAGGTCGAGGACGCCAAGGTGGACTGGGCGGCGCCGGCCCTGCGGGTCGACCGGGTGATCCGCGGCTGCGCGCCCGCACCCGGCGCCTGGACGGTCTTCCGCGGCGAGCGCCTGAAGCTGATGTCCGCCACCTCCGCCGCGGGCCACACCGAACTCTCCCTGGCACCCGGCGAACTCGCCGTCACCAAGAAGGCGGTGTACGTCGGCACCGGCAGCCACCCGGTCGAACTGATCTGGGTCCAGCCGCAGGGCAAGAAGCCGATGCAGGCCGCGGACTGGGCGCGCGGCGTACGCATCGAGGCGGGCGAGCGGCTCGGCGGCTGACGCCGGCGGGGCCCCGCGCGGCCCCGCGCGGCCCCGCGGATCCCAGTGGGTGGAATTCCCGGGCCGGTCGTCCGAGGCGGTTTGTATCCTCGGCGGCGCCACCTGAACGACGCGCCGCCCCCGCGGCGCGGCCCCTGGGAAAGGAAGCACCATGACCACCGAGCTGAGCCCCGGCGCGCCGGCCGGTCTCGTCGAGCGGGCCCGCCAGGACTACCAGGAACTCGCCGGACGGGGGCTCTCGCTCGACCTCACCCGCGGCAAGCCGGCACCGGAACAGCTCGACCTCTCCACCGACCTGCTGAGCCTGCCCGGCGGACGGTACACCTCCGCCGACGGCACGGACGTCCGCAACTACGGCGGACTGCAGGGCCTGCCCGAGCTCCGGGAGATCTTCGCCGGGCTGCTCCAGGTCCCGGCCGGGCAGCTGCTCGCGGCCGGCAACTCCAGCCTGGAGCTGATGCACGACTGCCTGGTGCACGCCCTGCTGGGCGTGCTGCCGGGCGCCACGTCGCGCTGGGCGGACCAGGAGCGGATCGCGTTCCTGTGCCCGGTGCCCGGCTACGACCGGCACTTCGCGCTCTGTGAGCGCTTCGGGATCGAGATGATCCCGGTGCCGATGACCGACGAGGGCCCGGACATGGAGACCGTGGAGCGGCTGGTCGCCGAGGACCCCGCGGTCAAGGGCATATGGTGCGTACCGAAGTACAGCAACCCGACCGGCGTCAGCTACAGCGACGCGACCGTGGCGCGGCTCGCCGCCATGTCCACCGCCGCGCCCGACTTCCGGATCTTCTGGGACAACGCGTACGCCGCGCACCACCTCACCGACGAGCCGGTGGAGATCGCCGACCTGCTCGCCGCCTGCGCCGACGCCGGCAACCCGGACCGGGCGTTCGTCTTCGGCTCCACCTCGAAGATCACCGCGGCCGGCGCCGGTGTCGCCTTCTTCGGCTCCTCGCCCGCGAACGTGACGTGGCTGCTCGGCCACAACGCCAAGCGGTCGATCGGCCCCGACAAGGTCAACCAGCTGCGGCACGTGATGTTCCTGCGCGACGCCGACGGGGTGCGCGCCCACATGGAGCGCCAGCGCGCCCTGCTCCGGCCCAAGTTCGAGGCGGTGGACCGGATCCTTGCGAAGGAGCTCGGCGGGACCGGGCTCGCGACCTGGACCACGCCCAAGGGCGGGTACTTCGTGACCCTGGAGGTGCCGGACGGCTGCGCCAAGGAGGTCGTCCGCCGGGCCGCCGAGGCGGGCATCGTGCTCACCCCGGCCGGCGCCACCCACCCGTACGGCGACGACCCGCGCGACGCGGTCATCCGGATCGCGCCCAGCTACCCCGGCCTCGCGGAGCTGGAGCAGGCGATCGAGGGCCTCGCCGTCTGCGTCCGGCTCGTCGGCCACGAGCGGCAGGCCGCATAGGGCGGCAGGCCGCATGGGGCGGGGCCGCACAGGGCGGCAGGCCGCGCAGGAAGCCGTACCGCGCGGGGACGGCGTACCGCCGCGGTCCCGGGCCCCCGCAGGCGGGCGTACTGCGGTGGTCCGGGCCCGCGTAGGCTGGGACGGATCCCTCATCCGGGACCCCCAGACCGCATGTCGTACCTCCGGAGCACCTTTTCTGTGAGCCAGCCCCAGCCCCGCCACCGTCCCGGCAAGCCGCATCGCCGTCCGAAGAAGGACCCGGTCAGGATCCTCGCCTTCGAGGCGCTGCGGGCCGTCGACGAGCGGGACGCCTACGCGAACCTCGTCCTGCCGCCGCTGTTGCGCAAGGCGCGTGAGGGCGGGGAGTTCGACGCCCGGGACGCGGCGCTGGCCACCGAGTTGGTCTACGGCTCGCTGCGGCGGCAGGGGACCTACGACGCGATCATCGCCCGCTGCGTGGACCGGCCGCTGCGCGAGGTCGACCCCCCGGTCCTGGACGTGCTCACGCTCGGCGCCCACCAGCTGCTCGGCACCCGCATCCCCACCCACGCCGCGGTCAGCGCCAGCGTCGAGCTGGCGCGGGTGGTGCTGGGTGACGGGCGCGCCAAGTTCGTCAACGCGGTGCTGCGCAAGGTCGCGGCGGACGACCTGGACGGCTGGCTGGCGCGGATCGCCCCGGACTACGACGAGGACCCCGAGGACCACCTCGGTCTGGTGCACGCGCACCCCCGCTGGATCGTCTCGGCGCTGTGGGACGCCCTCGGCGGCGGCCGGGCCGGTATCGAGGACCTGCTGGAGGCGGACAACGAGCGCCCCGAGGTGACGCTGGTGGCGCGGCCCGGCCGGGCCACCGCCGAGGAGCTGCTGGCCGCGGCCGGCGAGCGCGGCGCACTGCCGGGCCGCTGGTCGCCGTACGCGGTCCGGCTCGCCGAGGGCGGTGAGCCCGGTGCGCTGGACGCGGTGGCCGAGGGCCGCGCCGGCGTGCAGGACGAGGGCAGCCAGCTGGTCGCCCTGGCACTGGCGAACGCGCCCGTCGAGGGCCCCGACCGGGCCTGGCTGGACGGCTGCGCCGGCCCCGGCGGCAAGGCCGCGCTGCTGGCCGCGCTGGCCGCCGAGCGCGGTGCCGCTCTGCTGGCCTCGGAGAAGCAGCCGCACCGCGCCCGCCTGGTCGCCCGGGCCCTGGAAGGCAACCCCGGCCCGTACGCGGTGATCACCGCCGACGGCACCCGCCCGGCCTGGCGCCCCGGCAGCTTCGACCGGGTCCTGATGGACGTCCCGTGCACCGGCCTGGGCGCGCTCCGCCGCCGCCCGGAGGCCCGCTGGCGCCGCCGCCCCGAGGACCTCGACGGCTTCGCCCCGCTCCAGCGCGAGCTGCTGCGCCAGGCGCTCGCCGCGGTGCGGGTGGGCGGCGTGGTCGGCTATGCGACCTGCTCGCCGCACCCGGCCGAGACCCGGGCCGTGGTGGAGGACGTCATCAAGGGCCGCGGCGGCCCGGCGGTGGCGGTCGAATGGGTCGACGCCCGCCCGCTGATGCCCGGCGTCCCCGCCCTCGGCGACGGCCCGGACGTCCAGCTCTGGCCCCATCTGCACGGCACCGACGCGATGTACCTGGCACTGCTGCGCCGCACCGGCTGACGGCGGGCGTGCGGGACGGGCCGGGGCCGAGCTGCCCCCGATCCGTCCCGCCTCCGTCCGCTGTGGAGCGGGGCGCCATACTGGGGGCATGGCCTTGATCAACCCCAGCATCCTGTCCGCAGACTTCGCCCGGCTCGCCGAGGAGGCGAAGGCCGTCGAGGGCGCCGACTGGCTGCACGTCGACGTGATGGACAACCACTTCGTGCCGAACCTCACGCTCGGTGTGCCGGTCGTCGAGTCGTTGAGCAGGGCGACGGACACCCCGCTCGATCTGCACCTGATGATCGAGGACCCGGACCGCTGGGCGCCGCAGTACATCGAGGCCGGGGCCGGTTCGGTGACCTTCCACGTCGAGGCGGCCGCCGCGCCGGTGCGGCTGGCGCGGGAGATCCGGGCCAAGGGGGCGCGGGCGTCGATGGCGCTGAAGCCGGCCACCCCCATCGAGCCGTACGAGGACCTGCTCCCCGAGCTCGACATGCTGCTGATCATGACCGTGGAGCCCGGCTTCGGCGGCCAGGCGTTCCTGGACATCATGCTGCCCAAGATCCGCCGCACCCGTGAGCTGATCTCCCGGCACGGCCTGGAGCTGTGGCTCCAGGTGGACGGCGGCGTCTCCGACGCCACCATCGAGCGGTGCGCGGAGGCCGGTGCCGACGTCTTCGTGGCCGGTTCCGCGGTCTACGGCGCGGACGACCCCGCCAAGGCGGTGCGGGATCTGCGCGAGAAGGCCGAGGCGGCGACCGCGGGGGCCGGCTGGGCCTGCGCACACTGAATTCCGGCCAACGGGGACGGGCGGCAAGGCCGTTGCCGGCCACGGGAAGGGTCCCGCGGCGGGGCCGAGCCGCCAATTGTCCGTGGCGCCACCGAGCGTTCACGACGGTCGCGGCGGTCAAGGTCCCCGTTGCCGCCGGGTTTCTGAAAGGATGAGCAAAGACTCGATCAGATGCGCAAAAGGGGAGAATTTCGTGGTAGCCAGCCGCCCACAGTCCGGAATGGGCCCTGCCGAGCTGGTGCAGGCCGCGGCCATGGCCCGCCGTTTCTATCTCGAGGGCAAGTCGAAGATCCAGATCGCGGAGGAGTTCGGCGTCAGCCGGTTCAAGGTCGCCCGGGTGCTGGAGACCGCCCTGGAGCGTGATCTCGTACGGATCGAGATCCGGGTGCCCTCCGAGCTGGACGCCGAGCGCTCCGACGCGCTGCGGGCCCGCTACGGCCTGCGGCACGCCGTGGTCGTCGAGTCCCCCGCGGACGCTCCCCCCGCCTTCGGCGGCCAGACCCCGCCCGACGACGCCGCCGACCCCGAGAACCTCGGTGAGGTCGCCGCCGACCTGCTCGGCGAGCTGGTCAACGAAGGCGATGTGCTCGGGCTCGCCTGGGGCCGTTCGACCATCCACATGGCGGCCGCGCTGCACCGGCTGCCGCCGTGCACCGTCGTCCAGCTGACCGGCGTCTACGACGCGGGCACCGCCGACCGCGGCTCGGTCGAGGCGGTGCGCCGCGCGGCCGACGTCGCCGGGGGCGAGGCGCACCCGATCTACGCGCCGATGCTGCTGCCCGACTCGGCGACCGCCGAGGCGCTGCGCCGGCAGACCGGCATCGCCCGCGCCTTCGACTACTTCGACAAGGTCACCGTCGCCTGCGTCTCCATCGGCTCCTGGGAGCCGGGCGTCTCCACGGTCTACGACATGCTGTCCGAGGAGGAGCGCGAGCACTACGCCTCGCTGGGCGCGGCCGCCGAGATGTCCGCGCACCTCTTCGACGCCGAGGGCCGGCGGATCGGCCGGGACCTGGGCGAGCGGTGCATCACCGTCGAGGCGGACCGGCTGCGCCGCATCCCGGAGGTCGTGGCCATCGCGGGCGGCCGGCGCAAGGCCGCGGCGATCGGCGCGGTGCTGCGCTCCGGGCTCGTGACGAGCCTGGTCACCGACACCGCGGCGGCCGACCACCTGCTGCTGGAGACCGGCCCCGGGCCGCGCCCCGCGCTGGACCGGGCGGATCCGGACGGGAAGTGAGCCCGGCCGCCGGCCGGCCGTACCACCCGGCGGTCATCGGCGGGCGGCCCGGGCGGGCCTGTGACAGCATCGGCCCATGGTGATCCGCCCCGTCCCGCGCCGTGCCGCCGCCGTCCTCGGCGCGCTGCCCGCCGGGCTGCCGCCGGTGCGCACCGGACGGACCACCGGCCCGGCCGGCAAGGGGAGTTCGGCCGCCGCGCCGCACTCCCCCCCCCGCCGGACGGCCGTTCCCGTACCCCCGGGCCTCTCCCCGGACCTTCGAGGCGGTGCTGCGATGACGGAGCCGGAGGCCGTGCCGCGGCCGCTCGCGGCGGTGCTCGACGGGCGGACGCCGCCCGGTGTGCTGCCCTGGCCCGCAGACCGGCCGGTGGCCGAGGCGCTGGCCGCCGCGCGGGACGCCGGCTGGACCGGTGCCGCGCTGGACCTGGCGGGCGTCGTGGACAAGGCCGCCTTCATGGACCGGTGCGCGATCGCGCTGCGGCTGCCCGACTGGTTCGGCCGCAACTGGGACGCGCTCGCCGACTGCCTGACCGATCTGTCCTGGTGCCCGGCCGGCCGCGGCCGGCTGCTGGCCCTCACGGGCTGGCACGGCTACGCGGCCGCCGCGCCCGAGGACTGGGCCGTGGTGGAGTCCGTCCTCGCGGACGCGGTGGGCCACTGGCGCGACACCGGCACCGGACTGGCGGTGATCATGGCCAGGGGCCGGGGTCGCCGCGAAGCGCCCTGAGGCCGGGCCGGGCGGTCCCTCCGCGGCCCCCTTGGCGGATCGCACACATGGTCCAGCGGGGGCTAGGACAATCGTATGAGCCCTGGTCAGGGCCCGTATCCTGGGCTATATGCGATTCCTGAATCCGAAGAACGGCGCGCTCGAAGAGAGTTCTTCGGTGCCCTACGACCTGACCTACGACGATGTGTTCATGGTGCCCGGCCGCTCCGCCGTGGGCTCCCGCCAGGGCGTCGACCTGGCCACGCCCGACGGGACGGGAACCACGATCCCCCTCGTGGTCGCCAACATGACGGCGATCGCCGGCCGCCGGATGGCCGAGACCGTCGCCCGCCGTGGTGGCCTGGTCGTCATCCCGCAGGACATTCCGATCGACGTCGTCACCGATGTCGTGACCTGGGTCAAGCGCCGTCATCTGGTACTGGACACGCCGATCGTGCTGTCCCCGGTGGCGACCGTCGCGGACGCCCTGGCGCTGCTGCCCAAGCGGGCGCACGGCGCGGGCGTCGTCGTCGAGGGCGGCCGCCCGGTCGGCATCGTCACCGAGCACGACCTGGCCGGGGTGGACCGCTTCACCCAGGTCGCCGAGGTCATGACCAAGGACCTGCTGGTCTTCGACGCGGACATCGACCCGCGGGAGGCCTTCAACCGCCTCGACGCCGCCAACCGCAAGCTCGCGCCGGCGGTGGACGCCGACGGCATGCTGGTCGGCGTGCTGACCCGCAAGGGCGCGCTGCGCGCCACGCTGTACACCCCCGCCACCGACGCCGACGGCAAGCTGCGGATCGCGGCCGCGGTGGGCATCAACGGCGACGTGGCCGGCAAGGCCAAGGCGCTGCTGGAGGCCGGTGTGGACACGCTCGTCGTGGACACCGCGCACGGCCACCAGGAGAGCATGATCAGCGCGATCAAGGCCGTCCGGGCGCTGGACCCGCAGGTCCCGATCGTGGCGGGCAACATCGTCGCCGCCGAGGGCGTGCGCGATCTGATCGAGGCCGGCGCGGACATCATCAAGGTCGGGGTCGGCCCCGGCGCGATGTGCACCACCCGGATGATGACCGGTGTCGGCCGGCCGCAGTTCTCCGCGGTGCTGGAGTGCGCCGCCGAGGCGAAGAAGTACGGCAAGCACGTCTGGGCCGACGGCGGTGTGCGGCACCCGCGCGACGTCGCCATGGCGCTGGCCGCCGGCGCGTCCAACGTCATGATCGGCTCCTGGTTCGCCGGCACGCTGGAGTCGCCCGGCGACCTCCAGCACACCGCCGACGGCCGTCCGTACAAGGAGAGCTTCGGCATGGCCTCGGCCCGCGCGGTGCAGCGCCGGACGAGCGAGGAGTCGTCCTACGACCGGGCCCGCAAGGCGCTCTTCGAGGAGGGCATCTCGCACTCCCGGATGTTCATCGACCAGGCCCGGCCGGGCGTCGAGGACCTGATCGACTCGATCATCGCGGGCGTCCGCAGCTCCTGCACGTACGCGGGCGCGGCCACGCTGGAGGAGTTCGCGGAGAAGGCCGTGGTCGGCGTGCAGAGCGCCGCCGGCTACGCCGAGGGCAAGCCGCTGCACGACAGCTGGAACTGACCCAGGACGGGCCCGCCCACGGCCCTGGGGAGCGCCTGACCGGCCCCGCACCGACCCGGTGCGGGGCCGGTTTGCGTTTCCGGGGTCTTACGGGGTTTCCTGGCGCAACGGCGCAACGATCCACCGTACGGGTCGCCGGTGCGCAACGATCAGCCGTGGTTGCGCAAGGAACCTGCATTACGGCAGCTCAGCGGCGCCCCGTAAGGTCTGCGTCAGTACGTGGAGTGGCGGAGACCGCCTGCTCGGCGGTCTCCCGCACGGGGTGTTTTCGCATGCCCGTTTCCTGACCGCCGTCGGTCGCCGTCACCTGACAGGCAGCGATGAAGGAGCCTCCCCAGTGTTGGAGCACGGCGCAGCCCCGCCCGCAGGGGCCAGCGACACCCGGCCGCCCTCTCCCGGCGGCCCCGGCGGCCTCGGCACCCGGCTGATGCGGCGCAAGCCGGTCGAGCGGCTGGTCGCCGAGGGCGGCAAGGGGCAGGGCGGTGAGCTCCGCCGTTCGATGGGCGTCTGGCAGCTGACCATGATCAGCATCGGCGCCACCCTCGGCACCGGCATCTTCGTGGTGCTCGGCAACGCGGTCCCGGCCGCCGGCCCCGCGGTCGTGATCTCGTTCGTGATCGCCGGCATCACCGCGCTGTTCTCGGCGCTGTCCTACGCGGAGCTGGCCGGCACCATCCCGGTCTCCGGCTCCTCGTACTCCTACGCCTACGCCACCCTCGGCGAGCTGGTCGCCTGGGTCTGCGGCTGGTGTCTGATCCTGGAGTACGGCGTCTCGGTCGCGGCCGTCGCGGTGGGCTGGGGCGAGTACCTCAACGAGCTGCTCGCCGGCACGTTCGGCTTCACCCTCCCCGACGCGCTGTCCCAGCCGCCCGGCGACGGTGGCTACTTCAACCTGCCGGCGCTGCTGGTGGTGCTGCTGGCCATGGCGTTCCTGCTGGGCGGTGCCAAGGAGAGCGCCCGGGCCAACACCATCATGGTGCTGGTCAAGATCGCCGCGCTGCTGCTGTTCTGCGGCGTCGCCTTCCAGGGCATCAAGTCCGGCAACTACGCCAACTTCATGCCGATGGGCATGGCCGGTGTGAGCGCCGCGGGTGCCACCCTGTTCTTCTCGTACATCGGCTTCGACGCCGCCTCGACGGCCGGCGAGGAGGCCAAGAACCCGCAGCGCGACCTGCCCCGCGCGATCATGCTGTCGCTGGTGATCGTCACCGCGCTGTACTGCCTGGTCGCGGCGATCGCCGTGGGCGCCATGCCGTGGCAGAAGTTCAAGGGCTCCGAGGCCGCGCTGGCCGGGATCATGAAGGCGGTCACCGGGCAGAGCTGGTGGGCCGTGCTGCTCGCGTTCGGCGCGGTCATCGCCATCGCCAGCGTCGTGCTGACCGTGCTCTACGGCCAGACCCGCATCCTCTTCGCGATGTCCCGCGACGGCCTGGTGCCGAAGGCGTTCGCCAAGGTGCACGCCAAGACCGGGGTGCCGCGGATCAACACCGTGATCGTCTCGCTGTTCTGCGGCGTGCTCGCCGCGGCGGTCCCGCTGGGCCAGCTGGCCGACGCCACCAGCATCGGCACGCTGTTCGCGTTCGCGCTGGTCAACGTGGCGGTGATCGTGCTGCGCCGGACCCGCCCCGAGATGAAGCGCACCTTCCGCACGCCGCTCTCCCCGCTGTTCCCGGCGATCGGCTTCCTGCTGTGCCTCTGGATGATGTACAGCTTGGAGGCGGTGACCTGGGTGGTCTTCGGTGTCTGGATGGTCGTGGGCCTTGTGGTCTACTTCGGTTACGGCTTGCGCCGCTCCCGATTGGCCACGTCAGAGAAGTGATCCACCCGCAGTGCGACTGAACGATCTCGACGAACGCATCGTCCACGCCCTCGCCGAGGACGCCCGCCGCAGCTATGCCGACATCGGCCAGGAGGTCGGGCTGTCCGCCCCGGCCGTCAAGCGCCGGGTGGACCGGCTGCGGGCCGACGGCGCGATCACCGGCTTCACCGTACGGGTGGACCCGGCCGCGCTCGGCTGGGAGACCGAGGGGTTCATCGAGATCTACTGCCGCCGGAACACCTCGCCCGAGGCGATCCACCGCGGCCTGTCGCGCTACCCGGAAGTGGCGTCCGCCTCCACCGTCACCGGTGAGGCGGACGCCCTGGTCCAGGTCTTCGCGTCCGACATGCGGCACTTCGAGCGGGTGCTGGAGCGGATCGCGGGCGAGCCGTTCGTGGAACGGACCAAGTCCGTGCTGGTGCTCTCCCCGCTGCTCCGCCGGTACGGCTCGGGCGCGCCCCGCTAGGTGTGCTGTCCCGGGACGTTGGTGACAGGCGACATGCCTTGAGCGGTCCTTGAAAGAGGCGAGGGCCTTCTGGTTTCGATGTGGATTGCGAAGTCT
>NZ_JBEZMM010000039.1:0-75370 GCF_040652715.1 Streptomyces sp. NPDC048196 | reverse complement strand
GCCGTCATCGTCACCCAGGACAACAACGGCCGCGCCCACGCCTGGAACGTCGTCAACCACAACGGCAAAATCACCTACGTCGACGCCCAAACCGGAAAAACCAGCAACAAACCCCTCCACGACGGCAGCAACGGCGTCCACGCCATCCCCCTCAACGCCAACCGCCGCCCCACCACCCCCACACCCACCCCGAACGACCACCGCCCCGGCGATACGCGCCCCAAGCCTCCGCGTCGCCCCGCCGCCGAACCCGCCGGCGGCGGTGAGAAGCACAAACACCCCGACGACATGGACATCGACGGGGACGACGAGGGCCACAACGCCAAAAAGCCCAAGCTGGATCAAACCAACGACGACAGTAACCAGGAAGCTCCCGAGCGCTTCGATTCAGAGGCCGTCCGCGGCTCCTCGGAGTTCGGCGAGCGCCAGGGCGTGGACCACACGCAGTACGATATGCCGCCCGAGGATTCGCAGCAGACGCTGCGTTTGACACACGACGTCTCCCAGATCGACCTGGGACCCGTCCTGGAGAATTCCCATCACTGGGCAAGCGACGGATCTCTCGCGCGAGTTGTGTCGGAAGCGCAAGCCAACGGTGCGATCAGCCAACGCCGCCTCAACGAGCTCCTCAAGGGGTTCGAGACACTGAACGACGAGCAGAAAATGGCAGTAGTTGCTGGAATTGCTCGCATCAGCAGCGGATACCACGAGGCGCAGGCCGCCGGCAACAGCCCTGTCAAGGACGACCCTGGTCGACGGCGCCCGCAAGCTGTTACGGATGCAGCCAATCCTCTTCCTGGCGTCTCCATGCACCAGAATCACGAAATCAAGCGCATGAAGGAAGGGGACACAAAGCCGGAACCGTCCTCACTGGCGCGCGAGTACGCGGTGGCGCACGAAGCGGGAAGCACGGATCAATCGGCGATAGACGCCACGCACGACAAGCTCGACAACCTGTTGAACCAGAACAAGAACAACGGGCTGCGTCCGGATATGTCCGGCAAGAATTACGCGGTCCTCGAGGTGCACAAGACCGGGGATGACGGAAAGCCCGAGGTTCATTACGTCATCGATTCGTCCATTCCGGGAAGCAAGCGTTACCACCACGACCACTCCGAGCCTCATCTCGGCGAATGGATGAGGACCGTCGAAGCCAAGCATCCGGGCCAGTACAAGGTTGTGGGACTGTTCACAGAGTTCGAACCGTGCGGCGACAGGACGGGCACCGGCGGCGCGAACTGCTCCGACTACCTCAGCCATGACATGGAGCGCGACACCGGGGACTCCCGATCACGTACGAAGGGCGCACGCACCAAGCGCGACAACGAGCACGAAGGACCAATCCCGAAAAGCAATCTCCGAATTTCGTACGGCATCGGGTACCGAAAGGGCGCGATGGGGTACGAAAAGGCCGCCGAGGAGGGCGACTACGCAACGGCGGCAGAACGACGTGAGGCGATAAAGGCAGGAAAGGCCGAAGACAACGCGGAGCGGGATCGCGTGAAGAAGATGACCGATAAGGACATGATCCAGTACCGGGGTGAATGGCTGCGCATCTGGATGACCGTGGCAAGCGCCAACCAGTCTCCTCAGGCGGGTGCCCAGGGCACTACAGTCTGACCCTGGGCCGTGCAGCAAACGGCACCCGATCGAGCAAGGAACGTGAGTGATGACAGCGGAGAGCGCCATGGCGCGCGTCGAGTCGTGGCTGGCGGAGCCACATCGGCTCTACGAAACGTTTGCGATCCGCGGAGCCGCTGGAACAGGAAAGACGCGGCTGCTCCAGCAGCTGGCCAGTCGCGTCCCCGATGCCGTTTATCTCGATTGCCGTGGCTTGACCGCGGAAGAAGTGGCTCACCGTCTACTCCGGGCCTGGGGCGCCGAGTACGGTGCGGTGTCCCTGGCCGAGGCCGCGCGCAAGGTCAGGGACACCGGCGTCGCATTCCTCGCGAACGTTCAATGGGCCGGCCCTCTCGTCTCTTCCAACGAGCCGAGCCGGATCACCCAGCAGGTGCTCCGTACATTGAAGAGGTTCTCCCGACCAGATCTCCGCTTCGTCGTTGAGCGGTCGGCGGAAAAGAGCTGGGTGCTCGCCCCTGCCCGGAACGAACTCGTATTGCAGGGGGATGTGGGCCCCGCCGGCCCTCATCAACACGATGCAGAGATCGCGGACCTGGTGGCGAACCATCCTCCGCTCGAAGCCCTCGCCGCAGCCGAAATGCGCAGCATCCCGGTGTCGGTCTGGGAAGAGCTGTGCCAGGTGTGGGGAATGAGCGCTTCCTCCCAGGAGCTCACCGAACTCGCCGGCAGGCTTACCGAAATCCTTGCGGTCTCGGAGTCCGACGGTTCCGAGCGAGAGGTGTCTTTCCGCTGGGAATCGACCCGTCATCGGATACGGGCTCTTCGGCCGGTCGATCACGAGGCAGTGGTCGACCACCTCAGGCAGCGGATGGCGGACCTGACCACGGGATATTGGAAGGCAGCCGGTCCGCTCGGCACCTACGCAGCAGCCACGACCGCGCTGCACGCCGCCCATGCCGGCACCCTTGAGGGGTTGTTGAGCGAGGGCCCCGTTCTGGCGAACCTCGATGCGTATGGGTTGTTGCAAGGACTGGCAGCTTGCTGGCCCGGCGGTGTACCTCAAGGCGGATTGCCGATGGATGCCCATTATCTTGAGGCGTTGGGGCTGGCGCATGCCCCGCAATCCGAATGGGGCGCCTGGCTACACCAGGCGACCGTCAGTCGCGGAAACGAGGCCCTTGCGCAGGCGATGGCATCCGCAGGAACGCCCTTGTTGTGGCGGACGGTCTGGTCGCGGTGTCGCCCATACGGCACCTTCGGCCCCTCGCCGCAAGCCTACGAGGAATCTTCCGAAGGCATTCCGGTCAGCCGGTCTTGGCCTCGCAACCCGTCAAGCCCTCCAGTTCGGCACATTCTCGGGTCGGCTCATCCTTTCCGGACCACACCAGAATCTGACCGCGAGTGGCTTGTGGCCGGCCCCACAGGCCCCTTCGCCATTGAAGTGGATGCCGATGTGCTCGTGGAAAGCGCCCCGCCGGCGCTGCCGGAGCCCTTTGTAGGAACAATCACGAAGTCCGCCGAATGGGCATGTCCGGCTGCGGCACTCGACACCGAGGCACCTTCCAAGCTGTGGCTGGAATCCACCTTTGGGGATGGCACGTGCTGCCTCGTCCGGGAATCCGATATGCCGCCCGGCCTCACCCATGCAGAGACTCGTCAGTTCCTCGCTACCACCGGACTCCCCTCTCTCACTGATCAGCTCCCCTTCATGTCTCTGGTGAACCTGTGTGAATCACCCCTGATCGAGGGCGAATGGCCCGAGGAAGCAGAGCCTCTGGACGGCGATGGCCACTTGTTCGTCCTGGGTGACTGGACGGGGGGAACCATCCTGCTTGACGGTGCGACAGGGCAAGTTCTGCAGGACCTCCGTACTGGTTACGAAACCCCGGTTCTCGCCTCTGGTCTTCGACAGTTCTGTACCTTGCTGCGCCTCTACCACGAGCTGTTGATCAGTAATTTCAACACCCCTCACGAGTACGTGGATGCCCGGGCCAGCTTGAGGGCATGGGCTGAAGAGATCGACCCGGTGGTGGAGGACGCCGATCACTGGGACCAGGTGTTCGACGGGGACCTGGACACTTGGGGGTCGGCATAGCCCGGGACGACACAGGAACAGATGAAGGAGGAAACAGCCGCTGCTGCAGCAGCGGATCAACCCTCATCGATGACTGGTGGCGGGCGCATCGCCCCGGTGGTCAGCCGGCATTTCTGATCGATCCGTCCGGTACGGGTGGTGGGTCGGTCCTGCAGGAGGTTCACCTGCGCGTCGAGGGCAGTGTGCTCGTCGACGCCCAGGGCCTCACTGCAGAGGAGGTACAGGAAAGGGTCTTGCTCGCTCTCGGAGTGGATCTGGGGCCGGGTAAACGGAGCCGCTGGCGGAGTTCCTTGCGGCAGATCACCGACGCGCGCCTGGTGCTCATCGCCAACGCCCACAGATCGGGCCGGACTCGGCGTGCTCATGAACCCGACCGTTTGATTTTGGGTACGGTGGCGGGCCTGAACAGCGGGAATGTGGCCGTCCTCGCGCATACCTCGCCGCGCGATCTCCCCAACCGGTCGACCGTTGTGCTTCGGCTCCCGGAAAACGCAGAGACGGAGGGACTGGAGTCCCCTCTCCTTCAGGCACTTGCCCTGGCCGAGCCTCGCGAAGTGCCGTTGCGGGTGTGGGCCGAATTGGCGGTCGCAGTAACCGGCAAGACGGTATCGGAAACGGTGCTCGCCCCATTCGTTGAGGACCACCCGGATCTGCTCCAGTCCGGCCCGAACGGCGTCTCCTTCATCGACGAAGGGATTGCGGAGCGGTTGCGCCGCGAGGCGACTCCCGCTGAGGTCACGCGGGTCAATCGGCACCTCTTCGATTGGCTGCGGCGCGTCTCACACGAAGTCCAGCATCCTGATGGATGGGCCGCGTACGGTCCCGAAGGCCGTTACGCGGCAATCGGACTGGCCGCCCACGCAGTACAGGCGGGAGCGCTGGAGGAGCTGCTTCCACATGGCGAGGTCCTCGCCAACATTCCCCAGACTGTCCTTATGGATGCCGCGTGCTGTGCCTCCGCTGGAAGGGTGCCGGGAAATTCCGCTGCCGCTGACGCCCTTCACCTCTGGGCGTACGGAGTGGTGCCGTCCCAGCAGTCGGAGTGGGCGGCCTTGTTGCACCTCATGGCAACCGCCCGGAAGGACACGGCATTCGCCGCCGCAGTCGCCGAATCCGGGGTTCAACTCCCTTGGACGGCGAAGTGGACGCACTGGCGGCCGCCCGGTGGCTACCACGTGCGCTATACGAAGACGATGCCACTGACGGCACTGGCGGAAGTGCGTTGGAACGGCCGGCCGGCCATTGCCGGTCTCTGTGAACGCAAGCAGCCGGACGTCGCGATCTGGGATGCCGAGACCGGCGCGTTGCTCGCCGGCCCCTGGCAGGGAGACGACATTCCCGAAGGGCACCTGGGCGCCCTCTCATGGCCGTCGCTCCCGGCCCACCCCGAGTCGTCGAACGATGCCGACGGACGGCCCGGGCCCTTGACGTTCCACGATCTGCACACCGGCGTCCCTGCAGGTCGCGGACCGCACCCCAGCTTGCTGGAGAGCCCGCCGCTGCCGGTCGGTGATCTGGTGGTACTCGGCGGCTCGGGTGGGCTCTTCGCGATCGAGCCGGGGCCGGGAGAGGAGTTCTCCGGTTTCGGGTCCGGAAATCACCAGCCCCTGTCCGGCCCCTATGCCACGGTTGGCCCCACTGTGCCGCTGGACGCCCCTCCGCCCAGCCCGAAGGACCTCATCGAGCTGTATGGAGACGAGGAAATCTTCGAGTTGGAGGAAGAGGAACTTCCCGAGGGCCTCACGGACGAAGCGGCCCGCCACACCCTGCTCGAATTCGGCCTGCCCGATATGCGAGAGGGTGGGATGGGCCTCTACCCGTACGGGGATCACCGCTTCGAGGTCATGGATGAGGTCTTCTGGCCCGACGATGTGCCGCCCGTGGACGAGACCGGACCGTTCTTCCAGATCGGGTTCTGGATGGGCGGTGAGCTCGTGGTCGACGGCCCCACCGGGCACGTCCTCCGCATCCCGACCGAGCCTGAAGAGCATCACCTCGCGTCCCTCCCCGCCGCGTGCAGTGTTGAGGACTTCCTCACCATGGTCGGCCTCTGGGTCACCGGCCTGCGTACCAAGCAGACCGTCCACAACGACCTCGAAGCCGTCCTGCTGCCCCAGTACGTGGCGATCGCACAATCAACCGTCGACAGCACAGGAGCCGAGGCGCCCGCGTGGTCCTACGTCTTCCACAACGAGTGAGGGAGCGAGTGGAGGAGCGAGTGAACGCGGCGGAGCCACCTGCGCCGCCGGTGAGTGCCGAGGATGCGTTGGCCATTGTCCGTAGTCGCTATGCCGCGCCCAAGCTGCCGGACGGGTCTCCGGCGCCCCTGCAGGTCCATGAGTTCGACATCGGTTATCTGGTGTACCCCACGTTCCCCCGCCCCGACGCAGCTTCCGGCCGGGCGCGGCTCGGGCCGCTTGGTGGGTCGAAGGTCGTTGTGGCCAAGGGCAGCGGGGAAACGGTGTGGGTCCCCAACCTGCCCACCGCCTCGGCCATCGCGCTTTACCGCAGCCGGCAGGGCGAGGGGTGACCCCGTAAGGGGTCATGTGCTGTCGTCACGGGGCCGTGCGACATCGTCGCGGGCCATGTGACGTCGCCACGGGGCCCGGTGATGTCGTCGCGGGGCCGTGTGCCGTCATCCCAGAGTCCGCTCCCGTTGTCAGTGGTCCGGGTCAGAATGGGTGCATGACGATGACTGAGAGTGACGACGTTCGCCGCGAGGGGTACGACGTGGGGGGCATCCTCGCCGATGAGGACCAGGTCGCGGCCTGTGCGCGGGCGAATATGGCGGCGTTGGTGGCCGAGCTCGTGGGGCGTGGGTGTGACGAGCCATGGGCGGGGCTGGAGGACGGGGAGGCGGACGACGAGTGGCCTGACTGCCTTCAGTTCTCCTTCGAGTGTCCGCCGGGGTATGAGGGGGACATCGTGATGCCTGGGGTGCCACTTGAGGTCGTGAAGGGTAGGGAGGGAGAGGCGAGTTGGGAAGTGGTGCACAACGGGGTCGCGTACGCCTGGAGTGACCTTGTGGACGAGCTTTCCGCGTTCGATGCGGCTCGGCGCACCATCTGGGCCAACCGGGACCGGCTGGTGGCCGAACTCGCAGCGAGGGGGCTCTCGTTGCGGGACGAGGACGTCGACAGCGATCCGGATGCGAGCGGTGACTCGTGCGTGACGTACCACCTCGCGCTGGAGGGGAGGAAGGTCAGGGTGTCGATACCGGATGTCGCGGTGGGGCCGGGGCTCGCCCAGGAGATGTACGTGGAGGGGTACCCGTATGTCTGGGAGGAGGCGGTGGAGGCGGCTGTGGTGGCGCTGACGGGCATCGATCCAGGGAGGTAGCACGGGCGGCGGCCGTTCGGACCTCCGGACGGTTCGTGGAGAAGCAATGCGGGTGTCACGGTCGTGCGGCAGAGTGGACGGTTGCGGCGTGGTGATCGACGATCACCGATCGCAGGCGTTCAGCCGGTGACCAGGAAGCAGGAAGCAGGAAGTAAGCAGTAAGCAGCAGACAGGGGGCAGCAGTCATGGCGGGGATCGAGCGGCGGAGAGTGCTGGCGGCCGGGGGCGGGGTCGCGCTGACGGCGGCGTTGGCGAGCGCGTGCGGGTCCAACACCGGGCGTGGCGGCGGGAGGTCCGGGGCGGGGCTCAGCCAGTGGTACCACCAGTACGGGGAGCCGGGCACCGAGCGGGCCGTGAAGCGGTATGCGGCGGCGTACCAGAAGGCTCACGTCAGTGTGCAGTGGCGGCCGGGGGACTACGACCGGCAGACGGCGGCCGCGTTGCTCACGGACTCGGGGCCGGATGTGTTCGAGGTCAACGCGCCGCTGCTGGACCAGATCCAGGGCGGACAGGTCGTCGATCTGACCGCCGAGGTCGAGCCGGTGAAGGACGACTTCAACCAGGCGGTGCTGGCACCGAAGATCTGGCAGGGAAAGGTCTGGGGCATTCCGCAGGTCATCGACATGCAGATGCTCTATTACCGGAAGAGTGCGTTGAAGGCGGCCGGCGTGCAACCACCGCAGTCGGTCGATGAGTTGGTGGACGCGGCCGGGAAGCTCACGACGAAGAAGTCCAAGGGGCTTTTCCTGGGGAATGACGGCGGGGTGGGGGTGCTGAGTGGCACGCCGCTCTTCGCCGCCGGATTGAGTCTGATCGGTGAGGACGGGAAGGTCGGCTTCGACGATCCGGCTGCGGCGCGGGTGCTGGGGAAGATCCGGCAGTTGTACGCGAATAAGTCGCTTCTGCTCGGGGCGCCCACGGACTGGTCGGATCCGTCCGCCTTCCTTCAGGGGCTGACCGCGATGCAGTGGTCGGGTTTGTGGGCGCTGCCGCAGATCAAGAAGGCGTTGGGGGACGACTTCGGAGTGTTGCCCTTTCCGAAGGACGGCTCCGGAGGTAAGCCGTCCGTTCCGGTGGGTGCTTATGGCTCCGCGGTCAGTGCGCGCAGCAAGAAGAAGGCGGAGGCGAAGGCGTTCGCCAAGTGGCTGTGGGTGGAGCGGACGGATTTCCAGCAGGATTTCGCGTTGTCGTACGGATTCCACATCCCGGCGCGGATCTCGCTGGCGAAGAAGGCCAAGCAGCTGCAGGAGGGGGCGGCCGCGGACGCGGTGCGGTTCGCGACGGAGCACGGATATGCGGAGCCGCTGTTGTGGACGTCGGCGGACCGTACGGCCTATCAGGACGCGTTGAGCCGGATCATCAAGGACGGCGCCAACCCGGAGAGTGAGCTGAAGGGCGTGGTGCGGAAGGTCAACGCCGAGCTGCAGCGGGCCAAGAGGAAGTGAGGGGCCGGACGGTGGGCGCAGGCCGCATCCTCGGCCCGCAGCGGCGGAATCTGTGGTTCTGGGTGTTCGTCGGGCCGTTCGTCGTCGGGCTCGGGTTGTTCACGTACGTGCCGTTGGCGTGGAGCGTCTATCTCAGCTTCTTCGATGCGCACAACACGGTGAGCCCGAGCGGTTCGGATTTCGTCGGGCTGGGCAATTACGGCGCGATGTTGGGGGACGATGCGTTCCTGGGCAGCCTGGGGACGTTCCTGGTGTTCACCGCGTTCATCGTGCCGGCGACGTATGCGCTGTCGCTGGGGCTGGCGCTGATGGTCAACCGGCTGCGGATCGCCCAGGCATTCTTCCGGTCGGTGTTCTTCCTGCCGACGGCGTGCTCCTACGTCGTCGCGGCGGTGATCTGGAAGCTGTCGATTTTCAACGGGGTGCGGTTCGGGCTGGCGAACACCGTGCTGGGGTGGCTGGGAGGCGGCGAGGACATCGCCTGGTTGTCGACCACGGATCCGCCCTGGTATTGGCTGGTCATCGTGACCGTACGGCTGTGGCTGCAGGCCGGGTTCTACATGATTCTGTTCCTGGCCGGGCTGCAGCGGATTTCCCCGCAGTTGTACGAGGCGGCGGCGGTGGACGGGGCGCGGCCCGGCTGGCAGACGTTCCGGCACATCACCTTTCCGCAATTGCGGGCCACGTCCGTGGCCGTGGTGCTGCTGTTGGTGATCAATGCGTTCCAGGCGTTCGACGAGTTCTACAACCTGCTGAGCGATGCCCGGGGTTATCCGCCGTATGCCCGGCCGCCGCTGGTCTATCTCTATTACACGGCGCTGGGTCAGGACCAGAATCTCGGGCTGGGCAGCGCCGGCGCGGTGATCCTGGCGCTGATCATCGCGGTGGCGACGGTGCTGCAGGTCCGCTGGTTCGGCCTGGGGCGCAAGGGGGAGGACTGAGCGGAATGCGGAACCCCACGAAGAACCTCACGAAGAACCCCACGAAGCACCCCATGAAGAACGCGAAAGATCCACTGACGCGGGATGCGCTGACGAAGGCCGGGCGGGCGCTGCGGGTGGTGCTGGTGGTGGCGCTGGCGCTGCTGTTCCTGGTCCCGTTCTACCTGCTGGTGCGGAACGGGCTGGCGAGCGAGCAGGACATCACCTCGCCCGAGTGGACGTTCTTCCCGCACGATCTGCGGTGGTCGAACCTGACCGAGGTCTTCCGGGACCCGAACCTTCCGCTGGGGCGGGCGCTGCTCAACTCCACGCTGATCGCGGTGTCGACGACGGTCGGTACGGTCGTCCTGGCCTCGCTCGCGGGCTACGGGCTGGCGCGGATTCCGTACCGGCACGCCAATGCCGTCTTCTACGCGATCCTCGGGACGCTGATGGTGCCGGCGGCCGTGACCTTCGTGCCGAGCTTCGTGCTGGTGTCGACGCTGGGATGGATCTCGACCCTGCGCGGGCTGATCATCCCGACATTGTTCAGCGCCTTCGCCTGCTTCATCTTCCGCCAGTACTTCCTGGGCTTCCCCCGGGAGCTGGAGGATGCGGCGCGCGTCGACGGGCTCGGCCACTGGCGGACGTACTGGCGCATCGTCGTCCCCAACTCCCGTCCGGTGTTTGCCGCGGTCGGCACGATCGTCTTCATCGGCGCCTGGAACGCGTTCCTGTGGCCGCTGGTGATCGGGCAGGACCAGGAGGCGTGGACGGTGCAGGTGGCGCTGTCCACGTTCACCACCGCGCAGAACCTCAATCTGCACGAGCTGTTCGTGGCGGCGGCGGTGTCGATCGTGCCGCTGGTGGCCGTCTTCCTGCTGCTCCAGCGGTACATCGTCGCGGGGGTGGAGCGCAGCGGCATCGATGACTGAGGGCGGCATGGGTCGCCGGTGTACGGGGTACGGTGCGTGGCATGAGCACGCACCCGAAGCCCCGTGCGGTGGCGCCGCGCGACTGCGGCCCCCACGGTGAGTGCGCGCCCCGCGGCCTGAGCTTCCTGCGCCGCCGCGGTCGGGTGGGATCTCCCCCGGTCTGTTGTCCCCGTACGGCCTGTTGTCCCCGTACGGCCTGAGGCGTACCGCCACCTGAGGCAGTCGCACCGCCACCGGCGGTGTCCGCGACCGGCGGCGTCCACGACCCGCGATGTCCGCGACCCGAGCCGTACGGTCCCGGTCCGCGCCGTGGCTCGGCCTTCCGGCTCCCGCTCTCCCCAGGCCGTGCGGCTGCGCCCCGCCCCTGCTTTCCTCACCCACGCCCCAAGGAGGCCCCATGACACCCCCCGGCCCCTCTTCCTTCTCTCCCCTCTCTCCCCTCTCCCGCCGCTCTCCCCTGCGCCCCCACCGCATCCCTGCCGACGGCCTCTACGAAGGCTCGCGGATGCTGCGTCGTACGCCTGACGGATGGACCGACCGGCCCTACGAGCGCTTCGAGGTCGTACCGCAGGGGGCCGTCCTCGGGGCCGAGATCCGTGGGCTGGACCTGTCCCGGCCGCTGACCGCACCGCTGTGGGCGGAGCTGAACCGGGCGCTGCTGGAGTGGAAGGTGCTGTTCTTCCGCGGGCAACACCTGACTTCCGAGTCACAACGTGAATTCGCCGTGAATTGGGGGCAGTTGGAGACCAATCCGCTCCTGGCGCAGGGGGATACGAAGGAGGTGGTGCGGTTCGACAAGGCGGCCGGCGCGGTTCCTACGTTCGAGAACGTATGGCACGCGGACGTCACGTTCCGGGAACGCCCGGCGCTCGGCGCGGTGTTGCAGCTTCGTGAGGTACCGGCCTCCGGAGGAGACACCCTGTGGGCCGATATGGCCGCGGCGTACGACAATTTGCCGTCGGAAATCAGGGCCCGCATCGACGGGGCCCGGGCGGTGCACGACTATCTCCCGGGCTTCGCACGCTTCTACTCCCCGGCCCAACTCGCGCCATTCCAGGAGGAGTTCCCGCCCGTCGAGCATCCGGTGGTGCGCCGCCACCCGGAGACCGGGCGGCGGACGCTGTTCGTCAACGCCTCCTTCACCACCCGCATCGCGGGCTGGGCGGAGGCGGAGAGCGACCGGATGCTGCGGCTGCTGTTCCAGCAGGCGCATGTGCCGGAGTTCCAGGTGCGGTGGCGCTGGCAGCCGGGCGACGTCGCCTTCTGGGACAACCGCGCCACCCAGCACTATGCCGTGAACGACTACGGGACCGCGCGCCGGGTCGCCGAACGGGTCGCCATCGCGGGGGATCGCCCGTACTGACGGCGTAGCCCGCGCCCGCAGGTCGCCGGAGGGTGCCGGTCCTTGTCGGGCGTACGTGGTCCGCCCGGCACGTCCACCGCGCGTCCGGAGTCCCGGCGGCACCTCGACCGCCCGTACCCGGTCCTGGTCTCACGCCAGCCGCTCGTACGCCGCGTCCTCCGCCGGCCGGGCGCCGCGCAGCAGGGCCGCGCCCAGCGGGGTGAGGGTGTGCAGCACCGCGTTGCCCTGCCGGAGCGTGGTCAGCAGGCCGGCGTCGCGCAGGACGGTGGCGTGCTGGCTCGCGGAGGCCAGCGAGACGTCGACCCGGCGGGCGAGTTCGCTGGTGGTGCAGCCGACGCCGACGCCGTGCAGTATCGCCGAGCGGGTCTTGCCGACGAGCCGGCCGAGACATCGCTCGGGCGGAACGTGCGGGGTGAGCCTCGGCGTCTGGTGCTCCACCGGGTAGACCAGGACGGGCGTCAGGTCCGGGTTGTGGAAGGTCACCGGGGTGCGGCGGCAGAAGTACGAGGGCAGCAGGAGCAGACCGCGGCCGTTGAGATGGAGATCGCGGTCGACGGGATAGTCGGCCTCCAGGACCGGCGGGCGCCAGCGCATCATCGGCGGCAGCGAGGCGAGCAGCCGGTCCGCGCCGCCGTCGAGCAGCGCCCGGCCCCGGGCGGCCCGGTCGGCCTCGATGCGGCCCTGGATGCGCGCCCAGTGCGGAGCGACGGCCGCCTCGTAGTAGCCCTGCAGGATGGTGGCGAGGCGGCCGAGCGCGCGGGTCTCGCCGTCGGCCATCGCCCGGATCCACGACGGGAGCGGACGGGCGGCGGCGGAGAGCCGGGAGAGCTCGGTGTGCAGCCGCTCGGCCGGTGTCTCGCGCAGCGCGGCGAGCGCGTCGGACAGCCCGAGGAGCCCTTCGGCGGGCGTCAGGAAATCCGGGAAATAGCCGCGCGTGGGCACCAGCGGCGCCAGCAGACGCGCTTCGCCATTCAACTTTCCCCGTGTTTCCGATCGCCATTTGCCGAACGCTGAATCGTCCCGCCGGTCGCGCAGCCGGTGAAAGCTCAAGACGGTCTCCCACAGCGCGTCCGGGCGTGCCGCAATGCGCACACGGGCCAGATCGAGTCCACTGAAATGGACGCGTAACACCGAACCCCCACCCTTGGTTTCTTCCGTCGGCCCCCGGCACGCCTGAGTATGCACGCCAACACGCGCGGTCACCATGCCCTTTTGGCCAGACTTGAAAGTCCTCGCCCCACCCGGGGGGCGCGAGGAATGCTTGTACTCAATTCGACGGCGGCACGAACGGCCCGGATTGCTCGATCCCGTGGGGGGTGATGGGCAAGGAACCGTCCGTTCGGCAGCCCCGTCGAAGGCCGCCTTCCCGCGCCGACCGGGGTGGCGGCAGCTCCCGAGGGGGGAGTCCGGAGAAAGCGAGGGCGGCACCTCCGCACAGGTGCCGCCCTCGTCCGGTTGCCCGTCGGGGCCGCACCAGGGCGGGCCGGGTGGATCACCGGCTCATCCCCGGGTGCGCAGCAGCCCCTCCCACGCCTCCGTGTCCCCGGCGTCCACCGCCGTGCCGTAGAGCTCCGCCGCGCGTCGCACGTCACCCTTCTCCTCCGTGAGTTGGGCGAGCGCGCCCCAGGCATCCACATCTCCCAGGGCGGTCGCCGTGAGATAGGCCCGTTCGGCGCCTTCGAGGTCGCCGCCCTGCTCGCGTACCCGGCCCAGGGCGGTCCACGCCCCGGTCGCGCCGGCCTCCCTCGCCTTGGCCACCGCCGCCTCCGAACCCGCCCGGTCGCCGGCCCGCTCACGGATGCGGGAGAGCGCGGCCCAGGCTTCCGGATCCCCGGTCTCGGCGGCGGCGTCCGCGGCGCGTTCGGCGCCCGGCCGGTCGCCCGCCGCCTCCCTGAGCCGCGCGAGCATCGTGCAGGCGTCGGTGTCCCCCGCGGCGGCAGCCGCTTCGGCCGCCAGACCCGCCCCCGCCGGATCGCCCGCCTCCGCCCGCAGCCGGGCGAGCGCCACCCAGGCCTCCGCGTCGCCCTGCCAGGCGGCCTTGCGGGCGGCGCGCTCGGCGCCCGCGCGGTCGCCGTTCTCCTCGCAGAGCCGGGCCAGTTGGGCCTGCGCGGTGACCGACCCGGCGGCGACCGCCCGCCCCCAGGCCCGCGTCGCCCCCTCGGTGTCGCCCCCCTCCCGGCGGAGCCGGGCCAGTACGCACCAGCCCTCGGCGTCCCGGCGCTCGCCGGCCCGCGCGGCCGCCCGCTCCGCCCCCGCCTGGTCCCCGCCGGCCCAACGCAGCCGCACCAGATGGACGTAGGCCGTGGTGACACCGGCGGCGCCGGCCTCGCCGTAGGCCGTCTCCGCCGCGGCGCCGTCGCCCGCGCGTTCGGCCAGCCGGGCCTGGCCGAGCAGGCCCCAGGGGTCGCCCGCGCGGGCCGCCCGGGCGTACGCCGCACCGGCGCCCGCGGTGTCCCCGGCGTGGTCGCGCAGCCGGGCGAGCGTCAGCCACGCCCGGGGGCAGCCCGCCTCCGCCGCCCGGGCAGCGGTCTCGTCGGCGCCCTCCCGGCAGCCGGCCACTTCCCGGAGCCGGACCAGGGCCGACCACGCCTGCCGCTCCCCCGCGCCGGCCGCCCGCGCGTAGGCGTGACAGGCACCGTCGCCGTCCCCGCCGTTCTCGCGTACGGCCCCCAGCACGGCCCAGGCACGCGCGCTGTCCGCCGCGGCCGTCTCCGCGCCCGCCCGGTCGCCGGCCTCCTCCAGGAGCTGCGCGAGCGCCGGACGCGCCACGTCGCCGCCCCGCTCCACGGCGCACCGGTACAGCCGTACGGCGTGGTCGTGGCGGCGGCGGTCCTGCGCCGCCTGCCCCATCGCGTACAGGTCGTCGACGGTGCGGGCATGGGCCGCCGCGGCCTCCCACAGCTGCTCGGGCGGGGCCAGGTGCGCGCGCCGCAGCCGGACGCTCTGGTCCAGGTAGTCGGCGGGGTGATAGCCGTCCGCCGCCCCGAGGCCCGGCGCGACCCGGTCCGGCACCAGGGCGGACAGCGAGCCGGTCTCCTGGGCGCACAGGCTGCGCAGGGCGGTGGCGAACCAGCCGCTGTCGTGCGTGACCCGGGCGGTGGTCGGCAGGTAGCCGGCCACGGCCTCGGCGAGCAGTTCGCCCGGCAGTGCGCTGCCGTGACCGAGGCGGCGGGCGTCGACGGCGGCCGTGACGACCGCGTGCTCGATCTCCGAGAAGGCGTTGCCGGGCCCGGTCCCGTACCGCCGCACCAGCTCCGGCCCGCCGGTCAGTTGCTGGATGACCCGCGCCCGTGCACCGTCGCCGGACCACTGCGCCGCCGCGACCGCCGCCCGCATCCGGGGGTCCCGGACGGCGATCTTCCGGGCCTGCCCGAGGCCGTCCCCCAGACCGTCCGGGACGTGGATCTCGGCCCGGTACGTCTCCAGGAGGGCGCGCGCATGGGCGTACCGGTCGGCCGTCTCCAGCGCACGCGAGGCCACCTTCCGGGCGTACTCGGGCCACATCGTGCCGATCACCGCCACCGGTGTGACCCGGGCGAGGAGTTCCGCGAGGGCCCGGGCCGCCTCCTCCCCGGCGGGCTCGGTCAGATGACGCTGTGCCTCGCCCAGCCAGACGACGGTGCGCGCGTCGACGGAGTCCGTCGCCACCCACTCGACGAGCTCGTGCGCGCCCCGCGGCACCAGCACCGGCCAGGTGGACAGTTCGCTCCGGACGGCCTCGAAAGCGGCCCGCGACTTGCCGGTCGACGACTGTCCGACCAGGAGGGCCAGGACGGACTGCCGGCCCTCGGCCGCGTGCCGCAGCCGGTCGTGGAGCAGCTCGTCGTGTTTGCGCGCGATGTAGGGGGTGAGGTCGTCGACGCCGCTGCCGTCGACGGCGACCGCACGGTGCACCCCGAGCGCGAAGGCGCCCCAGTCCTCGGCGGTGCGCGGGGGCGGGCCCGGGTTCTCCTGGGCCGCGATCCACAGTTGTTTGGTCCGGACGACCACGTGCTCCGGGTCCTCGGCCCCGCCCGACCGCGCCAGCACCGCGGCGACCGATTCCGCGTCGTGCAGACCGGGCAGTTTCGCGCCGCCCAGGATCCGGTTGACGGTGTCCTTCAAGGGCGAGCCGGGCAGGCCGTCGTCCTGGCCGATCGCGTCCACGATCGCCTCCAGGGAAGGGGTGCCGGCGGCGAGGTAGAGGCGGTACAGGAAGCGCTTGAACTCCCGTAGCGCGCCCGGCGGCAGCCGCGGCGGGGCCAGCGGCCGTGGCCGGCGCCCCGGAGCGCGGTTCTCATCGCTTCCCATCGCTGTTCCCCCGCTCTCCACCGCATCCCGTCGCCACCCGTCGGCGGCCTTCCGCCCGCCGCCATCCTGATCCCGACGACGACAACGCGTCCAGCAGGCGACGCACCACGCTCACTTCGGAGGCAGAGTTGAACCCCTTCGCCACCCTCATCCCGCGAGGCACGGCCAACGCCCTGTACCGGGCGCTGACCGCGGCCCTCCTCGTCCTTCCCCTCCTGCTGGTCACGCTGGCCAGCGTGCCGGCCCTCGTGGTGCTGCCGTTCCTGCCGGCCGGCAGCCGCCGCGCCGAGCGCATCGTCCGCCAACTGATCGTCTGGACACGGTCGTTGGCCGCGCGGAGCAGGGCATAGGCGGCGTACGCTGAGCACGGGATCGCGCCGAGCGGAAGGACGCGGGGACGCATGGAGCCGAACGTGAACCGGTGCAGATTGGTGGAGATCACCCACGAGCACCTCTCCGAGGTGATGACCGTGCTCACGGTCATCGGCGAGTTCGACGTCTATACGGCCCCGCGCTTGCGGGAGGCCATCGTGGAGCTCGTCAACGACGGGCATTTCCAGCTGCTCATCGAGGTGAGCGGGGTGGATTTCCTCGACAGCACGGGAACCGGCGTGCTGGTCGGCGCCCTGAAGCGGACCCGGGCGCACGGCGGGATGGTGGGCATCGTCGCCCCTGACCCCAGTTTCCTGAAGGCCCTCCGGGTGAGCGGTCTCACCAAGGTTTTCCCGGTGTTCGGCTCCGTCGCCGAAGGGGAGGAACTCCTGCCGCTCCTCGCCGCCCGCCTCAACCAGCGGCGCAGCAAGGCCAGCCCCGCCCGGCAGATCGCCTGAGGACCTCCGCGGGCCCGCACACGACCGAGGGCGGCACCTCCGCACAGGTGCCGCCCTCGTCGGGGTTCCGGAGCCGACGGCCGGGCTGGTGAGGGTTTTTGAGGTGGCCCCGCCGCCGGTTCCGGTGGTTCTCGTGCGGCACCACGGACGCGCCCGCGCCCGCGGTGCCTTCCTGGGTCAGCGGCTGTCGCTGCCCTTCGACTCGGCCGCCGCCCGGCCCGCCTCCAGTCGTGCGACCGGGATGCGGAACGGCGAGCAGGAGACGTAGTCCAGGCCCACCTCGTGGAAGAAGTGGACGGACTCCGGGTCGCCGCCGTGCTCACCGCAGACGCCGAGCTTGAGGTCCGGGCGGGTGGCCCGGCCGGCCGCGGCGGCGTTGCGGACCAGCGAGCCCACGCCGTCCTTGTCGATGGTCTCGAACGGGCTGACGCCGAAGATGCCCTTCTCCAGGTACGCGGTGAAGAAGCTGGCCTCGACGTCGTCCCGGGAGAAGCCCCAGACGGTCTGCGTCAGGTCGTTGGTGCCGAAGGAGAAGAAGTCCGCCGACTCCGCGATCTGGCCGGCCGTGAGGGCGGCGCGGGGCAGCTCGATCATCGTGCCGAGGGTGAGCTTGAGCTCGACGCCGTGGGTCTTCTCGACCTCGGCGATGACCTGCTCGGCCTCCTCGCGGACGATCTCCAGCTCCTGGACGGTGCCGACGAGCGGAATCATGATCTCCGCGCGCGGGTCGCCCTTGGCGTTCTTGCGCTCGGCGGCCGCCTCGGCGATCGCCCGCACCTGCATCGCGAACAGACCGGGGATGACCAGGCCGAGGCGCACGCCGCGCAGGCCCAGCATCGGGTTCTGCTCGTGCAGCTTGTGCACCGCCTGGAGGAGCCGCAGGTCGTTCTCGTGCTTCTCGTGGCGGGCCTCGGCCAGCGCGACCCGCACCGACAGGTCGGTGATGTCGGGCAGGAACTCGTGCAGCGGCGGGTCCAGCAGCCGTACCGTCACCGGCAGTCCGTCCATCGACTCGAACAGCTCGATGAAGTCGGCCTTCTGGAGCGGCAGCAGCTCTTCGAGCGCGGCGTCCTTGTCGGCGTCGGTGTCGGCCAGGATCAGGCGCTCGACCATCTCGCGGCGCTCACCGAGGAACATGTGCTCGGTGCGGCACAGGCCGATGCCCTGGGCGCCGAACCGGCGGGCGCGGGCGGCGTCCTCGGCGTTGTCGGCGTTGGCACGGACCCGCAGCCGGCGGACCCGGTCCGCGTACGCCATGATCCGGTGGACGGCCTTGACCAGCTCGTCGGCGTCCTCGGCGCCGGCGTGCATCCGGCCCTCGAAGTACTCCACGACCGGGGACGGCACGACCGGCACCTCACCGGCGTAGACCTTGCCGGTGGAGCCGTCGATGGAGACGACGTCGCCCTCCTCGATGACGGTCCCGTCCTGGGTCGTCATCCGGCGGGCCTTGGTGTCGACCTCCAGCTCCTCGGCGCCGCAGACACAGGTCTTGCCCATGCCGCGGGCGACGACGGCGGCGTGCGAGGTCTTGCCGCCGCGGGAGGTGAGGATGCCCTCGGCGGCGATCATGCCGTTGAGGTCGTCGGGGTTGGTCTCCCGGCGGATCAGGATGACCTTCTCGCCGGAACGCGACCACTTGACGGCGGTGTACGAGTCGAAGACGGCCTTGCCGACCGCCGCACCCGGGGAGGCGGCGATGCCGCGGCCGATCGTCTCGGACTTGGCGCCCAGGTCGAAGCGGGGGAACATCAGCTGGGCCAGCTGCGCGCCGTTGACCCGCTGCAGCGCCTCGGCCTCGTCGATCAGGCCCTGGTCGACGAGCTGGGTGGCGATCCGGAAGGCGGCACCGGCGGTGCGCTTGCCGACCCGGGTCTGCAGCATCCACAGCTTGCCGCGCTCGATGGTGAACTCGATGTCGCACAGGTCCTTGTAGTGCGTTTCGAGCGTCTCCATGATCTGCATCAGCTCGTCGTACGACGCCTTGTCGATCTGCTCCAGGTCCGCGAGCGGGACCGTGTTGCGGATACCGGCGACGACGTCCTCGCCCTGCGCGTTCTGCAGGTAGTCGCCGTAGACGCCCTGCTGGCCGGAGGCGGGGTCGCGGGTGAAGGCGACGCCGGTGCCGGAGTCCGGGCCGAGGTTGCCGAAGACCATGGAGCAGACGTTGACGGCCGTGCCGAGGTCGCCGGGGATGCGCTCCTGGCGGCGGTAGAGCTTGGCGCGGTCGGTGTTCCACGAGTCGAAGACGGCCCTTATGGCGAGGTCCATCTGCTCGCGCGGGTCCTGCGGGAAGTCCCGGCCGGTCTCCTTGGCGACGATGTCCTTGAAGTGCGCGACCAGGCTCTTGAGGTCCGCGGCGTCCAGTTCGACGTCGACGCGGACGCCCTTGGCCCGCTTGGCCTCCTCCAGCGCCTCTTCGAAGAGCTCGCCGTCGACGCCCAGCACGGTCTTGCCGAACATCTGGATCAGGCGGCGGTAGGAGTCCCACGCGAACCGCTCGTCACCGGCCTGCGCGGCGAGGCCGGAAACCGACGCATCGGAGAGGCCGATGTTGAGGACGGTGTCCATCATGCCGGGCATGGAGAACTTCGCCCCGGAACGCACCGATACGAGCAGCGGGTCGTCGGCCTGGCCGAGCTTCTTCCCCATCCTCTGCTCAAGGGCGTCGAGGTGCTGGGAGACCTCGGCACGGAGTGCCGCCGGCTCGGTGCCGCTCTCCAGGTAGACCTTGCAGGCCTCGGTGGTGATCGTGAACCCCGGAGGGACGGGAAGTCCCAGGTTGGTCATCTCGGCGAGGTTTGCACCCTTGCCACCGAGGAGGTCCTTGAGGTCTTTGTTGCCCTCGGTGAAGTCGTAGACGAACTTCGCGGACGAAGGCTGGGTTACGTGGGGATCTTGTGTTTCCGGCACGGCACTGACTCCTCGCCGACGGGCTGCCCTGACGGCGAGGAACATACCCAGATCGAAGGCGTATGGGTACGTCCACTTGGTCGACATACGTGCGTAACCGGCCGTCAGCCAGCAGATCGAAAGTGATCACCCGCTCGGCGGGTGGTTCATTACCTGAATGCATCACTGCGATCCGTGATCGTAGAAGCGAAATGTGATACGCAGTGCGACGAATGAATACATCACTCGAACACATGAGGGGTGGCACCCGGTGCCACCTTTCCGAGAGGTGGAGCCCGGCCCTATTCGCTCATCTGAGCGCAACCCCTATCAGGGGTGGCGAGAATCACGCGCTCATGTGTGCTGGGGTCCCATCATTTGGACCCTCCTGGTGGTCGGTCGATCAAGAAAACCGCACCGTCGGACAGTCGTCCGCGCACACGCGGTAGTCCGGTCACTACGCAATTCGGCCACCCGGCACCCGGCAGCCAGGTTTCGGCAGGGCCTGCCGGGAGGGGGCGTAGCTATCAGGCCATAGTTTCCGGCCGGGCCGGAACGCTGCCCGGACGTCCGGAGTCGTATACGACCCGGCGGGCGGGGCCTCACAGCGCACCTGCACCCTTCGGCCGGCGGCCGCTGCGGCGGGGCGGCGGGTCGCGGCCGTCGAGCAGTTCCAGCCGCCGTTCCGCGCCGCGGCGCTCCACCTGCGCCACGATCCGGCGCAGCAGCTCCGCCAGGTCCAGCGCCTCGTCGTCGTTCAGCCCGCCGGTCACGAAGACCTCTTCGTCGTGGAACTCCGGGAAGAGCCGGGCCATCAGCCGCTCCCCCTCGGGCGTCAGGGAGAGCAGCGCGAGCCGCCGGTCGGTGGGGTGCGCCCGGCGCTCCAGCAGGCCGCGGTTCTGCAGGGTGCGGGCGACGCCGGTGAGCGTGCCCTTGGAGATGCCGGCCTCCTCGGCGACCTTGCGGGTCTCGCGTTCGCCGCCGATCCACACCACCCAGAGCACGACGAAACCGGTCCAGGTCAGATCGGCGCCGCGCAGTACGGAGTTCTCGAAGTGCTGGCGCACCGCGGCCGCGGCCCGGTAGATGCCCGCCACCGCGGCCATCTGCTCGGAGCGCACGGGCAGGTCCCCGACCCGGGCCCGGACCGCCCGCTCCACCTCCCCGGGCGAACGGTCCCCGCTCAGCACGACTGCGTCCTCGCCACGGCGGCTCCTTCACATCCGGCATGCCGTAAATCCGGCATTCGGCCTCAAACGGTACGCGGCCACCGCCGATATCCCCGCACGCCGCGCCCGACGCCAACCCGCCCGCGTAAAGAGGTGCCTCGACGGCCCCCCATCGCGTAATGTGCGCACCCGGGCGGCACCACTTACTGTCACCACCAACGACCGCCACTCGGGGAGGACTTGATGCTTTCGGAACTCGTCAGCAACTGGGGAGCCGGCTGGGCGATATCGCGCGGCACGCCGGAGCCGGTGGCCACGCCCTGGGGCCTGTACCTGGAGGTCGGCGCGCCCGGCCAGGTCGGGCGGCACGTCCTGCCCGAGGCCACCGAGGCCGCGGTGCGCGCGGCCACCGCGTCGGTGACCGTGCCCGACACCTGGCTCAAGGTGTGCCTGGAGGACGCGGAGGTCGAGCGCTGGCTCCCGGCGGGCTGGTACGCCGACCGGGAGGACGCCGGCCACCTGATGGCCGCCGATCTGCGCACCACGCATCCGGTGACTCCCGACGGCTACGCCACCTCCGTGGAGCAGCGCGCCGGCGTCACCCACGTACGGGTGCACGACGCGGCCGGCACGCTCGCCGCGAAGGGACAGATGGCCGTCGTCGGGGACACCACCATCGTCGACCGGGTCGAAACCCATGCCGCCCACCGCCGTCGCGGGCTCGGCAGCGTGGTCATGCGCACCCTCGCCGACCGCGCCGTGGCCGAGGGCGCCCGCGTCGGCATCCTGGGCGCCACCGACGAGGGCCGGGCGCTCTACGAGTCCCTGGACTGGAAGCGGCAGGCACCGCTGGCGGCGTGCGTGTACCGGCCGTAGGGACGGCAGGCCGGGAAGCGGGCGTCAGCCCCCGGACGTGTCCAGCTCGGCGTCCACGCTCACGCCCGCGCAGTCGTTCGGGTCGTCCAGCCAGCCGTCGGGGAGGACCACGCGGTTGCGGCCGGAGGTGCGGCCGCGGGGGCCGTCGGCGCCGGTCGGCCAGGGCTGGTCGAGGTCCAACTCGCCCAGCAGGTCGGAGAGTTCGTTGAGGGAGGAGGAGACCGCGAGGTTCTTGCGCATCTCCGATCCGATCGCGAAGCCCTTGGTGTACCAGGCGACGTGCTTGCGGAAGTCGATGACGCCGCGGGCCTCGTCGTTCAGCCACTCGCCGAGCAGGGTGGCGTGCCGCAGCATGACGTCGGCGACCTGCTTCATCGTCGGCCGGGCGTAGTCCTCGGGGCGCCCCTCGAAGGCGGCCACGAGATCGCCGAAGAGCCACGGCCGGCCCAGGCAGCCCCGGCCGACGACGACACCGTCGCAGCCGGTCTCGCGCATCATCCGGACCGCGTCGTCCGCGGACCAGATGTCGCCGTTGCCCAGCACGGGGATCTCGCCGACGTGGTCCTTCAGGCGCGCGATGGCGTCCCAGTCGGCGGTGCCGCCGTAGTGCTGGGCGGCCGTGCGGCCGTGCAGGGCGATCGCGGTCACCCCCTCCTCGACGGCGATCCGGCCGGCGTCCAGGTAGGTGATGTGGTCGTCGTCGATGCCCTTGCGCATCTTCATGGTCACCGGCAGCCCGCCGGCGTTCGCCACCGCCTCGCGCAGGATGGAGCGGAGCAGCGGGCGCTTGTACGGCAGGGCCGAGCCGCCGCCCTTGCGGGTCACCTTGGGGACCGGGCAGCCGAAGTTCAGGTCGATGTGGTCGGCGAGGTCCTCCTCCGCGATCATGCGGGCGGCCTTGCCGACGGTGTCCGGGTCGACGCCGTACAGCTGGATCGAGCGCGGCTTCTCCGTCGCGTCGAAGTGGATCAGCTGCATGGTCTTCTCGTTGCGCTCGACCAGCGCCCGGGTCGTGATCATCTCGCTGACGAACAGGCCCTTGCCCGCGGAGAACTCCCGGCAGAGCGTCCGGAACGGGGCATTGGTGATCCCGGCCATGGGCGCGAGGACCACGGGCGGCTGCACCGTGTGCGGACCGATCTGCAGCAGCGACATGGAGCGATACCTTCGACTTTCTCCGGCGGTTCTCTTCGGGTGTGCCCGGCTTCCGGGGCGGCGGTACGGGCGGGCGGGCCGGTGCCTCGCGGCCTGACGCGCCACGGACGACGGGCTGCGGCCTCCCATTGTCCCGCACCGTGCCCGCGGCCCCGCCCGGGCCGGACCCACCGGGATCGTTGTAGCGTTCAAGGATGCCCGATCTCAGCCGCCGACGGCGTCTGCTCGTGCTGGCGATCTGCTGTCTGAGCCTGCTGATCGTCAGCCTGGACAACACCGTCCTCAACGTCGCACTGCCGTCCATGCAGCGCGAACTGCACGCCTCGGTCTCGGGGATGCAGTGGACGATCGACGCCTACACGCTGGTGCTGGCGTCGCTGCTGATGCTGGCCGGTTCGACCGCCGATCGGCTCGGCCGGCGGCGGATCTTCCTGGTCGGGCTGGTGGTCTTCGCGCTCGGCTCGCTGCTGTGCAGCCTGGCGCCCGACCTGGAATGGCTGGTCGTCTTCCGGATGGTGCAGGCGGTCGGCGGCTCGATGCTCAACCCCGTCGCGATGTCGATCATCACCAACACCTTCACCGACCCCCGGGAGCGGGCCCGCGCGATCGGGGTGTGGGGCGGGGTCGTCGGCATCAGCATGGCGGCCGGGCCGGTGATCGGCGGGCTGCTGGTGCAGAGCGTCGGCTGGCGCTCGATCTTCTGGATCAACGTCCCGATCGGCGCGCTGGCCCTCTTCCTCACCCTGCGGTACGTGCCGGAGTCCCGCGCCCCGAAGCCGCGCCGGGTCGACCCGGTCGGCCAGCTGCTGGTGATCGCGCTGCTCGGCTCGCTGACGTACGCGATCATCGAGGCCCCGGACGCCGGCTGGGCCTCGGCGGAGATCCTGGCGTTCGTGCTGGTGGCGCTGGTCTCGCTGGTGGCACTGATCGGCTACGAGCGGCGCCGGCGGGAGCCGCTGATCGATCTGCGGTTCTTCCACAGCGCGCCGTTCAGCGGCGCCACCATCGTGGCGGTCAGCGCGTTCGCCGCACTCGGCGGCTTCCTCTTCATCAACACGCTCTACCTGCAGAACATCCGCGGGCTGTCCGCACTGGACGCCGGCCTCTACATGCTGCCGATGGCCGGGATGACGCTGATCTTCGCGCCGCTGTCGGGGCGGCTGGTCGGCAACCGCGGCCCCCGGCTGCCGCTGCTGCTGGCCGGTACGACGATGGGCGCGAGCGGGCTGCTCTTCGCCGGGTTCGACGCCCAGTCGACGAACTGGCTGCTGTTCCCCGGCTACGTCCTCTTCGGCATCGGGTTCGGCCTGGTCAACGCGCCGATCACCAATACGGCGGTGTCCGGGATGCCGCGCGCCCAGGCGGGGGTGGCCGCGGCCGTGGCCTCCACCAGCCGCCAGGTGGGGCAGTCGCTCGGCGTCGCGGTGATCGGCGCCGTATTGGCGAGCGGGGCCCATGCGGCGGCCACCGCGGACGAGTTCATCGCGGCCGGCCGCCCGGCCTGGTGGATCATCGCCGGCTGCGGCGCGGCGGTCCTGCTGCTCGGCGCGCTGACCACGGGCCGCTGGGCGCAGGCCACCGCGCGACACACGGCGGAACTGTTCGAGGACGACGAGCGGAGCGCCGCGGCCGCCCGGGCACCGGGCCGCAGCGCCTGAGCCCGCGGCACTGCGTCGTACGAGCCTTCGGCATTGCGTCCCGCAAGGCCTCGGCACTGCCTCCTACGACCTCACGCCGGGACGAGCGCCAGCTTCTCCAGCTGCTCCAGCCGCTGGCGGGAGGTCTCGTCCACGGGGGTGTAGGAGACCAGCTTGGGGCCGGGGTTGGGGCCCGTCCACAGGCTCGTGGCGGTCAGTTCGAGCACGCCCACCCGTGGGTGGCGGAAGAGCTTGACCGCGCTGACCGGGCGGACGACCTCGTGCTGGGCCCAGATCTCACAGAACTCCGGTGAGGCCTCCGTCAGCCGCGCGACCAGCGCCTTCCAGGCCGGCTCGGCGACGTGCTCGGCCATCGAGGCGCGGAACTTGGCGGCCATCACCCGCATCGCGGCGTCCAGGTCGACCACGCTCGCCCGCCACTGGGGGTGGGTGAACGCCAGCCACATGCAGTTGCGGTCCTCCTCGGGCAGCGCGTCGAGGTCGCACAACAGCTGCCCGTAGGTGCTGTTGTAGGCGAGGATGTCGAACCGCGAGTTCTGGATGACCGCGGGGAACGGCGCGAGCTGGTCGAGGACCTGGCGCAGGGCCCGCGGGACGCCGGTGCACTCCTTGCCCGGCACGGGGTCGACGGCGCCGGCGAGCGCGAAGAGGTGGCTGCGCTCGGCGCGGTCGAGCAGCAGCGCACGGGCCACCGCGTCGAGGACCTGCGGCGATACGTGGATGTCCCGGCCCTGTTCGAGCCAGGTGTACCAGGTGACGCCGACCGCCCCGAGGTGCGCGACCTCTTCGCGGCGCAGTCCCGGTGTGCGGCGGCGGGCACCGCGGGGCAGACCGACCTGCTCGGGAGTGATCCGCTCGCGCCGGCTGCGCAGGAAGGCGGCCAGCTCGGCCCGGCGGGCGGCATCGTCGCGCGGGGGTGCGGCGCCCGTGGGGCGGGCCGTCCCGGACGGCGGGGTCGTGGCGGCACCGGGTGGTGTGGCAGCCTGCGTCAGGGTCGCGTCGACGGTCATGCCTCCAGCGTGCCGCAGCGCCCAGGCGGTTGCCAGGTAGCAGTGATACCAGGATAAGGACACTCTGGTACCCGGCTGAGCGCTCCACGATCGTCGTATCCGTGAGCGAAACCCGAGCACAGACCATCCCTGTTGAACCCCCGGTGGAAACACCGGTCGAAATCCCGGCCGGCACCCCGTCCGGCACCCCGCGACAGGCATCGGCCACCGCCGCCCTGACTCCGCTCGGTCTGCTGACCGTGCTGCTGGGCGCGGCCCTTCCGATGATCGACTTCTTCATCGTCAATGTCGCCCTGCCGACCATCGACCACGACCTGCACGCGGGACCCGCGATGCTGGAGATGGTGGTGGCCGGTTACGGCGTCGCCTACGCCACGCTGCTGGTCCTGGGCGGGCGGCTCGGGGACATGATCGGCCGGCGCCGGCTGTTCCTGTGGGGCCTGGCCACCTTCGGCCTGACCTCGCTGGCGTGCGGCCTCGCCCCGGACGCCGCGACGCTGGTGGCCGCCCGGGTCGCCCAGGGGGCGTCCGCGGCCCTGCTGCTGCCCCAGGTGCTGGCCACCATCCAGGCCACGACCACCGGGAAGCGGCGCGCCAAGGCGGTCAGCCTGTACGGCGGCACGGCCGGGGTCTCCAGCGCCGTCGGCCAGGTGCTCGGCGGGCTGCTGGTCTCGGTGGACCTGGCGGGCTCCGGCTGGCGCGCGGTCTTCCTGGTGAACGTCCCGATCGCCGCGGCGGCCTGGCTGCTGGCCGCCCGCACGGTCCCCGAGACCCGCTCGCCGCACCCGACCCGGGTCGACGTCCCCGGCACCGCCCTGCTGGCCGTCTCGCTGATCACACTGCTGCTGCCGCTGACCGAGGGGCGGGCGGCCGGCTGGCCCCTGTGGTCGTGGCTCCTGCTGGCCGTCTTCCCGTGCGCCGGCGTCGCGTTCTTCCTGGTGGAGCGGCGCGCCGAAGGCAGCGGCCGGACCCCCCTCGTCCCGCCGTCCCTCCTGCGCATCCCGTCGGTGAACAGCGGCCTCACCATGATCGTGCCGTTCTCGGTGGGGTTCGGCGGCTTCATGTTCGTGGTGGCCGTGGCGCTCCAGACCGGCCTGCACTACGGCCCGTTGGCGGCCGGGCTGTCCCTGGTGCCGCTCTGCGTCACCTTCTTCTTCGCCTCGCTTGCGGGGCCGCGGCTGGTGGGCCGGTTCGGGCGGCGGGTGGTGTTCACCGGCTCGCTGATCCAGGGGGCCGGGCTGATCGCGCTGGCGCTGACCGTGCACGCGGGCTGGCCGGGCATCTCGGTCGCCGGTCTCGCGCCGAGCATGGCGCTGCTCGGCCTCGGCCAGGGGCTGGTGCTGCCGGTCCTGATGCGCATCGTGCTGAGCGAACTGCCGGTGGCGCAGGCGGGCGTGGGCGGCGGCGTCATGGTCACCACCCAGCAGTCCGGCCTGGCGCTGGGCGTGGCCACCCTCGGCACGCTCTTCCTCGCGCTGCTGCCGTCCGTCGGCATCCGCGATGCGCTGCTGGCGGCCCTGCTGACGCAGCTGGCGATCGTGGCGGGGACCACGGCGCTCGCCCTCCGACTGCCGCGCGCACTGCGCTGACCTGCGGGAACGGGAGGGGAGGGAGTCGAAGGGAGCACGGGGAGGAGCACGCTCCACATCGTGAGGACTGACAAATATTGAAATCTGTCAGCCGTCATGCCATAGTTGCTTGCGTGAGGGATCCGGACCGGCCCCGCCGGACGGCAGACCGGGCCCGCCTCCCTCCCCCGCCCCCCTCGTCATCCATTCAGGAGCACGCAGTGCAGACCCGCACCCTGGGCACCACCGGCCCGCAGACCTCCGCCCTCGGCCTCGGCTGCATGGGCATGTCCGCCCTCTACGGCGACAGCGACCGCACGGAGTCCCTCGCCACCGTCCACGCCGCCCTCGACGCCGGCATCACCCTGCTCGACACCGGCGACTTCTACGGCATGGGCCACAACGAACTACTGATCAACGAAGCGCTGCGCACCGCCCCCGCCGCGGCTCGCGAACAGGCGCAGATCAGCGTCAAGTTCGGTGCCCTGCGCACCATCGAGGGCGGCTTCACCGGCTACGACGGCCGGCCCGACGCGGTGAAGAACTTCGCCGCCTACTCCCTCCAGCGCCTGGGCACCGACCACATCGACATCTACCGGATCGCCCGGCTCGACCCGGACGTCCCGGTCGAGGAGACGGTCGGCGCCATCGCCGAGCTCGTCGAGGCGGGACACGTCCGGCACATCGGCCTCTCCGAGGTCGGCGCGGAGACACTGCGCCGCGCGTCCGCCGTGGCCCCCATCTCCGACCTCCAGATCGAGTACTCCCTCATCTCCCGCGGCATCGAGGACGCGATCCTGCCCACCGCCCGCGAGCTGGGCATCGGCATCACGGCCTACGGCGTGCTCTCCCGCGGCCTGATCAGCGGCCACTTCGACCGGGACCGCAAGCTCGCCGCCAACGACTTCCGCGGGATGAGCCCGCGCTTCCAGGGCGAGAACCTCGACCGCAACCTCGACCTGGTCGACGCGCTGCGCAAGATCGCCGAGCAGAAGGGCGTCTCGGTGGCGCAGATAGCCATCGCCTGGGTGCTCTCCCGCGGCGAGGACATCGTCCCGCTGGTCGGTGCGCGCCGCAGGGACCGGCTCTCCGAGGCGCTCGGAGCCCTGGACGTGGCGCTGGACGCGGAGGACCTCGCCGCGATCGAGCGGGCGGTCCCGGCCGGTGCCGCGGCCGGCGACCGGTACCCCGCCGAGCAGATGGCCCACCTCGACAGCGAGCACTGACCACCGGCGGGGCGGCGGCTTGCGGGAGCGGCCAGGTACCGTCCGTAGGTACCGCACAGGGTCCCCGGTGCGCCTCGGTGCACCACCGGCCCCGCCCGCGGATCCGGTACGGGTGCCGCCTTGGCGCTCGCCCACCGTCGTCCGTACCCGCCCGTCCGCTCCTCCCGAAAGGCCGTCCGCGCCATGCCCCCCGAGTCGTTGACCCCCGAGCGCATCCTCGAAGCCACCGAGGAGGTGCTGCGCCGCTACGGCCCGGCGAAGGCCACGGTCGTGGACGTGGCGCGCGCCCTGGGCGTCAGCCACGGCAGCGTCTACCGCCACTTCCGCACGAAGACGGCGCTGCGTGAGGCGGTCACGGCGCGCTGGCTGGACCGTACGAGCCAGCAGCTGTCCGGCATCGTGACGGAGGAGGGGCCGGCGGCCGAGCGTCTGGACCGCTGGCTGACCGCGCTCTTCGAGGCCAAGCGGCACAAGGCGGGCGACGATCCGGAGCTGTTCGCGACGTACATGGCGCTGATCGGCGAGAGCGGTGGTGTGGTCGACCGGCACGTCACGGACCTGGAGTCCCAGCTGACCCGGATCATCGAGGACGGAGTCGGCGAGGGCACCTTCCAGACCCCCTCCCCCGCCGTCACCGCGCGCGCCGTCTTCGACGCCACCGGCCGCTTCCACGACCCGTGTTACGCCGCCGAGTGGTCCCGCCCGGAGATCACCGCCGATTTCGAGGCGGTCCGCGATCTGGTCCTCCGCGGCCTGCGCCCCGCCCCGACGGGCCGGGCGGACCGGACGTAGACCCGGCGGAAACGGCAGGACGGCAGGGAGGCAGGGGAGGGCCCGGCAGAAACGGCAGAGGGCCTGCCCACGGCCGACCGGCCGCCGACAGGCCCCTTGACCCCAGCGGTACGGCCCGGGCCGTACCAACCCGGGCCGTAGGGACTACTTCTTGAAGGCGTAGTCCAACAGCTTCTTCGCGTCCGCCGTGCGGTTGGGAACCGAGGAGGAGGCGAGGACGGTACCGATGACGGTCTTGCCGTTACGGGTGGCGGCGAAGGCCAGGCAGAACTTGGCCTCCGGACCCGAGCCTGTCTTGACGCCGATGGTGCCGGCGTAAGTGCCCAGCAGGGGGTTGGTGTTGGTCCACTCCATGTAGCGGTAGCCACCGCTCTTGGTCGTGACCTTCTGCTTCGTCGACTTCGTCTTCACGACCGTACGGAACGTGGAGTACTTCATCGCGTTGCTGGCGAGCTTGGTCAGATCGCGCGGCGTGGAGTAGTTCGCGCCGTGGCCGATGCCGTCGAACGAGTCGAAGTGCGTGTTCGTCAGGCCGAGGCTCTTGGCCGTGCTGTTCATCTTGCCGATGAACGACTTGACCCGCGCGGCCCGGGTGGAGCCGCTGCCGAACTTGTCGGCGAGCGCGTAGGCGGCGTCGCAGCCGGACGGCAGCATCAGCCCGTAGAGCAGCTGACGGACCGAGACCTTGTCGCCGACGATCAGGTGGGCCGAGGAGGCCCAGTTGTTGTCGACGATGTAGTCGCTGTACGCCTTCTGGATCGTGACCTTGGAATCCAGGTTGAGGTTCGACTGCCCGAGCACCACCCGGGCGGTCATGATCTTGGTGGTGGAGCCGGTGGAACGACGGGTGTCCGCAGCCTTGGTGAACAGGGACTTGCCCGTGCTGTTGTTCATCACGAACCCGCCCGCGGCGGTGATCGTGGGCGTCGGGAGTGTGGCGGCCTGCGCCGGAGCGGCGAACGCCCCGGCCGTCAGAACGGCACCCGCGGTGACGACTGCCGCGGAGACGCGACGAATGCCCTTAATGCCGGTTTTCAAATTGAATACTCCAAATACCCCTGCGGTGCGGCCCATAGGAGAAAGCCGCTCGCCTGTGAGACGCGGGAAAAGAGGCAATGGATGCACGTGAAGGGACAGGAAATGCGTTCCCAGCCGGATCTGCACGGGAAAGCGCGGCCCGGATCGAATACCCCGGCGGCCGGCGAACCACGGTTCGAGCCGCCATGACCATCGATGCCCCCTCCCGCATAACCGCCAAGGTCCCCTGGGTGACCGCCAACGCCCCCTGGGTGACCCCGGGCCCCCTAGCCGCCGACCCCCAGGAAGCGCAGCACCGCCAGGACCCGGCGGTGGTCGGCGTCCGCCTTCGGAAGGTCCAGCTTGGCGAGGATGTTGTTGATGTGCTTGGCGACCGCGCTCTCGCTCACCACCAGCCCGGCGGCGATCCCCGCGTTGGACCGGCCTTCGGCCATCAGCGCGAGGACCTCGCGCTCACGGGCCGTCAGCCGCTCCAGCGGATCGCTCGACCGCCGCACCAGCAACTGCGCGACGACCTGCGGGTCCAGCGCGGTGCCGCCGTCCGCCACCCGCCGCAGCGCCTCGATGAACTCCTCGACGTCCGCCACCCGCTGTTTGAGCAGATAGCCCACACCGCTGGTGTTCGAGGCCAGCAGATCGGCCGCGTAGCGCTCCTCGACGTACTGCGACAGCATCAACACCGCGGTGCCGGGCCACCGTTCGCGGATCGACAGGGCGGCGCGCACCCCCTCGTCCGTGAAGCCGGGCGGCATCCGCACGTCCACCACCGCGAGGTCCGGCCCGTGTTCGGCGACCGCGGCCAGCAGCCCCTCGGCGTCCCCCGCCTCGGCGGCCACCTCGAACCCGGCCATCTCCACGAGCTTGACCAGCCCGATCCGCAGCAGAACGGAGTCCTCCGCGATCACCGCACGCCGTACGGCACCCGGCTCGGCGCCTTGCGCACCAACCACCGCCGCCTCCGCCGCACGCCCCCTCTCATCCCCCACGTCACGCCCCACGTCACGCCTCACTTCGGGCACGGCAGCTCCACGCTCATCATGGTCGGGCCCCCCACGGGGCTGCTCATCCGGAATGTTCCGTCCACGGACCGCACGCGCTGGGCGAGCCCGGTGAGACCACTCCCCTTGGACGGATCGGCCCCGCCCGCACCGTCGTCGGCGATCACCACCCGCAGTATCTCGCCCAGCCGGGTGACCGTCACATCCACCCGGGTCGCCTCCGCGGCGTGCTTGGCCACGTTCGTCAGCGCCTCGGAGACCACGAAGTACGCCACCGCCTCGATGGCCGGCACGGTGCGCTGCGCCAGATCCACCCGCAGCCGTACGGGCAGCGGCGCCCGGGCGGCGAGCCCGGACAGCGCGGCGTCCAGCCCCAACTCGTCCAGCACGGCCGGGTGCAGACCGCGCACCAGACTGCTGAGTTCCTCGATGGCCTCCTTCGCCTCCCGGTGCGCGGTGTCGATCACCTCGCGCGCCTCGGGCGGCAGGTCGGTCAGCGTCGCCTTGGCCAGACCCAGGTTCAGAGCCAGCGACACCAGGCGCTGCTGGGCGCCGTCGTGCAAATCCCGTTCGATGCGGCGCCGTTCGGCATCCGCGGCGTCGACCGCACCGGCCCGGCTCTCGGTCAGGTCGATCACCCGGCGCGCCAGGTCCTCGTTCCGGTCGGGCCCCAGCAGACCGGGCGCGAGGTGGGTCTCCAGGCGTACCACGACCGCGGCGAGAGAGGGGACGGCGGCGAGCGCGGCGAGGCCGGCGAGGGTGACGTAGAGGGCCTGCGTGTAATACCCGGGGTGGCTGACCCGCCACCCCAGGGGGGCCGCCCATATCCACGCGTACACCGTGACCGCGGCCAGACCCGCCAACAGCAGGCCGAGCACCAGCACTTCGAGCCCGCCGAGCAGCGCCCCCACCAGGCAGTGGTAGCCGAACCGGCGCTGCCACCGCCGCCACCACCCCGGTGCGGGGATGTCGATCCCGAGGAACCGCCGGAAACGCCAGCGCTGGGCGGCGGTCAGCGCGGGCACGGACGACGCGGTGAGCACCAGCGTGAGCCCCAGGACCACCGGCACGCTGCTGTCGTTCCCCTCGACGATCTCCCATACGAGACCGAAGGCCATGAACAGCAGGAACCCGATGAGGAGGTGCAACGGCGCCCCGAGGGCGAGGAAGTACGTATCGCGGGTCAGCCGGGTGAGCGCGCGCCGCGTCCGGGGCGGAATCTTCATGATCCAACGTTATGCGCCGACCGCTGCGACCTGCCATGAAGCCCGCTGCCGGACCAGGGGTGTAGCTGGTGCCACCCCAAGTCGGACAGCCGCATTACTGACCGTGACCGGCAAAAACCGGAGTCTTGATCACGAGCCCGAAGGCCGGGTTCGTGACCTTGAAAGAGACCTCCGCCATGGCCCTGATCGCCTTCAACCCCCCTGTCGACCAAGGACGTTGCACGGCGAACGGCGCCGTGCGCGGGGGCCTGCTGAGCCGCGCCCGTCGCCGGCAGGGCCGTATCCTCGCGGGTGCCGGACTCGCGCTGCTGCCCTGGCTCGGCTACCTCGCCGGCACCCTGCCGCCCGCCGAGGCCACCGCCTGGGTCACCCTCGACGCCCTGGAGGCCGTCGCACTGCTCACCGCCGGCCTCCGCATCCTGCGTGCCGATCCCCGCCACCGCGCCCCCGCCGGCGCCGCGGCCGTCCTCCTGCTCGCCGACGCCTGCATCGACCTCGCCACCGCCGCCCCCGGCCCGGAGCTGGCCACCGCAACAGCCATGGCCGTGGCCGCCGAACTCCCCCTCGCCGCCGTCTGCGCCTGGCTCGCCACCCGGCCGATGCGGGCCGTTGAGCGCCCGGGCACTTGAGAGACGCGGCGCCCAACGGGGGGGCACGTACGCCACGCCCAACGGAACGCCCGGCGGGGCGCCCAAGGGACCACTAGGGGGCCGTCGAACAGATCCCGTAGGGGACGCGAGGCCCCCCTGCGGGGCCACAACGTACGGGCAGGGGTGGGTATTCCCGGGCCAGCACGAGCAGGCGCGCACGAGCAGGCGCGCACGCGCGGGCGCGCACACACAGGCGCACAAACAGGCGAGCACGCGCAGACGAGCACGCGCAGGCAAGCACACACAGGCGCACAAACAGACGAGCACGCACAGACGAGCACGCACACGCGAGCACGCGCAGGCGAGCATCCCCAGCGACCTCAAGGCAAAAACGATGACGGGGCCGGTTCCCCCGAGGGAACCGGCCCCGTTCACCTACCTGCCCGATGACCGACTCAGCAGCCGGCAGCCACCCGATGACTGACTCAGGACTCAGCAGCCGGCAGCTACCTGGCGGCTGACCTCAGCAGCCACCCGGTGCCGGATTCAGCAGCCCAGCAGGCGCGCCGCCAGGTAGGGCTGGATCTGGTCCAGGCTGACGCGCTCCTGCTTCATGGTGTCGCGCTCGCGGACGGTGACCGCGTTGTCGTCGAGGGTGTCGAAGTCGACGGTGACGCAGAACGGGGTGCCGATCTCGTCCTGGCGGCGGTAGCGGCGGCCGATGGCGCCCGCGTCGTCGAACTCGATGTTCCAGTTCTTCCGCAGGTCCGCGGCGAGGCCCTTGGCCTTCGGGGAGAGCTGCGGGTTGCGGGACAGCGGCAGAACCGCGACCTTGACCGGCGCCAGGCGCGGGTCGAGGCGCATGACCGTGCGCTTCTCCATCTTGCCCTTGGCGTTGGGCGCCTCGTCCTCGACGTAGGCGTCGAGCATGAAGGCGAGCATCGCGCGGTTCACACCGGCCGCCGGCTCGATGACGTACGGGGTCCAGCGCTCGCCGGCCTCCTGGTCGAAGTACGACAGGTCCTGGCCGGACGCCTTGGAGTGCGCGCCGAGGTCGTAGTCGGTGCGGTTGGCCACGCCCTCCAGCTCGGAGAACTCGGTGCCGCCGAAGTTGAAGCGGTACTCGATGTCAGCGGTGCGCTTGGAGTAGTGGGAGAGCTTCTCCTTGGGGTGCTCGTACCACCGGATGTTCTCCTCCTGGATACCGAGATCGCGGTACCAGTTCCAGCGCTGCTCCATCCAGTACTCGTGCCACTGCTCGTCCTCGCCCGGCTTGACGAAGAACTCCATCTCCATCTGCTCGAACTCGCGGGTGCGGAAGATGAAGTTGCCCGGAGTGATCTCGTTCCGGAAGGACTTGCCCATCTGCGCGATGCCGAACGGGGGCTTCTTGCGCGAGGTCTGCTGGACCTGGGCGAAGTTGGTGAAGATGCCCTGGGCGGTCTCGGGGCGCAGGTAGGCGACCGAGGCGGTGTCCTGGGACGGGCCGAGGTGGGTGGAGAGCAGGCCGGAGAACTGCTTGGGCTCGGTGAAGCCGCCCTTGTTGCCGCAGTGCGGGCAGTTGATGTCGGCGAGGCCGTTCTCGGGCAGCTTGCCGTGCTTGGCCTCGTACGCCTCCTCCAGGTGGTCGGCGCGGAAGCGCTTGTGGCAGGAGGTGCACTCGGTGAGCGGGTCCGTGAAGGTGGCGACGTGGCCGGACGCCTGCCACACCTCGGGCGCCAGGATCACCGACGAGTCGAGGCCGACGACGTCCTCGCGCGAGGTGACCATGGCGCGCCACCACTGCCGCTTGATGTTCTCCTTGAGCTCGACGCCCAGCGGACCGTAATCCCAGGCAGCCCGGGAGCCGCCGTAGATCTCACTGCAGGGGTAGACGAAGCCACGGCGCTTGCTCAGGCTGACGATGGTATCGATCTTGTCGGCGGCCACGGTGCTCTCTTCATTACGACGACGAACGATGAATTGGGCGGCGCCCTCGCGTCTCGTCGGGGGTGCAGGTCGCAAGACGGCTGGGCGAATAGTTCAGGGTACCGGCGGGCGCCGCCCCGGGACCAAATCGGTTCCCGGCCACTGTCTGCCCGCTCACACCGGCCCGAGGTTTATTGACAATCGTTTCCAGGTTTGTTGAAAATGAGTGTCATGAACATACGCCGTCACCTCACCACCGCCGCGGTCGCCGGAGCCGCGGGGCTCGGCCTGCTGGCCCTCTCCGCCTGCTCCCCCACCGCCAGTGGCAGGACGGCCGACGGCAAGCTGAGGGTGACAGCGTCCTTCTATCCCATGGAATTCCTCGCCGCGCAGATCGGCGGCAAGCACGTCGAGGTGACCGACCTCACCAAACCCGGCGTCGAGCCGCACGACCTGGAGCTCACCGCCAAGCAGACCGCCCAGCTCGGCGAGTCCGGCGCGGTCGTCTACCTCAAGGGCCTGCAGCCCGCCGTGGACGCGGCGGTCGCCCAGTCCGGCGTCAAGCACATCGCCGACGCCGCCGCGCTGACCTCCCTGGAGAAGCACGGCACCGAGGTCGACGGCCACCACCACACCACCGGCGACAACGCCTCGCACTCCGACTCCGAGGGCGGCAACGACCCGCACATCTGGCTCGACCCGGTCAAGTACGCCGAGGTCGCCAAGGGCGTCAACAAGACCCTCGCCAAGGCCGACCCGAAGCACCGGGCCGACTACCAGAAGAACACCGACACCCTGGTGAAGAAGCTGACCGGGCTCGACACGGAGTTCAAGGACGCCCTGAAGAACCGGGCGTCGGACACCTTCCTCACCACCCACGCGGCCTTCGGCTACCTCGCCGAGCGCTACGGCCTGACCGAGGAGGCCATCAGCGGCCTGGACCCCGAGTCCGAGCCCAGCGCGCACCGCATGAAGGCCCTGCACACCCTCGCCGCCGACCACCACGTCTCCACGGTCTTCTTCGAGACGATCGCCAACCCGGCCACCGCCAAGACCCTGGCCGGCGATCTCCACCTGCGGACCGACGTCCTGGACCCGCTCGAAGGGATCACCGCCAAGTCCCGCGGCACGGACTACTTCGGCGTGCAGCGCGCCAACCTCGCGGCGCTGCAGAAGGCGCTCGGCAGCAAGTGAGCAGCAAGCGAACCGCACCGACCAGCCCGCCCCGCACCCCACGGAGGTCACCGTGAAAGAACCGCTCCCCGAGCCGGTCATCGACCTGCGCGGCGCCACCGCAGCACTGGGCGCCCGCCCCGTGCTGCGCGGCGTCGACCTGACGGTGCGCTCCGGCGAGGTCGTCGCGCTGCTCGGCGCGAACGGCTCCGGCAAGTCCACCGCCGTCCGGTCGGTGATCGGCCAGGTCCCGCTGAGCGGCGGCTCGCTGTCGCTGTTCGGCACGGAGTTCCGCCGCTTCAAGAGCTGGGCCCGCATCGGATACGTCCCGCAGCGCACCACCGCGGCCGGCGGGGTGCCCGCCACCGTCCGCGAGGTCGTCACGGCCGGCCGGCTGGCCCGTACGAAGCTGGGCGTGCTGCGCAAGGCCGACCGGGCCGCGGTCCACCACGCACTGGAGCTGGTCGGCATGGCCGACCGTGCCAAGGACTCGGTCAACGCGCTCTCCGGCGGACAGCACCAGCGGGTGCTGATAGCCCGGGCGCTGGCCGGCGAACCAGAACTGCTGATCATGGACGAGCCGATGGCCGGCGTCGACCTCGCCAGCCAGGAAGTGCTCGCCGCCGCCCTGCGCGAGCAGGTCGCCCGCGGCACCACCGTCCTGCTCGTGCTGCACGAGCTCGGCCCGCTGGAGCCGCTGATCGACCGCGCGGTGGTGCTGCGCGACGGCTGCGTCGTCCACGACGGCCCGCCGCCCGAGGCCGTGGGCCAGCACGCCCTCCCCGGCCACGACCATGTCCACCCGCACGCCGACGCGGCCGCGGAACCGATCCGGACGGGGTTGCTCACCTGATGGACATCCTGAACTACGCCTTCATGCAGCGGGCCCTGATCGCCGCCCTGATCGTCGGCATCACCGCGCCCGCCATCGGCATCTACCTCGTCCAGCGCCGCCAGGCCCTGATGGGCGACGGAATCGGCCATGTCGCGCTCACCGGCGTCGGCCTCGGCTTCCTGCTCAACCAGAGCCCGGTGTGGCTGGCCACCGCCGTCGCCGTCCTCGGCTCCGTCGTCATGGAGTTGATCCGCTGGTTCGGCAGGACCCGCGGCGATCTCGCGCTGGCCATGCTGTTCTACGGCGGTATGGCGGGCGGTGTGATGCTGATGAACCTCTCCGACGCCGGCTCCAACGCCAACCTCGGCACCTACCTCTTCGGCTCGATCCTCACCGTCTCGCCGCAGGACATGACGACGATCTACGTGCTCGCCGCGCTGGTACTGGCGATCACCGTCGGGCTGCGCCGCCAGCTGTTCGCGGTGTGCCAGGACGAGGAGTTCGCGCGGGTGACCGGTCTGCCGGTCCGGCTGCTGAACCTGCTGATCGCGGTCACCGCCGCGGTCACCGTCACCGTCGCCATGCGGGTGGTCGGCCTGCTGCTGGTCAGCGCCCTGATGGTGATCCCGGTCGCGGCCGCCCAGCAGATCAGCCGCAGCTTCGCGGTCACCTTCTCGGTGGCCGTCGCGATCGGTGTCGCGGTCACCCTTACGGGCACCACCACCTCGTACTACGTGGACGTCCCGTCCGGTGCCACGATCGTGCTCTTCGCCATCGGCCTGTTCGTCGTGCTGACCGCGCTCGCCACGCCGCTCGCGAAAAAGCGCGCCAGGGCTGCCGCACAGCCCGGTGCGGGGTGCACCCTGGAGGTACCCGCCGGTCGCACCGCCCCGGACGATGTGAGCGTGGCCGGATAGCCGCACGCCGGTAAGCGTCCCACCAGGGCGCCGGTCATCACCTGGCACAATGGCGGGACGCATGCGCAGGGGGAAGACCTGACGTCCTAAGGGAGGCAACGGTGGCGACGAGCGCGGGATCTCCGGTACGCGGCCGGTCGACGCGGCAGCGGACCGCGGTGTCCGCCGCACTCGACGAGGTGGACGAGTTCCGTAGTGCCCAGGAACTGCACGACATGCTCAAGCACCGGGGCGACTCGGTCGGCCTGACCACCGTCTACCGCACGCTGCAGTCGCTCGCCGACGCCGGTGAGGTAGACGTGCTGCGCACCAGTGAGGGCGAGGCGGTCTACCGCCGGTGCAGCACCGACGACCATCACCACCACCTGGTCTGCCGGAGCTGCGGCAAGGCCGTCGAGGTCGAGGGTCCCGCGGTGGAGAAGTGGGCCGACCAGATCGCCGCCGAACACGGCTTCCGGGACGTGGCGCACACGATCGAGATCTTCGGTACCTGTGGCGAGTGCGCGGAGCGGACCGCCGAGGAGAAGTAGCCGCAGGAGCAGCAACTGCGCCGGGGCCGCCGCCGAGTTGATCGGGGCGGCCCTTCGTATGCCCTGCGGCACAGCGCACAGGTGACAGGTACACGCTGGTGGTAGCCTCGGTGGGCTATCGGCGCGGTGCTCGCGCCCACACGGGGGGTAGTAATGGGTCTCGGGGATCTCTGGGAAGACGGCAAGCAGCTCGTCGGCGACGTGGTCGAGGTCGGCAAGGACGTCATGATGGCGCCCGCCGAGATCGCGCACTGGGTGCTGACCCAGATGTTCGGCGGCGGCGACGCGGATCTGCAGAAGATCGCGGCCGAACTGGCCAAGCTCAGCAAGGAGCTGGACGGGTTGACCAAGGAGGTCAATACCGCCCTCGGCAAGCTGACCTGGCACGGCCCGGCGTCCGACGCCTTCGTCGCCGTCGCGCACGGCCGCGTCAAGGAGATGAACAAGATCTCCGACGATCTCACCACGCTGGGCCAGGCCGTCACCCGGCTGTCCCAGGTCTACTGACGAGCCACGACAACACGGGGGTTGTACGGATGGCAGGCGACACGTTCGGTGTCGAGATGGCGGAGCTCAACACCATCGAGAAGGACTGGCGCTCGGCCGCCGAGAAGATGCTGGAGCTGCACCGGCGGCTGTGCGAGGTCAAGGACACCATGGCCGCCGCGGCGAGCATCGACCTCGCGACCGCGCCGCTGGCGTCCCTTCCCGGCTTCGGCATCGCCTACCAGGTGCTCGCCGACGTCGAGGAGATCGCCGAGGTGAGCGAGCGCCTCGCCGCGGCCAAGTCCCAGCTGCTCGACGGGCTCGCGGCGGACGCCGACAAGATCAAGCAGGTCAAGGCCGAGTACGAGGCCAACGAGAAGAAGATCGAAGAAGACCTCAAGAAGATCAGGGACGGCAAGCACCACGACACGCCCAAGTCACCGCAGACCGGCTCGCACGGCGCCGGGTCCGGCTCCGGCTCCGGTGGCGGCGGCGGCGGTGGCGGTGCCAGCGGCGGCGGCCACGGCGGTGGTGGCCACGGTGGTGGCGGCGCCGGCGGTCCGGCCCCCTCCCAGGGCCACGGCGACGGCAAGTGGGAGACGAAGGGCGACTGGGACGCCTGGTCGCCGGGCAAGCACCACACCACCACCGGCGCCGGCGTGCAGGACGCCCCCGACACCTCCGGGCTCCCCAAGGAGCGCAAGGACATCATCGACCGGGCCCTGGAGCGGGTGAACCACCGCATCGGCTACAGCCAGTCGGCCACCACCAACGGCTACCGCGACGACTGCTCGGGCTTCGTCTCCGCCGCCTGGGGCCTCGAACCCCCGGGACTGAACACCTACGGCCTGATGGGCGGCAACACCGCCCACGTGATCACCAAGGACGACCTGCAGCCGGGCGACGCCCTGATCGCCGGCGATCACACCGTGCTCTTCGGCGGCTGGGCCGACGAGGCCCACACCAAGTACATCGCCCTGGAGGACAACGGCTCCCAGGGCACCGTCTCGCACGTCATCCCGTACCCGTACTACTCGGGCGACGCGGCGCACGAGAGGTCGATCGGCCAGCCGTACGTGCCCTACCGCCGCAACGGCCTCTAGGCAGGGGCCTGAACGGCCCGTACGCGTACGGCCCGGCTTCCTGGAGCACAGGAAGCCGGGCCGCCCGCCCTCGGGCCCGTCAGGTCGCGGACTCGCCCTCCGCCACCGGCGCGGCACCGAAGCGCCGGTCCCGCTTGGCGTACTCCAGGCACGCGTCCCACAGGTTCCGCCGGTCGAAGTCCGGCCACAGGATGTCCTGGAAGACCATCTCGGCGTACGCGCTCTGCCAGATCAGGTAGTTCGAGGTGCGCTGCTCACCGGACGGCCGCACGAAGAGGTCCACGTCCGGCATGTCCGGGTAGTACATGTACTTCGCGACGGTCTTCTCGTTGACCTTCGACGGGTCCAGCTTCCCGGCCCGTACGTCCCGGGCGATCGCCGCCGCGGCGTCCGCGATCTCCGCCCGGCCTCCGTAATTCACGCAGAAATACAGGGTCATCGCGTCATTGTTCTTGGTCTGCTCCTGGGCGATCTGGAGCTCCTGCACCACGGACTTCCACAGCTTCGGCATCCGCCCGACCCACCGGATGCGAATACCGAGCGCATCCATTTCGTCACGCCGCCGCCGGATGACATCGCGGTTGAAGTTCATCAGGAACTTCACCTCGTCCGGCGACCGCTTCCAGTTCTCGGTGGAAAAGGCGTAGAGCGAGAGGTTCTTCACGCCCATTTCGATGCAGCCCTTGAGGACGTCCAGCACGACGCCCTCGCCGACCTTGTGGCCCTCGGTGCGCGGCAGGCCCCGCTCCTTCGCCCACCGGCCGTTGCCGTCCATGACCACGGCCACATGGTTCGGGACGAGCTCCCCGGGGATCTTCGGTGGCCGCGCGCCGGAAGGGTGCGGCTCGGGCGTGACGTACTCGCGTCGGTTACGGCCCAGAATCCCGCGTCGTGCCATGCGGCCCACGTCTCCTATGTGTCGCTGTGTCGCTGTGTCGCTGTGTCGCTGTGTCGCTGTGTCGCTTCGAGGATTGTCGTTGTGCGCGGGTGACCACTGCCTCACCGCGCCCGCCTGCCCTACTGCTCTACATACCGCAGGGAACGCAGCCCCCGCTCCAGGTGCCAGTGCAAATAGGCCGTGACCAGCCCGCTGCCCTCCCGCGCATGGCGGGCCTCGCAGGCGTCCGCGGTCTCCCAGTCGCCGGTCAGCAGCGCGCTCAGGAGCCCGATGGCCTCCGAGGAGGGTACGACGCTCCCGGGCACCCGGCACTCACCGCATATCACCCCGCCCGACGCGACCGAGAAGAACCGGTTCGGGCCCGGCATCCCGCACCGTGCGCAGCTGTCGAAACTCGGCGCGTAACCGTTCACGGCCAGCGAGCGCAGCAGGAACGCGTCGAGCACGAGATGCGGCGCGTGCTCCCCGCGGGCCAGCGTCCGCAGCCCGCCGACCAGCAGCAGGTACTGCTGGACCGCCGGCTCGCCCTCGTGGTCGGTGAACCGCTCGGCGGTCTCCAGCATGGCCGTACCGGCGGTGTAGCGGGCGTAGTCCGTGACGATGCCGCCGCCGTACGCGGCGATCGTCTCGCTCTGCGTACAGAGCGGCAGCCCGCGCCCGACGAGCTCGCTGCCGCGGGCGTAGAACTGCACGTCCACATGGGAGAACGGCTCCAGCCGCGCCCCGAACTTCGACTTCGTCCGCCGCACGCCCCGGGCCACGGCACGGACCCGGCCGTGGCCGCGGGTGAGCAGCGTGATGATCCGGTCCGCCTCACCCAGCTTCTGGGTGCGCAGCACGATGCCGTCGTCGCGGAACAGACTCATGGCGCCATTCTCGCGCATGCGGAGAGGGGGCCGACCGGCAGCACTGTGCGCGCTCGCGCGGTGACGCTCCGGAAGCGCGTCGGGGTCGTCGGAGGCGTCGCCGTGCCTGGTGGAGTCGACGGCGTCGGACAACGGACGATGCGCGAGTACGACCTGAGCGGAGCTCGGTGGGGCAGGAGCACCACCGCTTGGTCCGCTTTCGTAGAGGCCGTCAAGAACGCGCGGTTCCGGGCCGCCTGACCGGCTTTCACCAAGGGCACACAACAGGCACACAGCGGCACCGCCATCTGCCCTGGATGACAGGGCCGCATCACGTTATCGTCCGGTCATCGCGGGCGGAAGGTGACCTTCCGTACTTCTCAGTCGCCCCTTGGGATCGCACCTCACGGCACGTCAACTCCCCGGTAGCATCCCGTGATGATCGGCAGCACGTCGCCGTGATGGCCGGCCGACCCAGTCAGTACCCCACATGAGGATCTCGATGACATCCATACCGGAGGCGCTGTTGTGGTGCCTCAGCGCAGGTACGGCCGCCGCCGTGGTCCTGGCGGCGTTCTCGGTCCGGGCCAGCGGACAACGCAAGGCCCTGAGAGCGCGCCTGACCGCCGCTGAGGAACAGAACAGCGCCACGCTCCACAGCAATACGGAGCTGTCGGCCCGGCTGCGCGCCACCGAGGCCGAGATCCGGCACCTGGCCGGTACCCGGCTCCCGGACCTGACGATGGCGCTGGCGCATCCGCACGTACCGGTGCGCGGTCTGCTCGACGCCCGGTTCGCCGGGTCGGAGACCGACGAGGCGCTCGCCGCCGTACTGGAGCAGGTCGGCGAGGCCATCACCAAGGAGCGCACGCGGGTCGACGCGGCCGCCCAGTCGGCGCTCCGCGGCGCGACCACGACCATCCAGGCGCTGCTCTACCGGCTGCAGACGGCGCTGCAGGAGATGCAGCACCGCTACGACGACCCGGAGATCGCGCAGGACCTGCTGAACGCGGACTTCCTCAACGAGCAGGCGCTGCGGCGCGTGCAGGCCACCGGCGTCGTCTGCGGCGCCTGGCCGGGCCTGACCCGCGAGGACTCGTACCTGGCCGAGCTGGTCGTGGGCGCCATGTCCCGGCTGCGCGGCTACGAGCGCGTCCAGATCAGCAACCAGCTGCGCGACCCGGTCGCGGTCGTCGCGCGGGCCGTCGAGCCGATCGCGATCACCGTCACCGAGCTGCTGGCCAACGCGCTGCACCACTCGCACCGGGAGCTGCCGGTCACCATCACCCTCCAGCAGGGCAACCGCGGCGCCTCGGTGATCATCGACGACTACGGCGTCGGCATGCACGACGACGAGATCAAGGCGGCGATGGAGCTGCTGGCGGGCGACGGCGATCTACTGCTGACCCAGCTCGGCGACCCGCCGCGGTCCGGTTTCGCCGCGGCCGGGCAGCTGGTGCGCCAGTACGGCTTCGGAGTGCACGTCGAGCCGTCGCCGTACGGCGGTGTGCGGGCCGTGGTGTACATCCCGGGTGACCCCCTCCTCACCGTCCTAGACGAGAGCGCCCAGCCCATGTCCGTGATGGCTCCGCTGCCGCACCGTTCCGGGATGACGGAACGATCCTCCTCCGCCCTGCCGACCGGGGCGACGCCCTCCTCGGCAGCGTCCTCCGCCGGTCAGCCGGTTCCCGCCCCGGCCGCGCCGGCCGCCCCCGCGGCGCCCGCCGCGCCCGCCGTGCACGCCTCGTACGACGCGCCGGCCACCGAGGGCGAACTGCCGCGCCGGCGCCGCCGCAAGCCCGCGTCGGAGGCCGAACAGGCCCCGCGCACCGAACCGATTCCCCCGCGCTCCCCGGAGGAGACCGGATCCCGCTGGGCCGCCCTCCAGCGGGGCACCGAATCCGGCCGGGCAGCCGCCCAGTCAGAACCCCCTCGCAGTCCCGAAGGGAACGCCCAGTCATGAACAACCCCACCCGCCGCCGTGTCGCCGAGGACAAGTCCTGGGTGCTGGCGCCGCTCTTGGAGTTGCCGCATGTTATCCACGCAGCCGTGATCTCCGGTGACGGCTTCATCGAGGGTGCCTCGCCGGGCCTCACCCGGGAGGCCGGCGAGGGTGTCGCCGCGATGATGTCCGCGCTCCAGGGCGCCGCGCGCGCCGTCACCGCCGCGTTCGCCGAGAAGGACGACACCCGGTTGCGGCAGACCGTCATCGAGTCCGACGAGGGCTTCGTCTTCGCGATACCGGCCGGCGAGAACACCTGCCTGGCCGTCTTCGCCGACCCGGAGGTGAACATGGGAGTCGTCGCACACCACATGCAGATCCAGGTGACGACGCTGGGCAGCAAGGTGATGAACAGCCCGGCCCGGGACCTCGGTAACCCGGCATGACGCCCCGCCAGAGCAGCGGCAGGCGCCTCGTTCCGGCCTACCTGGCCACCGGCGGACGCGCCCGCCCCAGCCGCAACACGTTGGACCGGCTCACCCTGCTGCACAGCGTGGGGATGCCGATCACCAGTGAGGTACGCCCGGAAGAGCACCGCATCCTGGAGCTGCTGCAGCCCGGGGCGCTGTCTCTGGCCGAGGTCGCCGCCCACCTTCACCTGCCCGTCAGCGTGGTGAAGGTGCTGGTGGCCGACCTTGTCGATGCCGGGCGACTGCACGCCCGTGTCCCCATCCCCGAAGCCGAGCAATTCGACCGGCAGATTCTGGAGAGGGTTCTCGATGGACTCCGCTCTCTCAAGTCCTAGCAGCGCGACCGGTACGGGTACCGGCACCGGCACCATGTACCTCTCCGGCGAGCACCAGACCCTGGTCAAGCTGCTGGTCGCGGGGCCGTTCGGGGTCGGCAAGACGACGCTCATCCGGGCGTTGTCGGAGACCCCGCCGCTGCACACCGAAGAGGTCATGACCCAGTCCGGCGCGATCGTCGACGATCTCGCCGGCGTACGGGAGAAGACCACCACCACCGTCGCGATCGACTTCGGGCGGCTGACGCTGCCCGGGGACCTGGTGCTCTATCTGTTCGGCACGCCCGGGCAGAAGCGCTTCCGGCCCCTGTGGCAGGACATCGCCCGCGGTGCGCTGGGCGCCCTGGTCCTCGCGGACACCCGCCGGCTGGCGGACTCCTTCGAGGTGATGGACATCGTCGAGGAGGCCGGGCTGCGCTACGCGGTCGCGGTCAACACCTTCCCCGACGCGCCCCAGTACTCCGTCGAGAAGCTCCGCGAGGCACTCGACCTGCACCCCGAGACACCGCTGGTGCTGTGCGACGCCCGCGACCGCGACCAGTCCGTCGATGCGCTGATCGCGCTCGTCGGCCACGTTCTGGCCCACACTCCCGAGGAGAACCCGAACCCGTGACTTCCCCGCACCAGCCGGAAGAATGGGGTCTCCCCCGCCCGAGCGCAGCCGAGAGCTCGGGGAGTCTGCCGCAGCAGGGCGCCGCGCCGCCACCGGGCTGCCCGGCGCACTCCGCGGTCCCGCCGCAGCAGGCCACGGGGTACCCGCAGGCCCGGCCCGACGCGCACGAGCCGGTGAAGCTCTACGGACCGGAGTTCGCCGCCGACCCGGGCTGCGTCTACGGCCGGCTGCGGCAGTACGGCGCGCTGGCGCCGGTCGAGATCGCGCCCGACGTGACCGCGATGCTGGTCACCGACTACCGCGCGGCCCTCGACCTGCTGCACGACGACTCGACCTGGTCGAAGGACTCCCGGGAGTGGATGCAGACCATCCCGCCGGACTCCCCGATCCTGCCGATGCTGGGCTGGCGGCCGAACGTCTTCTACAGCGACGGGCCGGCGCACGTCCGCTACCGGGACGTCATCGTCGACAGCTTCAAGCTGGTGGAGCCGCACGAGCTGCGGGCCCGTGTGCACCACGCCGCGGACACCCTGATCCAGCGGTTCGGCGCCCGCGGTGAGGTCGATCTGATCGCCGACTACGCGCGGCTGATCCCGCTGCTGATGTTCAACAACCTCTTCGGGCTGCCCGACTCCTACAGCGACCGGCTCATCGAGGCCCTCGCCGGGATGATCGAGGGCACCTCGCCCGAGGAGGCGGCGGCCGCCAACGAGGCTTACACCGCGTACATCATGGAGCTGGTCGGCTCGAAGAAGGCGCAGCGCGGCGCGGACCTGACCTCGTGGTTCATGGACCATCCCAACGGGCTGACCGACGAGGAGCTCATCCACAACATCATCCTGGTGATGGGCGCGGGCAACGAACCGCTCGCCAACCTCATCGGCAACGCGCTGTCGCGGATGCTCTCCGACGACCGTTACTACAACACCCTCACCGGTGGCGCCCTGACCCCGCAGGACGCCATCAACGAGGTGCTGTGGAACGACCCGCCGCTGACCAACTACTCCGCCCACTTCCCGGTCCGGGACGTCTTCTTCCACGGCACCTGGGTGCGCCGGGGGCAGCTGGTGATGGTGTCGTACGCGGCCGCCAACAGCCAGTTCGACACCACCTCGCTGGACGTGCCGGGCTCGGGCGGCGGTTCGCACCTTTCCTGGGCGGCCGGACCGCACGCCTGCCCCGTCAAGCGGCACGCACTTCTGATCGCCACGACCGCGATCGAGCGGCTCACCGCATGGCTCTCCGACATCGAACTCGCCGTTCCCACCCGCGAGTTGGAGTGGCGGCACGGCGCCTTCCACCGGGCCCTGGTCGCGCTGCCGGCCCGCTTCTCCCCCATCACCCCCGACCAGGCAGGAGCCACTCCATGGCACAACAGGGACAGCAGCCCTATGTCATCGACCCGGTCGGAAGCGACATCCACGGGGAGGCAGCCCGCCTCCGCGCGATAGGCCCGGCGGCCCGGATCGAGCTGCCCGGCGGCATCGAGGCGTGGGCGGTCACCGGCCACGCCCTGCTCAAGTCGCTGCTGACCGACGACCGGGTCTCCAAGAACCCCCGGGAGCACTGGCCGGCCTGGCAGCGCGAGGAGATCCGCGGCAGCTGGCTGCAGTCGTGGATCGGCGTCACCAACATGTTCACCGCGTACGGCCCGGACCACCGGCGGCTGCGCAAGCTGATCGCGCCGGCGTTCACGGCCCGCCGTACGGACGCCATGCTGCCGCGCGTCGAGCGGATCACCCAGGCCTTACTGGACGATCTCGCGGGCCGCCCGGCCGGCTCGGTCGTGGACCTGCGTGAGGTGTTCACCCACCCGCTGCCCATGCAGGTCATCTGCGAGCTCTTCGGCTTCCCGGAGGGCGAGCCGCGCGCCGAACTGGCCCGGCTGGTCGAGGCGATCATGGACACCACCGCCACGCCGGAACAGGCCGGTGCCACCGCCGCGGCCGTGCACTCCCTGCTGACCGGCCTGGTCACCGCCAAGCGCGAGGCACCGGCGGACGACCTCACCAGCCTGCTGGTCTCCGCACGGGACGACGACGGCGAGCGGATGACCGAGCAGGAACTCCTGGACACCCTGCTGCTGGTCATCGGCGCCGGCCACGAGACCACCGTCGACCTCATCGGCAACGCGGTGACGGCCCTGCTCACCCACCCCGACCAACGCGAGCTGGTGCTGTCGGGCCAGGTGCCGTGGAGCGATGTGATCGAGGAGACGCTGCGCTGGGCCCCCAGCATCGCGAGCCTGCCGCTGCGCTTCGCGGTGGAGGACATCGAGCTGCCGGACGGGATCACCATCCGCAAGGGCGACGCGATCCTCCCCGGGTACGCCGGCGCCGGCCGCGACCCGGAGTTCCACGGCCCCGGGGCGGACACGTTCGACGTCCGGCGCGGCGTCCAGGAGCACCTGGCCTTCGGCCACGGCGTGCACCACTGCCTCGGTGCCCCGCTGGCCCGTATGGAGGCCCGGATCGCCCTCCCGGCGCTCTTCGCCCGCTTCCCGGACCTTCAACTGGCCGTACCCTCCGAGGAGTTGCAGCCCGCGGGCGGCTTCATCTCGGGCGGCCTGCGGGGGCTTCCGGTGCGCCTGACGCCGGCCGAGGCCCCGACGTCGGCTCCGGCCGCGGCGGGCGCGTAACCGCCCCTGGCACCCGGCGCGTCCGGCCCCCGTCACCGCCCCGGCGGCGACGGGGGCCGCAACCTTCCCGCCCCCTCACCGGTCGGTAACGGCAACCGCCTCCGGATCGAGAGGGACCTTCCCGATGAAGCTCCGCCGCGCCCTGACGGCCGTCCTCGCCACGGCCCTGCTGACCCCCGCCGCCCTGCTGACCACCCCGGCCGCCGCAGCGACCGGAAGACCGGGGGTGAGCACCGAACTCCTGGACCTCCCCCGCACCGTGGCCGTCGGCTCCGGCTGGCACGGCTTCGCCGATCTCGTCCGCAACACCACGAACGGCACGCTGCCGGCCGTCACCCTCTCGCTCACCGGCACCGCGCCGGTCACCGTCCAGTTCCTCGACAACGCGGCGGGCGGCACCTGGCACACCGTCGACCTGCGCAAGGGGCGGTTCCTCCGCTACGCCGACCTCATGCCGGGCGAGTACCTGAGCAAGCCCATGCGCCTGAAGCTCAAGGCGGGCGCCCGGCCGGGCGGTCGCGCCACCCTCACCGCCCTCGCCACCTTCTGCGACGACCACGGCAGGTGCGGCGTCTCGGCACCGAAGTCCTACGCGATCAAGATCACCGCGAAGGGCACCCGTCAAGGAGCGGCAGGAGAGCCCCGGCCCTACGAGGGCGTGCGGGCCGCCGCGGCGAGCAGCCGCTCGGTGTCCGTCGGGCCGAGGGTCAGCGCCCCGCCGACCGTGATGAGCACCTCGCGCTCCGCGGGCGTGTAGGCGCCGTCCGCGAGGGCGATCCGGGCGCCCTGGAGGAGCAGCGACTCCCGCCCGGCCGGCGCGAGATGCGGGGCGAGCGGCTCCAGGGCCTCGTGCAGCTCTATGGCCAGCGCGGTGCCGCACGGGTCGAGGCCGGCGTGGCCGCAGTGGCCGCCGGTCACCGCGTCGTAGGTGCCGGTGAGCCGCCCGGTGTCGGCGGCGAGGGCGGCGAGGAGGGTCAGCAGCTGGTCCTCGGAACAGTCCGGGAAGCCGGCCGTCCGGACGGCGTCCACGGCGGTCTCCCGGACCGTGCGGGACGAGGTCCCGCCGGCGGCCAGCAGTGCGAGCGTGACGGTGTGGACGGCGTCCCGCAGCATCGCGGAGAAGCGGACGGTGGTGGGGTGGTCGAGGGCGTCCAGGCCGAAGCGGCCGTGGCAGGCGGAGCACTCCAGGACCGGGCCGGTGTGGCCGCGGGAGAGGAGCGGGACGCCGAGGAGGGTGAGACGGCGGTGGCCGGTGCGCCGGAGATAGTTGCGGTCGCCGCCGCAGTCCGGACAGAAGAACTCGCCGTCGGCGACGGTACGCCAGGACGTGCGCACTCCCATCACACACACCTTGTGCATTCCGTCAGCCTCCGTAACTCCCCGTTGCCGTCCAGGCCCGGGAGAGACCCCCACGCCACCGTCGCCGTGTTGGACGTGATGTTAGCCACATCATTGATGCGCCGTCAGCACCTCGTATCGGACAACTACGGCTCGGCGGCACGCCAGAAGCACTGGCGCGCCGCCGATATTGGCCGAAATCACGGGGCCGGGGCCGTGCTACCCCTGAGGCTCAGCGGCCGGCGCGATTGACGGCGGAGACCACGGCCTTCAGCGAGGCGCGGGTGGTGTTCGCGTCGATGCCGATGCCCCACAGGACCTTGTCACCGATCGCGCACTCGATGTACGAGGCGGCCTGTGCGGAGGCGCCCTCGCTCATCGTGTGCTCCTGGTAGTCCAGCAGCCGTACGTCCACGCCGATGCCCTGCAGGGCGTCGAAGAACGCGGAGATCGGGCCGTTGCCGGAACCGGTCAGCACGGTGTCCCGGCCGTCGACGACCGCCTCGACAGTGAGCGCGTCGATGCCGTCCCGGTCGGTCGTGGTCTGGCCGTTCTTGACCTGGATGCGGCCCCAGGGGTTCGCGGGGTTGGGCAGGTACTCGTCCTGGAAGGCGGACCAGATGGCGGCCGGCGTGACCTCGCCGCCCTCGGCGTCGGTCTTCTCCTGGATGATCCGGGAGAACTCGATCTGCATCCGGCGCGGCAGGTCCAGCTTGTGGTCGTTCTTCAGGACGTAGGCGATACCGCCCTTGCCGGACTGCGAGTTGACGCGGATGACGGCCTCGTAGGAGCGGCCGACGTCCTTCGGGTCGATGGGCAGGTACGGCACCGCCCACTCGATGTCGTCCACGGTCTTGCCGGCGGCGGCCGCCTCGGCCTCCATGGCGTCGAAGCCCTTCTTGATGGCGTCCTGGTGGGAGCCGGAGAAGGCGGTGTAGACCAGGTCGCCCGCGTAGGGGTGGCGCGGGTGGACCTCCATCTGGTTGCAGTACTCGCTGGTCCGGCGGATCTCGTCGATCTGCGAGAAGTCGATCTGCGGGTCGACGCCCTGGCTGAAGAGGTTCATGCCCAGGGTCACCAGGTCGACGTTGCCGGTGCGCTCGCCCTGCCCGAACAGGCAGCCCTCGATGCGGTCGGCACCCGCCATGATCGCCAGCTCGGCGGCGGCCACGGCCGTACCCCGGTCGTTGTGCGGGTGGACGCTCAGGCAGACGTACTCGCGCCGGGTCAGGTGGCGGGCCATCCATTCGAACCGGTCCGCGTGCGTGGACGGCGTCGAACGCTCCACCGTGGCGGGCAGGTTGAGGATGATCTCGCGGCCCTCCTCGGGACGCCAGACGTCACAGACCGCCTCGCAGACCTCCAGGGCGAAGTCCAGCTCGGTGTCGGTGAAGATCTCCGGGCTGTACTGGTAGCCGAAGACCGTCTCGTCACCGAGGATCTTCTCCGCGTACTCCATCACCAGCCGGGTGCCGTCCACGGCGATCTGCTTGATGTCGTCCTTGGAGCCGCGGAAGACCACCCGGCGGAAGGTCGGCGCGGTCGCGTTGTACAGGTGGACGGTGGCGCGCTTGGCGCCGCGCAGCGACTCGACGGTCCGCTCGATCAGGTCCTCGCGGGCCTGTGTCAGCACCGAGATCGTGACGTCGTCGGGGATCGCGCCCTCTTCGATGATCGACCGTACGAAGTGGAAGTCGGTCTCGCCGGACGACGGGAACCCGACCTCGATCTCCTTGTAGCCCATGCGCACCAGCAGGTCGAACATCTCGCGCTTGCGGGCCGGCGACATCGGGTCGATCAGCGCCTGGTTGCCGTCCCGCAGGTCGGTGGAGAGCCAGCGCGGCGCCTTGGTGATCCGGTTGTCCGGCCAGGTCCGGTCCGGCAGGTCCACGGCCTCGTACGGGCCGTACTTGTGGATCGGCATCCCGGAGGGCCGCTGGGTGACGGTCGCGGCGGTGATGGGCGTGGGGCGACCGACGGAGATTTCGGAGGTCATTGCGCGGGGCTCCTGTCGAAGGCTTTCGACGGCCGACGGTGGGCAACACCGGACTCCGCGGGGAGGGGGTCGGCCTCGACTACAGGCCCTCGCCGCGGCAGCTAAGGAGAAGCAGCCCGTAACGCATGATGCTCAGCACCCTAACCGAGGTACGCCCTGAGTGGCGGTCGCGTATCAGTATGCGGGACCGGGCCGGACGTTACGCCCTAAATGCGACGAACCACACATATGCAGGAATCTCCAGCGCAAGCAGTGACACCCGCACTACACAGTGCCACCGTTTGTCCATGGACCTCAACACGGATCCCAGCAACGACCGGACCTCGAAGGCCACCGGTCCGACCGGCCCCGACCACCCCGTCTTCTGCACGATCATCCCGCCGCACATCCTCGACAACCTCGCGCGGTCGGACGACCCGGCCCACTTCGAGCCGGCCCGCCGCACCCTGGAGCACGACGGCGCCCACCGCATCCGCCGCCGCGAGGTGGCCGCCCGCGCCACGGCCCCCGGGGAGCCCGGCGCCGACGCCGACAAGCCGACCCGCACCATCTACGACGCCGGCCACCAGGAGAACCTCCCCGGCACCAAGGTCCACTCCGAGTCCGACGGCCCCTCCCAAGACGCCTCGGTCAACCGCGCTCACGCGGGCCTCGGGGCGACCTTCGACTTCTACCTGAAGACGTACCACCGCAAGTCCATCGACGGCGCCGGCCTGGCACTCGATGCGACCGTCCACTACGGCCAGAAGTACGACAACGCCTTCTGGGACGGCGAGCGGATGGTCTTCGGCGACGGTGACGGCGACCTCTTCAAGGACTTCACCATCCCCGTCGACGTCATCGGCCACGAGCTGACCCACGGCGTCACCCAGTACACCGCCAACCTCGACTACCACGGCCAGTCCGGCGCCCTCAACGAGTCCGTCTCCGACGTCTTCAGCGTCCTGATCAAGCAGTACGCCCTCGGCCAGACCGCCGACCAGGCCGACTGGCTGATCGGCGCCGACCTGCTCGGCCCCAACGTCACCGGCAAGGCCCTCCGCTCCATGAAGGCGCCCGGCACGGCCTATGACGACGACGTCCTGGGCAAGGACCCGCAGCCGGCCACCATGAAGGGCTACGTCAGGACCGCCGACGACAACGGCGGCGTCCACATCAACTCCGGCATCCCCAACCACGCCTTCTACCTCGTCGCCAGCAAGCTCGGCGGCAAGGCGTGGGAGCGGGCCGGCCAGGTCTGGTACGACGTCCTGACCGGCGGCGAACTGCCCAAGGCCGCCACGTTCGCCGACTTCGCCAAGCTCACGATCAAGGCCGCCCAGGCCCGTTTCGGCACCGGTGACGAACACGAGGCCGTGATCAAGGCCTGGTCGCAGGTCGGCATCTCGGCGAAGTGACGACGTAGCGACACAGGAGGCCGCATCTCGGCGCGGCGGGAAGTGACCGGCGTACCTCGGGGGTGTGCCGGTTACCCGAAAGAACGGGGGCGGTGTCCGGGCGCCGGCGACCAGCAGGCGCCCACCCCCCGCCCCCGACTACCGTGGCCATATGGCCCCCCAAACGGGGAAGAAGTCCGTCGCAGGACGTCGGAGGAGCCCGTTATGCGCATTCACGTTCACCGCACCGGCGGCTTCGCGGCCATCGACCGCCGGGCCGAGATCGACACCGCGGGGCGCGACGACTCCGGCGAGTGGCAGTCGCTCGCCGAACGCGCCCTCGCCACCGCCCGCACCGAACCCCCCGTCGGCGTCCCCGACGGCTTCAGCTACCAGATCACCGTCGACGGCCGCACGGTGTACCTCTCCGACCCCCGTCTCACGGACGACCAGCGGACCTTGATCACGAGGGTGATGAAGGAAGGCGCGTAGCCGGTCGCGCAGGGCCGCCGACAAGGGGCACCAGCGGGGCGGCGACGGCGAGGCACCGCCGGCCGCCCGCCAACTCCCTTGCGTGTCCTGCCCCTTGACACTGTTACCGCCGGTTACGAAGATCCCGGCATGACTGCCGTGCCGGAGTTCCCCAGGCCCCTGCCGCGCTTCCCGAAGGAATTTCTGTGGGGGGTGTCGACGTCCGCCGCACAGATCGAAGGCGCGGTGGACGAAGGGGGGCGCGCCACCTCGACATGGGACGTTTTCGCCGCGGAGAGCGGGCGGATCAAGGACGGGTCGAATGCGCGGGTGGCGACCGATCATTACCACCGGTATCCCGAGGACGTGCGGCTGCTCAAGGAACTCGGGGTAGGCGCGTACCGGTTTTCGGTGGCCTGGCCACGGGTGGTGCCGGACGGGCGCGGGGCGGTGAATGCGGCCGGGCTGGATTTCTACGACCGGCTGGTCGACGCCTTGCTGGCGGCCGGAATCGCGCCGGTGCCGACGCTTTTCCACTGGGACACCCCGCAGGTCGTGGAGGACGGCGGCGGCTGGCTCGTACGGGAAACGGCACAGTGGTTCGCCGCGTATGCGGATGCCGTGGCCGCCCGGCTCGGGGACCGGGTGGAGCGGTGGATCACGCTCAACGAGCCGGCGGAACTGACGCTGCTGGGCTACGGGCTGGGGCAGCACGCGCCGGGGCGGGAATTGCTGTTCGGAGCGTTGCCGGCAGCACACCACCAGTTGCTGGGGCACGGCTTGGCGGTGCAGGCATTGCGGGCCCGGGGCGCCCGGTCCATCGGGATCGCGAATTCCCACGGGCCGACCTGGGCCGCCTCCGACGCGGAAGAAGACCGTACGGCGGCGGATTTCTACGACCTGCTGCTGAACCGGATGTTCGCGGACCCGATTCTGCTGGGCCGCTATCCGGACGACGACGTGGCGGAGCTGCTGCCGGGAAATGTCGACGACGACCTGAAGGTGATCTCCGCGCCGCTGGACTGGTACGGGATCAATTACTACCAGCCGTCACTGGTGGGACGGCCGAGGGGCGAGGCGACGGAGGTCGGCGGAACGCGCATACCCGAGGGGCTGCCTTTCGCGCCCCGTGACATCGAGGGATATCCCCGGACCGATTTCGGGTGGGCGGTGGTTCCGGAGGGACTGACCGAATTGCTGGTCGGATTCCACGAACGGTACGGAAAGCGGCTCCCGCCGATCGTGATCACCGAGAACGGCTGCTCGTACGAAGGCATCGAGGACGGGGAGCGGATCGCCTATCTGGACGGCCATCTGCGGGCCCTGCATGCCGCCATGGCGGCGGGGGTGGACGTCCGGGGGTATTTCGTCTGGTCCTTGCTGGACAACTTCGAATGGGCGGAGGGGTACGCGCGACGGTTCGGGCTCGTCCACGTCGACTACGCGACGCTGACGCGGACACCGAAGTCCTCGTACCGCTGGTTCCGCGAGGTGCTCCGGGAGCAGGCGGGCGGGTGAGCCGGGCCACGGGGGCGGACGGCGGCGGCCGGGCAGGTCGGGCGGCGGAGGCGAGCGGCCGTGGTCCGGTGGGCCGGCGTGCCGGAGCGGCCCGGTGGCGGAGCCGGGTCGCGGCGCCGGATCCGCTGGCCGAGCCGTCCGCGCCGGTCGGGTCCGGGTGGACCGCGTCCCTGGCGTTGGCCAACGGGGCGATCTGGGCGGGCTGGTACGGGCCGCTGCAAATACTGCTCGCCTGGCAGGCGGCGGAGGTGGCGGCACCGGCCGCCGGTATGCCCAAGGAATCCGTGCTGGCCTGGGTGACCGGCGTGGGAGCCGCCGTCTCCCTGGTGGCCAATCCCCTCTTCGGCGCGCTGTCGGACCGTACGACCTCCCGTTACGGGCGGCGAACTCCCTGGATCGTGGCGGGAGTTGTCGCAGGCGCCGCCGCGCTGGCGGCACTGGCGGCAGCCCGTACGGTCCTGGCGATGGCGCTGGCCTGGGGTTCCGTACAGCTCGCGCTCAACGCGGCGTTCGCGGCGATCACCGCGGCGGTGCCCGACCGGGTGCCGCACCGGCAGCGGGGAGCGGTGGGCGGCTGGCTGGGCGCGGCGCAGATCCTGGGGGTGGTGGCGGGTACCGGCCTGGCGACCGTCGCGGGCGGGCCCGGGGCCGGCTATCTGGCCTGCGCCGGCTTCGTGGTGCTGGGCACCCTGCCGTACGTGCTGGGGCACCGGGACACGGTGCTGCCGGCCGAGCGGCGGCCGGAGATGTCCTGGCGCACCCTGGTCACCGGCTTCTGGATCAGCCCGCGGCGCCATCCGGACCTGGGCTGGGCCTGGCTGACCCGGTTCCTGATCAACCTGGGCAACGCGCTGGCGCTGCTGTACCTGCTGTACTACCTGCGCGATGTGCTGCGGCGGGCCGACCCGGACGGCGGGGTGCTGGTACTCACCGCCGTGAACGGCGTGACGCTGCTGACCACGGTCGTCGTCGGCGGGATCTGGTCCGACCGGGCCGGGCGACGGCAGCCGTTCGTCCTGGGCGCCGGGGTGATCATGACGGTGGCCACCGCGCTGCTCGCCGTCTGGCAGACCTGGCCGGGCGCACTGTGCGCCGCGGCGCTGCTCGGCATCGGATTCGGGGTCTTCACGTCCGTCGACCTCGCACTGATGATGGACGTCCTGCCGGCCGCGGCCCATCGCGGCAAGGACCTCGGCGTCATCAACATCGCCAACTCCCTGCCCCAGGTGGCCGCCCCGGCCCTGGCCGCACCCCTCGTACACCTCGGCGGCTACCGGACGCTGTACGCCGTGGCAGCAGCGATCGGTCTGCTGGGGGCGCTGCTGGTACGACGGATTCGGGGGGTGGGGTGAGGGGGGTGGGAAGGGCTGGGTGAGGGAGCGGGCGGGCCTGGGGCCGGGCCCCTAGGGGGCGGTCGAACGGATCCCGTAGGGGTCGTGAGGGCCCCCTCGGGGGCACAACGGGGCGGGGGCGGGGGATATTCCCTGCGCCCGCCGGCGGCCCGGCTCGGGGCGCGCGGCGAACTAGAAGCCCAGCTTCCGCAGTTGCTTCGGGTCGCGCTGCCAGTCCTTGGCGACCTTGACGTGCAGGTCGAGGAAGACCGGCGTGCCGAGCAGTGCCTCGATGTGCTTGCGCGACTTGGTGCCGACCTCCTTCAGGCGCTTGCCCTTGGGGCCGATGATGATGCCCTTCTGGCTGGGGCGCTCGATGTAGACGTTGGCGTGCACGTCCAGGAGCGGCTTGTCGGCCGGGCGGTCCGCGCGCGGGAGCATCTCCTCGACGACGACGGCGATGGAGTGCGGCAGCTCGTCGCGGACGCCCTCCAGCGCGGCCTCGCGGATCAGCTCGGCGACCATGACCTGCTCGGGCTCGTCGGTGAGGTCGCCCTCCGGGTAGAGCGCCGGGCCCTCGGGCAGCAGCGGCACCAGCAGATCGGCGAGCAGGGAGACCTGGGTGTCGCCCACCGCCGAGACCGGGATGATCTCGGCCCACTCGATGCCCAGTTCCTTGCCGAGCTGGTCGATGGCGATCAGCTGGGCGGCCAGCGTCTTGGAGTCGACCAGGTCGGTCTTGGTGACGATGGCGACCTTGGGGGTCTTCTTGATCTCGGCCAGCTCACCGGCGATGTACCGGTCGCCGGGGCCGATCTTCTGGTCCGCGGGCAGGCAGAAGCCGATCACGTCGACCTCGGACCAGGTGGTGCGGACGACGTCGTTGAGCCGCTCGCCGAGCAGGGTGCGCGGCTTGTGCAGGCCCGGGGTGTCGACGAGGACCAGCTGGGCGTCGGGGCGGTGCACGATGCCGCGGACCGTGTGCCGGGTGGTCTGCGGGCGGTTGGAGGTGATCGCCACCTTCGTACCCACGAGAGCGTTCGTCAGGGTCGACTTGCCCGCGTTGGGGCGGCCGACGAAGCAGGCGAAGCCGGCCCGGTGGGCGGCGGAGGACTCTGTACGAACGCTCATGGCGCCCATTCTCCCCGATCCCGGACGCCGCTCCGACCATCCGGGCCGGACGCTCGGTCGACGACCGCCGCCGTGCCCTCGAAGGTGGTGTCCTTCAGCGCGGCGTCGATCCGGGCGAGGGTGTCGGCGGACAGGGCGATCCGGGCGGCGGCGAGGTTCTCCGCGATGTGCGCCGGGGTGCGGCTGCCGGGGATCGGCACGACGTCCTCGTCCTGGTGCAGCAGCCAGGACAGCGCCAGCTGGCCGGAGGAGATGCCGAGGTCCTCGGCGAGGCCCCGGACCGGCGCGAAGCGGTCCTGGTTGGCCTTGAGGTTGGCGGCGTCGAAGCGCGGCAGATGGCGGCGGAAGTCGTCCCCGGCGACCTGCTGGACGGTGCCGGTGAGGAATCCGCTGCCCAGCGGGCTCCAGGCGACGATGCCCACGCCCAGCTCGCGGGCGGTGGCGAGCAGCTCGGCGTCGATGGGCTGCCACATCGACCACTGGACCTGGACGGCGGCCACCGGGCGGACCGCGTGCGCACGCCGCAGCTGGTCGGCGGTCACGTTGGACAGGCCCAGGTGACGGACCAGACCGGCGTCGATCAGCTCGGCGACGGCACCGACGGTGTCCTCGAACGGAACCTGCGGGTCCGGGTAGTGCGGGTAGTAGAGGTCGATGACCTCGGTCCGCAGATTGCGCAGCGACGCCTCGGCGTAGCCGCGTACGTGGCGGGGGTCGGCGTTCACGGCCAGTTCGCCGAAGCCGTAGTTGACCGGGAAGGGGTGCGGTGCGACGCCCTCGGGGAGCCGGAAGCCGAACTTGGTCGCGAGCACGACCTCGTCGCGGCGGCCGCGCAGCGCCCGCCCGATCAGCTGCTCGTTGTGGCCGTCGGGGCCGTAGCCGTCCGCGGTGTCGATCAGGGTGGCGCCCTCGTCGAGGGCGGAGAGCAGGGCGGTGGTGCCGCGCTGCTCGTCGGTCTCGCCGTAGACGCCGGGCGAGAGGACCATCGCGCCGAAGCCGATGGCGGAGCTGGTGAGGCCGCCCAGGGTGCGGGCGGGGAGGGCGCTTGCGGCGGTCACGGCGGGCTCCTGGTGGCGCGGGCCGGCGGCGGGGCCGGCGACGGCTGCTGACACCCCTGATCCTTGCCGCCCCGGCCCGGACACGTCCAAGACATGCGGTGATAGCCGATGGTTATGGACTGTCGGTGGTGAGGGACCGTCGATGGTGAGGGACCGTCGATGGTTATCGCCTGCCCGCACGGGAGGGGCCGTGGCGGGAGCCCGCGCCCCACGCCCACGGTCCGGTGCCCGGTTTACGCCTCCCCCGCCGGGACGGTGCTGCGCAGGGTGCCGTCGAGGCCCGCGACGAGGACCGGCGTGCCGGGGCCACCGAGGTCCCGGACGGCCGCGCGGTCCGCGTCCGTGGCGCGCTCGGCGTCGGTGACCACGGCTGCCGCCTCCAGGGACGTCGCACCGCTGGCGACGGCCATCGCCACGGCCGTCTGCAGGGCGCTGAGCTGCAACGAGTCCAGCGCGACGGTGCCGGCGACGTATGTGCGGCCGGTCTCGTCGCGCACGGCGGCGCCCTCGGGCACGCCGTTGCGGGCCCGCGCCGAGCGCGCGAGCGTGATGATCTTGCGGTCTTCGGGGTCCAGCGGTGCGGCTTCGGTCATACCGGCGAGCATATGCGCCGGCCCCGCGACGTGAGGAAGAAGGTGGCTGCCCCGGTCCCCCGTGGCCGGGGCAACCTGCGCGGCAAGATTTCTCGGACGATTTCTCTCCCGCAGGACGGCCGCCTTTCGGCGACCGCCCGAAGATCCTTCCACGGCCCGCCGCGAAGAATCCAGTCCCACCGGAAATGGCTTCCAGAACATTTCTGCTGCACCGGAGATAAGTAACGCCGGAAACGGGAGCGGGACGCAGCGAGGCGTTATCCCGTCGGGTCTCGTCGGCCCTCGTCGGATTCTCGTCGGGTCATTTCCCGGACGTGCCGGAATTATGCGGAGAGCTCTCCGGCGTCCGTGGCCCGCACCGGCTCGCAGAGCACCGTGACGATCTTGTTGCGGCGGCCGGCCGGTGATTCGGCGGTCAGCCGCAGCCCCTTCAGTTCGGGGTCGGCGGCCGTGTCGGAGAGGTCGACCTCGGCCGTGGCACCGGCGATCGGGACCCGGCCGAGCAGCTTGGCCAGCAGCCCGCCGACCGTCTCGACGTCCTCGTCGTCCAGCTCCACCAGGCCGTAGAGCTCGCCGAGGTCGCCGATGTCGAGGCGGGCGGTGACGCGGTAGCGGCCGTCACCGAGGTCCTCGACCGGCGGCAATTCGCGGTCGTATTCGTCGGTGATCTCGCCGACGATCTCTTCGAGAATGTCCTCGATGGTGACGATTCCGGCGGTGCCGCCGTATTCGTCGATGACCACCGCGACATGATTGCGGTCCTGCTGCATTTCGCGCAGCAGATCGCCGGCATTCTTGGTGTCGGGCACGAAGACGGCGGGCCGCATGGCCGTGGAGACCAGCTCGGTCTCCGCGTCGCGGCTGATGTGGACCTTGCGGGCCAGGTCCTTCAGATAGACCACGCCGACGATGTCGTCCTCGTTCTCGCCGGTCACCGGGATACGGGAGAAACCGGAGCGCAGGGCGAGGGTCAGCGCCTGCCGGATGGTCTTGAACCGCTCGACGGACACCAGGTCGGTGCGCGGCACCATCACCTCGCGGACGAGGGTGTCGCCGAGCTGGAAGACGGAGTGCACCATCCGGCGCTCCTCGTCCTCGATCAGCGACTCCTTCTCCGCGAGGTCGACCAGTGAGCGCAGTTCGGCCTCGGAGGCGAAGGGGCCCTTGCGGAAGCCCTTGCCGGGGGTGAGGGCGTTGCCGATGAGGATCAGCAGCTGCGGGATCGGGCCCATGATGCGGGCCAGCGGCAGCAGGACGTAGGCGGCCGCGGTGGCGGTGTTCAGCGGGTGCTGGCGGCCGATCGTCCGCGGCGAGACGCCGACCGCGACATAACTGACCAGCACCATCACCGCGATGGCGACGGTCAGCGCCTGCCAGGTCTCGGCGAACGAGCGCAGGCAGGCGTAGGTGACCAGGGCGCCGGCGGCCATCTCGCAGCCGACCCGCACCAGCAGGGCGACGTTGAGGTAGCGGGTGGGATCGGCGGCGACCTGGGCGAGCTTGGCGCTGCCGCGGCGGCCCGAACGGACGGCCTCCTCGGCGCGGAAGCTCGTCGTACGCGCCAGGCCGGCCTCCGCGCAGGCGGCGAGCCAGGCGATCACGACGAGCAGGACCGCGACCGCGATCAGCTGGGTGGTCATCGCGGACGCCCGTCAGGTCACGGTGGGCGCCGGCGAGGGACCGGTCAGCCCCCGCTCGCCGCGCCAGCCGTCGACGATCGCCGCCTGGAGGCCGAACATCTCGGCCTTCTCGTCGGGCTCCTCGTGGTCGTAACCGAGGAGGTGGAGGACGCCGTGCACGGTCAGCAGCTGGAGCTCCTCGTCCATGCTGTGCGCGGTCGGCGCCTCCTCGCCCTGCTTCTTGGCGACCTCCGGGCAGAGCACGATGTCACCGAGCAGGCCCTGCGGGGGCTCCTCGTCGTCCTTGGCCGGCGGCCGCAGCTCGTCCATCGGGAAGGACATGACATCGGTCGGGCCGGGCAGGTCCATCCACTGCAGATGGAGCTGCTCCATGGCCTCGGCGTCCACGACGATCACGGACAGCTCGGAGAGCGGGTGGATGCGCATCCGGCCGAGGGCGTAGCGGGCGACGTCCAGGATCGCCTGCTCGTCGACATCGGTGCCGGATTCGTTGTTGACGTCGATGGACATGGGGCGTTGCGTCTCGCTTCTCGTTCGCGCGGTGCGTCCGGCTCACTGGCCGTTGCGGCTGTCGTACTTCTCGTAGGCGTCGACGATACGGCCCACGAGCTTGTGCCGGACCACGTCCTGGCTGGTGAGCAGGGAGAAGTGCACGTCGTCGACGCCCTCCAGGATTTCCCTGACCTGGCGCAGACCGCTCTTGGTGCCGCCGGGGAGGTCGACCTGGGTGACGTCGCCGGTGACGACGATCTTCGACTCGAACCCGAGGCGGGTGAGGAACATCTTCATCTGCTCGGGGTTCGTGTTCTGCGCCTCGTCGAGGATGATGAACGCGTCGTTCAGCGTCCGGCCGCGCATGTACGCCAGCGGTGCGACCTCGATCGTGCCCGCGGCCATCAGGCGCGGGATGGAGTCGGGGTCGAGCATGTCGTGCAGCGCGTCGTAGAGCGGGCGCAGATACGGGTCGATCTTCTCGTAGAGGGTGCCGGGCAGGAAGCCCAGCCGCTCACCGGCCTCGACCGCGGGGCGGGTCAGGATGATGCGGTTGACCTGCTTGGCCTGGAGCGCCTGGACGGCCTTGGCCATCGCGAGATACGTCTTGCCGGTGCCGGCCGGGCCGATGCCGAAGACGACGGTGTGCTTGTCGATGGCGTCGACGTAGCGCTTCTGGTTGAGGGTCTTGGGACGGATCGTCCGGCCGCGGTTGGAGAGGATGTTCTGGGTGAGCACCTCGGCGGGCGTCTCGCTCCCGGCGCCCTCGCCGTTCTCCGCCGCGCGCAGCATGGCGATCGAGCGTTCCACCGCGTCCTCCGTCATCGGTTGTCCGGTGCGGAGCACCAGCATCATCTCGTCGAAAAGGCGCTGGACGAGGGCCACTTCCCGGGCGTCGCCGACCGCGCTGACTTCGTTGCCCCGGACGTGGATGTCGGTCGCCGGGAAGGCTTTTTCGATCACTCGCAGGAGCGAGTCGCCGGACCCCAGGACCGTCACCATCGGGTGCTTGGCCGGGACGGTGAACTGGGCGCTCGCCTGCGGTTCCATGGGTGTCTGCGTCATAGGGCGGCTCGGTGGCCTGCTCAACCCCCATCCTTTGCTCATGAAGACGTGCCGAGGAGGTGCCTGACGGCACGGCCTCCTTGCGATACAAGAGTACGACGGGGCACCGACAGGCCCGAGAGATTTTCCTGGCGGCCGTTGTGACCTGGGTTTTCGACGCGGGACGGTGATCGGCGCGGAACCGCTTCCGATGCCGCTTCCGGGGCCTTGCGCGGTGGCTCAGGCCGGGCGGCGGAAGCCGAGCGTGGGGACCGCGCGGGCCAGCGGCGCCGGACGGTAGGCCGCGGGCAGCACCTCGTCGAGGAAGGCGTACTGCCGGCGCAGCGCGCCCGGGGCACCCGCCTCGCACAGCCGCACCTGCTGCCACCAGGCGGCGATCTCCGCCCAGCCCGGCGCGGACAGCGACCCGCCGAACTCCTGCACCGACAGCGCGGCGCTCAGCCCGGCGAACGCCAGCCGGTCGGTCAGCGGCCAGTCGGCCAGGGTGCCGGTGACGAAGCCCGCGACGAAGACGTCGCCGGCGCCGGTCGGGTCCAGCGCCTCCACCGCGATCGCGGGCACCTCGGCGGTCTCGCCGGTCCGCCCGTCCACCGCGTACGCGCCCTTGGAGCCCAGCGTGACGACGGCCAGCGGCACCCGGTCGGCCAGCTTGCGGGCGGCCGCGCGCGGGCAGGTCGTGCGGGTGTAGCGCATCGCCTCCTCGGCGTTGGGCAGGAACGCCTCGCAGTGTTCGAGGTCGGCGAGGTCGGCCGGGTCCCAGCGGCCGCTGTCGTCCCAGCCGACATCCGCGAAGATCCGGCTGCCGCGGCCGGCCGCGCACTCCAGCCAGGGCTCCCGCCGCCCGGGCACCAGCGAGGCGACGCAGGCCCGGGACGGCGGCGGGCAGCCCGGTGCGTGCCGGCCGTCGAAGGTGAAGTCGGGGGGCGGCGCCTGATGGCCGTGCGACACCATCGTGCGCTCGCCCTCGTACGCCATGGAGACGGTGACCGGGGAGTGCCAGCCCGGGACCGTGCGTGACAGCGCCAGGTCGATGCCCTCGCCCTCTTCGAGCGCCTCCCAGCAGTACTCGCCGTACTTGTCGTCGCCGAAGGCGGCGGCCAGGGAGGTGCGCAGCCCGAGCCGGGCCAGGGCAGTGGCCATGTTGGCGACGCCGCCGGGGCTGGAGCCCATGCCGCGGGCCCAGGATTCGGTGCCGCGGACCGGGGCGGAGTCCAGGCCGGTGAAGATGATGTCGAGGAAGACCGTGCCGGTGAGGTAGACGTCGGTGCGCGGATCGCCGTCCGCCCGTACCTCGGCCAGCGGGTCGAGGCCCGGTGGCGTCCCGGCCGGGCCCGTGGGCGGGTGGACATCACGTCGGCTGGTCACCGTGCACGCCCCTCTCATATCAGCACGTGCCGCCAGTGTGCCTGATGCTGCGGTACGTTCCGCCCCATGAGGCTCACGATTCTCGGCGGTGGCGGTTTCCGGGTGCCGCTGGTCTACCGCGCGCTCCTGGCCGACCCGGCGGACTCCGTCTCCGAGGTGGTGCTGCACGACACCGACGCCCGGCGGGTGGCGGTCATCGCCGAGGTGTTGACGCGGCTGGCCGAGGGGCATCCGGCACCGGTGCCGGTCCGGGTCGCGCAGAGCCTGGACGAGGCGCTGGCCGGGGCGGACTTCGTGTTCTCGGCGATCCGGGTGGGCGGCACGGCCGGCCGGATACGCGACGAACGGATCCCGCTGGCCGAGGGCGTGCTGGGCCAGGAGACGGTGGGCGCGGGCGGGGTCCTGTACGGCCTGCGGACGATCCCGGTGGCGCTGCACATCGCCGAGCGGGTCGCCCAGCTCGCGCCGGCGGCCTGGGTCATCAACTTCACCAACCCCGCGGGCATGGTGACCGAGGCGATGTCCCAGGTGCTCGGCGACCGCGTCATCGGGATCTGCGACTCCCCCGTCGGCCTGGTGCGCCGGGCCGCGCGGGCGGCGGGACTGGACCCGGCGGCCTTCGACAGAGGCCGGGTCGGCTACGACTACGTCGGCCTCAACCACCTCGGCTGGCTGCGGTCGTTGACGTTCGAGGGCTCCGAACTGCTGCCGCGGCTGCTGGCCGACGGCTCGGCGCTGGCCTCCTTCGAGGAGGGCCGGCTGTTCGGCGCGGAATGGCTGCAGACCCTGGGCGCGCTCCCGAACGAGTACCTGCACTACTACTACTTCCGCCGCGAGACCCTCGACTCCCTCCGGGACACCCGGGAGACCCGCGGCGAGTTCCTCGACCAGCAGCAGGGCGGCTTCTTCGAGCGGGCCGCGGCGGCCGGCGGCCCGGACGCGGTGTACGCACTGTGGGAGCGGACCCGGCTGGAGCGGGAGGAGACGTACATGGCGCACAGCCGGGAGGCCACCGGCGGCTGGCAGCGCGACAGCCACGACCTGGAGGGCGGCGGCTACGACCGGGTGGCGCTGGCGCTGATGCACGCCATCGTGCGCAACAGCGGCACCCGGCTGATCCTGAACGTCCGCAACGGCACGACGGTGCCGCAACTGGCGCCGGACGCGATCGTGGAGACGGTGTGCGAGGTGACCGCGCACGGCGCCCGGCCGCTGCCCTGCGCCCCGCTGCGCGAGGACCAGTTGGGGCTGATGCTCCAGGTCAAGGCGGTCGAACGGGCTGCGGTGGTGGCCGCCACCCGCAAGGACCGCGGCGCGGCCCTGCGCGCCCTGGCACTGCACCCCCTGGTGGACTCCCCCGCGGTGGCCGCCCGCATCCTGGAACGGGCGGCCAAGGAGGACTGAGCCGCCGCACCGGCCTCCGACACACCGGCCTCCCGGGCCGGCATGCCCTCCGGAGGAGAACGCCCTCCGCACGCGGAATACCCTCTCCCCGCGCCGCGTTGTGGCCCCGCAGGGGGCCCTCGTATCCCCTACGGGATCTGTTCGACCGCCCCCTACGGGTCCGCCCCTGCAACCCCGCGCCCGCCGCGACCCGCGGCTCAGTCACCGCCAGGGGCCTCCCCGGCCCCCGGCCCCGGCCAGCCAGCCAGCCGCCCCTCAGTGCCCCCGCTTGACCCACTCGTCCAGGTGCGGCGCCTCGTCCCCGATCGTCGTGGGATCGCCGTGCCCGGTGCGTACCGCCGTCTCCGGTGGCAGGGTCAGCAGCCGGTCCCGGATCGAGGCGACGATCGTCGGGAAGTCCGAGAAGGACCGGCCGGTGGCGCCGGGGCCGCCCTGGAAGAGGGTGTCGCCGGTGAAGACGGTGCGCAGGTCGGGGGCGTACAGGCAGACCGCGCCGGGGGCGTGACCGGGGGTGTGCAGCACGGTCAGGTCCGTACCGGCGATGGTCAGGACCTGGCCGTCGGTCAGGTCCGCGTCCGGGACCGTGCCGGGGTGGGTCATCTTCCACAGCGGCAGGTCGTCCGGGTGCAGATGGATCCGGGCGCCGGTGCGGGCGGCCAGCGCCGGGGCGGCGTCGATGTGGTCGTTGTGCGCGTGGGTGCAGATGATCGCGCGCAGCGTCCGGCCGGCCAGCGCCTCGAAGATGGCGTCGGCGTCGTGCGCGGCGTCGATGACGATCGCCTCGTCGTCGTTCCCGACGATCCACACGTTGTTGTCGACGTTCCAGGTGCCGCCGTCGAGCGAGAACGTCCCCGAGGTGACGAGGTGGTCGATCCGTGCCGCCATCAGAGCGCCACCACCGAACGCAGCACGTCGCCCGCGTGCATCCGGTCGAAGGCCCGCTCGACGTCGTCGATGCCGATGGTTTCGGTGACGAACGCGGAGAGGTCGATCCGGCCCTGCTGGTGCAGGTCGATCAGCATCGGGAAGTCGCGGGACGGCAGGCAGTCGCCGTACCAGGAGGACTTGAGCGCCCCGCCGCGGCCGAACACGTCCAGGAGCGGCAGTTCCAGGGTCATGTCCGGGGTGGGCACCCCCACCAGGACGACCGTGCCGGCCAGATCGCGGGCGTAGAAGGCCTGTTTGTACGTCTCGGGGCGGCCGACCGCCTCGATGACGACGTCCGCGCCGAACCCACCGGTCAGTTCGCGGATCGCCTCGACGGGGTCGGTGGTACGGGAGTTGACGGTGTGGGTGGCGCCCATGGTGCGCGCGATGTCCAGCTTGCGGTCGTCGATGTCGACGGCGATGATCCGGGCCGCGCCGGCCAGCCGGGCGCCGGCCACGGCCGCGTCGCCGACCCCGCCGCAGCCGATGACCGCGACCGAGTCGCCGCGGGTGACCCCGCCGGTGTTGATCGCGGCGCCGATGCCGGCCATCACCCCGCAGCCCAGCAGGCCGGCCACCGCGGGCGACACCTCCGGGTCGACCTTGGTGCACTGCCCCGCGGCGACCAGCGTCTTGTCGGCGAAGGCACCGATGCCCAGCGCCGGCGTCAGCTCCGTGCCGTCCTTCAGCGTCATTTTCTGACGGGCGTTGTGGGTGTCGAAACAGTATTGGGGGCGGCCGCGCAGACAGGCCCGGCACTGGCCGCACACCGCACGCCAGTTGAGGATGACGAAGTCCCCCGGCGCGACGTCGGTGACCCCGGCGCCGACCGACTCCACGACCCCGGACGCCTCATGACCGAGCAGGAACGGGAACTCGTCGTTGATGCCGCCCTGCTTGTAGTGCAGATCGGTGTGGCACACCCCGCACGCCTGGACCTTCACCACGGCCTCGCCGGGTCCCGGGTCCGGTACCAGGATCGTCTCCAGCCGTACCGGTTCGTTCTTCCCCGGCGCGATCACGCCGCGCACTTCCTGTGCCATCGGAACAGCCCCTTTCAAAGATCACTACGGGACCACTGTGGCGCGCTGCCACTGAGCCGTGCCTCACCGTACGCGTGCCGGGCGACCGCGCACAGGACCACGGCCGGGTTCATGATCCCCGGCGGGCGGCGACCGCGTCCGGGCCGGGCAGGCGTACGTACTGCCCGCGTCCGTACCCGGCCCGCTCACGGCCCGCCACCGGCCGCGGTCACCAGCGCGGGACGGCCGGAACGGTCCAGTCCGGGTGCGCGTGGCGCATCGCGGCGGCGTCGTCGCGGTCGCGCAGGCCCCCGTCGTCGGCCAGCCAGCGGCGGTGCAGCGCGGCGAGCCGGTCCCGGTCGAGGGTGACGCCGAGGCCGGGGGCGTCGTCGACGGCCACCCTGCCGTCGCGGATCGCGATCCGCTCGGTGAGGACGTCCTCGGTCTGCCAGGGGTAGTGGGTGTCGCAGGCGTGGTGGAGGTCCGGTACGGTCGCCGCCACCTGGGTCATCGCGGCCAGGCTGATGCCCAGGTGGGTGTTGGAGTGCATGGACAGGCCGACGCCGAAGGTGCGGCAGATGGCGGCCAGTTCGCGGGTGGCGCGCAGCCCGCCCCAGTAGTGGTGGTCGCAGAGCACCACCTGGACGGCGCGGCGGCAAAACGCCTCGGCGATCTCGTCGAAGGTCGTCACGCACATGTTGGTGGCCAGCGGCAGGCGGGTGCCGGCCGCCACCTCCGCCATCCGCGCGGTCCCGCCGGCCGGGTCCTCCAGGTACTCCAGCACGTCCGCCAGCTCGTCCGCGACCTTCAGCGAAGTGGCCACGCTCCAGGCGCCGTTGGGGTCGAGCCGCAGCGGCCGCCCGGGGAAGACGGCGGCCAGCGCGCGGATCGCGGCGATCTCCTGCGCGGGCTCGAAGACGCCGCCCTTGAGCTTGAAGGAGGTGAAGCCGTAGGTGTCGGCGAAGCGGTGGGCCTGGGCCACCACCCCGGCCGGGTCGAGCGCCGCGCCCCAGTCGTCCCGTTCGCCGCGGCCGCCGGGGTGTTCGGCCCAGCGGTAGAAGAGGTACCCGCCGTATTCCACGCGGTCCCGGGCCTTGCCGCCGAGCAGGGCGTGGACCGGCAGTCCGGTGGCCTTGCCCCAGGCGTCCAGGCAGGCGACCTCGAAGCCGGAGAGGACCGAGAGCCGTAGCTTTTCGGCGCTCCGGACGCCGCGCAGTCCGCCGGCGTGCACCGCGTCGGCGTCGGTGGCGGCTGGTGAGTCCCCGCACACCTCGGCGGCGAGCGCGGGCAGCCCGTTCAGATCCGTGACCCGCCGGCCGGTCAGCGCCGCGGCCAGTGGCCGGGCCAGGCCCAGATAGCCGGTGTCCCCGTAGGTCTCGCCGAGCCCGGTGACCCCCGCCTCGGTGACCAGCTCGATGATCAGCCGCGGGGTGTACGGCTGGTGTACGCCCTGGGTGTTGAGCAGTGGCGGGTCGGCCACCAGGACCGGGGTGAGCCGGACCTCGGCGATGGCGAGGGGATGCGGGGCGTCGGTCATCCGGGGCTCCTACGGGTACGGCCGGCCCGCAGCCGGATCGGTGGCACGGGCGGTGACGGGGCCGGGGGCATGGTCGGCAGCGACACACCATTCATGCATATAAACACCATCCATGCATGCAGGTGGAGGCTACGGAGACCCCTTCGGACCGTCAAGGCCCCACCTCTTGCCAGAATTTCTCGCCAAGGGTTGAATCTCCGCGCGTAGACCAAGGAATGAGGGGCCGTCAGCCACCTCAGCCCTGGGACCCACCCCCCTTCTTCTCCAAGAGGAGCCGCGCATGCCCCGTCCCGACCACTTTTGTTCCGGTCGCCTCCGCCCCGCCCTGTCGCGTCGCGCCCGCCTCGGTGCCACGACGGTCGCCGCCCTCGTCGCCGGCACCGCCGTCTTCGGCATCGGTCAGGCCACCGCCGAACACTCCGTCCCGCGGACCGACAAGGAGATCCCCAACCTCACGCAGGTCCAGGACAAGATCAAGGCGTACTACGGCGACACGGTCACGGCCGACGGCGAGCACTACGCCTCCCCGCACAGCAACTACGCCCGCCAGGTCCGCGGCATCGAGGCCAAGGCCCGCGCCTACCTGGACAAGGCGCTCGCCCGCCCGGCTCGGGCCGGCAAGAAGACCAGGCCCGCCATCGTCCTCGACATGGACGACACCACCCTGCTCACGTACAACTACGAGCTCCGGGTCGGCTTCGCCTTCACCCCGCAGAGCCAGGACACGTACCTGGAGCACACCGACATGGACCCGGTCTTCGGCATGAACCGGCTCGTCAACCGGGCCCGCGACAAGGGCGCCGAGGTCTTCTTCATCACCGGCCGCAAGGAGGCCCAGCGCGACTGGAGCGTGCGCAACCTGAAGAACGTGGGCTACGGCGTCCCGCTGGACCGGACGCACGTCTACCTGAAGGACAAGGAGCACCCGCCGGCCTACCTGCCCTGCGGCAGCACCTGCACGACCGTCGAGTACAAGTCGGGCACCCGCAAGCACATCGAGTCCCTGGGCTACGACATCGTCGCCAACTTCGGCGATCAGTACAGCGACCTGGACGGCGGCCACGCCCACCGGACGTTCAAAATGCCGAACCCGATGTACTACCTGCCGTAAGCGACAGGCCGGGGCCTCGTGCCCGTGCTCAGCGTCGCCTGGGCACGGGCACGCGCATGAGGTCCCTGGCGATCGTCAGCTCACCGTCGTACCCCGCCGCGCGGGCCTGCCGCGCGAACTCCGCGGGGTCGTCGTAACGCTGCGAGAAGTGCGTCAGCACCAGATGCCGCACCCCGGCCCGCACCGCCACCCCGCCGGCCTGCCCCACCGTCAAGTGCCCATGGTCGGCGGCGAGTTGGGCGTCCTCGTCCAGGAACGTGGACTCGATGACGAGCATGTCCACGCCCTCCGCGAGCGCCTCGACGCCCTCGCACATCCGGGTGTCCATCACGAACGCGAACCGCTGGCCGGGGCGGTGCTCGCTCACCTCGTCGAGGGTGACGCCGTTCAGCTCACCCTCCCGCTGGAGGCGCCCGACATCCGGCCCGGTGATGCCGTGCTCCGCCAGCCGCTCCGGCAGCATCCGGCGCGCATCCGGCTCCACCAGCCGGTAGCCGTACGACTCGACCGGGTGCGACAGCCGCCGCGCCTGCAGGGTGTACGAGGCGCAGCGGTCCAGCTCCCCGTCGGCCTCGACCGGCCGCTCGACCAGCCGGACGGTCTCGCGGTAGGCGGTCGCGTAGCGCAGCCGCTCGAAGAAGTGCTGGCCACTGGCCGGGAAGTGGGCGGTGACCGGGTGGGGCACCCGGTCGAGGTTGATCCGCTGGATCACCCCGGCGAGCCCGAGCGAGTGGTCGCCGTGGAAGTGGGTGATGCAGATCCGGTTGAGGTCGTGGGCCGCGACCCCGGCGCGCAGCATCTGGCGCTGCGTGCCCTCGCCGGGGTCGAAGAGCAGCCCCTGGCCGTCCCACCGCAGCAGATAGCCGTTGTGGTTGCGGTGCCGGGTGGGGACCTGGCTGGCGGTGCCGAGGACGACCAGTTCACGTACGGACATGGCTGGTTACCCGGGGGGCCACTGGAGGCCGCGGCCGCCCAGGACGTGCAGATGGGCGTGGAAGACGGTCTGGCCCGCGCCGGAGCCGGTGTTGAAGACCACCCGGTAGCCGGTCTCCTCGACCCCGTCCTCGGCGGCGACCTTCCGGGCCTCGCACAGTATGTCGGCGACGACCTGCGGTTCGGCGGTGGCGAGGGCCGCGGCGTCGGGGTGGTGCACCTTGGGGATGATCAGGACGTGCGTCGGGGCCTGGGGGTTGATGTCGCGGAACGCGACGGTGGTCGCGGTCTCGCGGACGATGGTCGCCGGCACCTCCCCGGCCACGATCTTGCAGAACAGGCAATCGGCCTGCGGTTCTCCCGCCACCGTTGGCTCCTCCCAGCTCATCCCTCGTGCGCACGGTGCGCACGGCCTCGGATGCTACCGGGCGAGCCGGGTGGGGCGTCGCAGCGACGGGGGGAACGGGATCACTAAGCTGGCCTTGATCGCTTTCGCCCACAACCGGGAGTTATGCACCATGGCAACCACGCGCACCGCCAAGACCCACTGGGAAGGCAACCTCCTCCAGGGCAAGGGCACCGTCGCCCTGGAGTCCTCCAAGGTCGGTACGTACGACGTGAACTGGCCCGCCCGCGCGGAGCAGCCGAACGGCGTGACCAGCCCCGAGGAGCTGATCGCGGCGGCCCACTCGTCCTGCTACTCCATGGCCTTCTCGCACGGCCTGGCGGGCAAGGGCCACACCGTCGAGGCCCTGGACACCCAGGCCGACGTCACCTTCCAGCCCGGTGAGGGCATCACCGCGATCGCGCTGACCGTGAAGGCCCGGGTCCCCGGCCTGTCCGAGGAGGACTTCCAGGCCGCGGCCGAGGACGCCAAGAAGAACTGCCCGGTGAGCCAGGCGCTGGCCGGGGTCAAGAACATCACGCTGACGGCCGAGCTGCTGAGCTGACGGCAGGCGGCTTTCCTTTCGCGAACGGCGGTGCGCCGACGGGTCGTTGAGGCCGGTCGGCGCACCGTTGCGTGGGGGGCGGGCGCGGTGCGGCGGGCTCAGATGCCCCGCTCGATCATGTCGATGACGTGCTGGCCCGCGTCGTGGGCCTGGGAGGGCAACAGGCCGCGCAGGGGCCCGTCGATGAGGAGTGCGGCGAGGCCGTGGACGGCCGACCAGGCGAGGAACTCCGCGCCGGGGCGCCGGTCCTCGGGCAGCAGACCGTTCTCCACGAGGTCGTCGAGGGCCGCGCCCAGGAGCTCGAAGGGGGTCCTGCCGCTGCCGCCCGCGGCGGTGTCTTCGGCGGCGTACGTCATGTCGCCGGGAACGTGGAACGCGGTGCGGAACAGGCCCGGTTCCTCCTGGGCGAAGCGCAGATAGCCGGTGCCGACCGCCCGGAAGCGGGCCCGTGCGGCGGCCGCGGCGTCCGGGGCCGGCGGCAGTGCGGCCTGCTCGGCCTCCATGGTGCGGGCGAGCCGGGCCATGGCGGCCTGCGAGACGGCGTGCAGCAGGGCGCCGCGGTCGGCGAAGTGCCGGTAGGCGGCGTTGGGCACCACGCCCGCCTGGCGGGTCGCGGCGCGCAGCACCACCGCCTCGGGGCCGCCCTCCCGGGCCAGTTCGAGTCCCGCCTGGACGAGGGCGTTACGGAGATCGCCGTGGCGGTAGGTGGTCCGCTTCGCCCTGCCGCTCTCCGCCGCCATTACCCCTCCAACGTGGACATCCACGGGGACGCCTCTCCCGTGTGGACATCGAGGCGTCATCCAATGTGGACAGCATCCACTTAACTCGTCTAGGCTTCCGCATGATCGAACGGGGGCTGCGGATCGCCGCGTTCCCCATTTGTGGACATCGTACACATGGGCAGATCCGTGCCCGTAACCGAGGGGGAGCCTCGCATGCGCAAGGTCATCGCATCGCTCTACATCACGCTCGACGGAGTCGTGGAGAACCCGGCCTGGACGGCCCCGTTCTTCGACGAGGAAGCCGCCGCGTTCGCCCGCGGCCAGCTCTTCGCCGCCGACGCCCTGCTGCTGGGCCGGGTGACCTACCAGGGCTTCGCCGCCGCCTGGCCGACGATGACCGACGAGGACGGCTTCGCCGAGCGGATGAACGCGCTGCCCAAGTACGTCGCCACCACGACGCTCGACACGCCGGAGTGGAACGCCACCTTCCTCACCGGCGACCTCCCCGCCGCCGTCGCCGAACTGAAGCAGCAGGACGGCCAGGACCTGCTCGTCTACGGCAGCGGCGGGCTCGTCAACACCCTCCTGGCGCACGACCTGATCGACGAACTCCGCCTGTGGACGCACCCGGTCGTCGAGGGCACCGGCAAGCGCCTGTTCACCGAGAGCTCCCCGAAGAAGACACTCCGGCCGCTCGGTACCACCACCTTCCGCAGCGGCGCGCAGGTCCTCACGTACGCTCCCGCCACCGCCCCCGCTTCGGCCCGTTGACGGCCGGCGACCACCGGGAGAACCCCATGGGCAAGATCACCCACTTCGTGCACCAGTCACTGGACGGCTACATCGAAGGCCCCGACGGCGCCTTCGACTGGCCCCTCATGGGCCCCGAACTCTCCGCCCACTCACTCCAACTCACCACCGAGGCCGACCAGTTCCTGTACGGCCGCAAGGTCTGGGACATGATGTCCGGCTTCTGGCCCCGGGCGGAGGAGTACTCCACCGACGCGCACGACCTGGCCTTCGCCCCCGTATGGCGCAGCGCACCAAAGATCGTCGTCTCCTCGACGCTGGAGCAGGCCGACTGGAACACCCGCGTGATCGGCACGAACGTCGTCGAGGAACTCACCGCCCTCAAGCGGAGCGGGGCCCGCCTACTGCTCTTCGGCGGCTCGGACCTCGCCGGATTCCTCACCCGGCACGGGATGATCGACGAGTACCAGATCTTCGTCCACCCGGTCGTGCTGGGCGGCGGCCGGCCCGTCTTCAGCACGCCGCAGGAGCGGATGGACCTGAGCCTCGTCGAGTCCAGGACCGTCGACTCCCAGGTGGTCCTGCTGCGCCACCGGCCGGCGAACCTCCAGTCCTGACGACGGGGCGAACCCTACGCAACCCCTCCAGAAGAACGGAGACCGCCACATGACCGACGCCGTCAAGGGACCCGCCAGCTACTTCCCCTCCATCGAGAAGAAGTACGGCCGCCCGACAGCCGAATGGAAGGAACTCATCCGCTCCGCGCCGCCGGCCAAGCACGGGGAACTCGTCACCTGGCTCAAGACCGAGCACGGCCTCGGCCACGGCCACGCCAACGCCCTCGTGGCCCACACCCTCGCCGAGGACAACGGGAAGTGAGCCGCTGCGGCCGGACGGGCCCGGGGCTCAGCTCCAGCGTCCCGTGCGGCCCAGCAGGAGGGCGGTGGCCGCGGTGCCGGCCGTAGAGGTGCGCAGGACGGTCCGGCCCAGGCGGTACGGCCTGGCGCCGGCCTCGGCGAAGAGGGCCAGCTCCTCCGGGGAGACACCGCCCTCCGGCCCCACGACCAGCACGATCCGGCCGGTGGCCGGGAGTTCGGCGGTGGCGAGCGGGGCGCTGCCCTCCTCATGGAGCACGGCCGCGAAGTCGGCGTCGGCGAGCAGGGCGGCCACCTGCTTGGTGGACAGCGGGTCCGCGACCTCCGGGAAGATCAGCCGGCGGGACTGCTTGCCCGCCTCACGGGCCGTGGCCCGCCACTTGCCCAGCGCCTTGGCGGCCCGCTCGCCCTTCCACTGGGTGACACAACGCGCCGCCGGCCAGGGCACGATGGCGTCCACCCCGGTCTCGGTCATGGTCTCGACGGCCAGCTCGCCCCGGTCGCCCTTGGGGAGCGCCTGGACGACCGTGATGGTCGGGTCCGGCGCCTCCTCGGTGCGCAGTTCGGCGACCGCGACGGTCAGCCGGTCCTTGCCCTCGGCGGCGGCCACCGTGCCGTAGGCGCCGCTGCCCTGACCGTCCGTCAGTACGACCTCCTCGCCGGCCCGCAGTCGGCGCACCGACACCGCGTGCCGGCCCTCCGGCCCGTCGACGGTGACCGTGCCGCCCGCCCGTACGTGCGCGAGCGACTCGACGAGGAACACGGGCGCGGTCATGCGGCTCCCCCGGCAGCCGGCGAGTCACCGGATCCCGTGCTTCCGGCCCCGGTTTCCGCCGTCCCGGCCCCGGTGCGGCTCAACCCGGCCCGTGCCGCGTCGAGTTCGGCCACGAGGACCTCCACCAGCCGGGCGGCCGGCATCTCCCGGGCCAGCCGGTGCCCCTGCCCCGCCCACAGGTTCAGCCCCTGGGCGTCCCCGGCCTTGGCCGCGGCCTTGCGCACCGTGGAGGTGAGGTAGTGGACCGCGGGGTAGGCGGCCGGTGCGTACGGGCCGTGCTCCCGCAGGAAACGGTTCACCAGGCCGCGGGCCGGTCGCCCGGAGAACGCCCGGGTCAGCTCCGTATGGGTGAAGAGGGGGTTGGTCAGCGCCTGCTTGTGCAGCGGGTTGGCGCCCGACTCCGGGGTGGCGAGGAAGGCGGTGCCGAGCTGCGCCATGGTCGCCCCGGCGGCCAGCACCGCCGCGATCTGCGCCCCGCGCATCAGCCCGCCCGCGGCGATCACCGGAATCTGCACGGCCTCCCGGACCTGCCCGAGCAGCGCCAGCAGGCCCAGCCCCGCGCCGCTCCCGTCGGCGTGCGGGTCGTCGCGGTGGGTGCCCTGGTGACCGCCCGCCTCCACACCCTGCACACAGACGGCGTCCGCACCGGACCACTGCGCGGCCTGTGCCTCGGCCGCCGTGGTGGCCGTGACGATGGTGTACGTGCCCACCCTGGCGAAGGCGTCGAGGACCGCGCGCGAGGGGCAGCCGAAGGTGAACGACACCACCGGCACCGGGTCCTCGCGCAGGATCGCGAGCTTGGCCTCGTAGCCGTCGTCGGTCGGCCCGTCGGTGTCGCCGAGCTCGGTCTCGTACCACGTGGCCTCGCCGGCGAGCTGTTCGCGGTACGCCTCGACGGCGGAGTGGTCGGCGAGCGACGGCTGCGGCATGAAGAGGTTGACGCCGAAGGGCCGGTCGGTCAGCGACCGCAGCTGTTTGATCTCCTGGTACATGCCGTCGGCGGTTTTGTAGCCGGCGGCGAGGAAGCCGAGACCGCCGGCGCCGCAGACGGCGGCGGCCAGTCCGGGTCCCGAGCCGCCGCCCGCCATGGGGGCCTGCACGATCGGGTAGCGGCAGAGATCGGTCAGTGCGCTGGGCATGACCACATCGTGTCACGGGATGCACCGACGCCCCGCATCAGGGGCTGAGCGGGGGCAGGCCGACCCTTAAGAGGGCGTCTGATCTGGGTTCAGGCTGTTGTGGGTGGGTTGCCTGTTTCGGTTCGCCAGGTTGGTGTGGATTCGCCGGTGAGGGCGCGGCTC